>NZ_JBHVQX010000010.1:0-147977 GCF_042886395.1 Streptomyces sp. NPDC058008 | reverse complement strand
GAAGGCGGGTGGCTGGTCGGTGGACCGGCATCCCCGGTTCCTCGCCGACACCACGGGGGACGGCAGGCTGGACATCGTCGGCTTCCACGACGACGGTGTCCGGGTGTCGCTCCAGGACGAGGAGGGCACGTTCGCACCGGTCGCCGACGAACCCGCTCTGCGGGCGTTCGGCCACGACGAGAAGGCGGGTGGCTGGTCGGTGGACCGGCATCCCCGGTTCCTCGCCGACACCACGGGGGACGGCAGGCTGGACATCGTCGGCTTCCACGACGA
This sequence comes from Streptomyces sp. NPDC058008, assembly GCF_042886395.1. Taxonomy (NCBI): domain Bacteria; kingdom Bacillati; phylum Actinomycetota; class Actinomycetes; order Kitasatosporales; family Streptomycetaceae; genus Streptomyces; species Streptomyces sp. NPDC058008. The sequence goes on along the minus strand of NZ_JBHVQX010000010.1, from coordinate 147,704 downwards.
CGGCGTCTGGGTCTCGTACCAGGACGAGGAGGGGACGTTCGCCGAACCCTTCTACGTCCACGACGACTTCGGGACCGACCAGGGATGGAGCTCCGCCGGGGAGAACCCCCGGTTCCTGCTCAGGACCACCGCCGACGGGGCACCGGACATCGTCGGTTTCGGTCCGCTGGGCGTCGTCGTGTCACGTGGACGCGGCGACGGCACGTTCGCACCGTCGAAGCTCGTCCTGAACGACTTCGGGACGGCCCAGGGCTGGACGGGCGGGAAGCACCTCAGATTCCTCGCCGACGTCACCGGAGACGGCGGCCCCGACATCGTGGGCTTCGGGAACGAGGGCGTCTGGGTGGCGCACGGCCTCGGCGGCGGCCGGTTCGAGCAGGCCCAGCTGGTGTGCCGGGGTTTCGGGTACGACGACGACGCGGGTGCCTGGCGGGTCGGCCGCCACCCCCGCTTCCTCGCCGACGTCACCGGTGACGGGCGCGTCGACATCGTCGGCTTCGGCGGCCCGGGGGTCTACGTGGCCCGCAACCTCCACCGCCGCTTCAGGACCCGGTAGCGCCGCCGCCCGGCTGCCTCCCACCGGTGCGGATCGGGCTTCGGCCCGGCTGCCTCCCACCGGTGCGGATCGGACTTCGGCCCGGCTGCCTTTCGCCGGTCCGGATCGGACTCCGGCCCGCCCGCGTCACCGGTCCGGATCGGACGCCGGTCGGGATCGGAAGGGGCGGGCCGTCCAGGTCCGGCCCGGCCGCGGGCGCCGGGGGCCACTCGTGTCCCCGGGCGCCCGCGCGTCCTACCGGTCCCGGTCCTCGGGAGCGGTGTGCCGGACGACGCTGTCGGGGCCCGGGGACCTGATCGATTCGTGCCCGTCCTCGAAGCGCAGGCGGTACGGGGGGCCGCCCCCGTCGCCCAGCACCTCGACGATCTCTGCGACCCGGTCGTGCTGCCCCACGGTCCTGCCGTGCGTCAGCAGACGGTCGCCCGCATGTGCCTCCATCGGGAGTGACCTCCTCACGGGTGGCGGTCCATGCCGTCAATTCTATGACCGGACGGGCGTGTCGGCTCCCGTGCGGCGCGTGCCTCGGCCCGCGCGCTGGGTGACGGCGATGCAGACCAGGACGGCTACCGCGGCCACCGGAGCGGCGGTGGACACCTCCTCACCCAGGGCGAGGAACGACCAGACCAGGGTGAGCAGCGGCTGTGCCAGCTGGAGCTGGCTCGCCCGGGGGACCCCGATCTCCGCCATGCCCCGGTACCAGACGTACAGCCCCAGGAAGGTCGACACGGCGGCCACCCAGACCAGACCGACGACCCCGTGCGCCGTGAGGCGCACCGGTTCGAAGGGCAGGGCCACGGCCGCGCCGGCCACCGCGAGGGGGAGGGTGAGGACGAGGGCCCAGCCGACCACCTGCCAGCCGGGCATCACCCCGGCCAGCCGGCCGCCCTCGGTGTAGCCCGCCGCGCAGACCAGCAGGGCCCCGAACAGGTAGAGGTCGCCGCCGGACAGCTTTCCGCCGCTCTGCTGCACCGTGAAGGCGATCACCACGGCCGCACCCGCGAACGCCGCGATCCAGAAGGCGCGCGGCGGGCGCGAGCCGGTGCGCAGGGCCGAGAGGAGCGCGGTCGTCAGGGGGAGCAGACCCACCACGACGGCCGCGTGCGAGCTCGTGGAGGTCTGGAGGGCCAGGGAGGTCAGCAGGGGGAAGCCCACCACCACGCCGCCCGCGACGACGGCGAGTCCCGTCCAGTGGCGCCGCTCGGGCACCGGGACCCGGCCCGCGAGCAGCGCGCCCCCCGCGATCAGTGCGGCGAGCACGCTGCGCAGCGCGACCAGGGACCAGGGGCCGAAGCTCTCCAGGCCCCACACCGTCGAGGGGAAGGTCAGGGAGAAGGCGAGAACGCCCAGCCCGGCGAGTACCACCCCGCTCCCGGGGCCACGGCGTACGAGCTGCCGGTCGGTGTCGACCGCTATCGCGGTATCGCCGGTAGCGCTATTGTCTGCTGTCATGCATGAGCGTAGCAGTGTGGCGGAGCTGGCCAACTCCCTCAGGGGTGAGCTGAACCGCTACTCGCCAGGTGGAAAGCTGCCGTCCAGTCGGGCGCTCGTCGAGCGTTTCAAGGTCAGCCCGGTGACCGTCTCCCGGGCCGTCGCGCAGCTCGCCGCGGAAGGCCTGGTCGTCACCCGCCCCGGTTCCGGGGCCTTCCGGGCCGGGGCCCGGGCCGCCGCACCCGCCCCGGGGGACACCTCCTGGCAGGAGGTCTCGCTCAGCGGGGACGGCGGACCCGAGGTCGTGCCGCGCACCGTCGACGCCTCGGGCGTCCTGGTCACCCTCGCCGCACCGCCGCCCGGGGTGATCGAGTTCAACGGCGGCTACCTCCACCCCGCCCTCCAGCCCGAGCGGGCCCTGGCCGCCGCCCTGGCCCGTGCCGGACGCCGGCCGGGGGCGTGGGGCAGGCCGCCCACCGACGGACTGGCCGAGCTGCGCGCCTGGTTCGCCCGCGAGATCGGCGGCACGCTCACCGGGTCCGACGTCCTGATCACGGCCGGAGGGCAGAGCGCCCTGGCCACCGCGCTGCGGGCGCTCGCCCCGCCCGGCGCCCCCGTCCTCGTCGAATCGCCGACCTACCCCGGCATGCTGGCCGCCGCCCGTGCCACCGGACTGCGACCGGTACCCGTGCCCGTGGACGCCGACGGGGTACGGCCCGACCTGCTGGAAGCCGCCTTCCGGGCCACCGGGGCCAGGGTCTTCGTCTGCCAGCCGCTCTTCCAGAACCCGACGGGCGCCGTCCTGGCCCCCGGACGCCGCGAACGGGTCGTGCGGGCGGCCCGGCAGGCGGGCGCCTTCGTCGTCGAGGACGACTTCGCCCGCCGTCTCGTCCACGCGGACTCCGGCCCGCTGCCCGAACCCCTCGCGGCCCACGACCCGGACGGCGTCGTCGTCCACGTGCGCTCCCTCACCAAGATCACATCGCCCAGCCTCCGGGTCGGCGCGCTCGCCGCCCGCGGCCCCGTCCTGGAACGGCTCCGCGCCATCCAGGTCGTCGACAGCTTCTTCGTCCCGCGACCCGTCCAGGAGGCCGCGCTCGAACTCGTCGGCTCCCCGGCCTGGGAGCGTCATCTGCGCACCGTCGCAGCCGAACTGGGCGCCCGCCGCACCGCCATGACGGCGGCGGTGCGCGACCGGCTGCCCGAACTCGCCCTGCCCCACGTGCCGTCGGGCGGCGGCAGCATCTGGCTCCGCCTCCCCGGCCCCGGAGCCGGCGAGCCCGTCCTGGTCTCCGCCGCCCTGCGGGCCGGCGTCGCCGTCGCACCCGGCCGCCCCTACCACTGCGCCGAACCGCCCGCGGGGCACGTCAGGCTGAGCTTCGCGGCCGTCTCGGGCGCCATCGAGATCGCCGAGGGGGTGCGCAGGCTGCGCACCGCCGTCGACGAGCTGCTGGGCGAGGGCGATAGCCTCCCGGGATGACCGACCACGACAGCGCCGAGCGGCGCTACGAGATCTCCGACGACCCCGCGCGGCTGGACCCGGCCCGCATACACCGCTGGCTGTCCACCGATGCCTACTGGGCCCTGGGCCGGACCCGCGAGAGCCATGACCGGATGATCGAGGGCTCGCTCAACTACGGTGCCTACGAACGCGGTTCGGGCGACCAGGCCGCCTACGCGCGCGTGGTGACCGACCGCGCCTCCTTCGCCTGGATCTGCGACGTGTACGTCGACCCCGCGGCCCGCGGTCACGGCCTCGGGACCCGGCTCGTCACCGCCGTGCGGGACGACCTGACGCGGCTGGGCGTGCGCAGGTTCCTGCTCGCCACGAAGGACGCCCACGGGGTCTACGCCAGGCTCGGTTTCACCCCTCTCCCCGAGCCGGACATGTGGATGTCCCTCCAGGCGGTCTGAGGACGGCCGGGCGGGCGGTCCGGGCGGCCCTCTTGACCGGCGGGGCGCGCGGCCCCACGATCGCGCCCATGAGTGTTCGGGTGTCCCTGGTCGCCGCAGCGCGCAGTTCCGCCCTCCTCGCCGAGCGTTTCGACGACGACCGGCCGCTGGACCACGCCGGCCGTCGCGAGGTCCAGCTCGCCGCGCACACGCTGGTGCGGCTCGGCGCCACGGCCGAGCTGCGCTACTGCTCGCCGGCGCCGCGCAGCCGTGCCACGGGTCACGCCCTCGGCTTCGCCCCGCTCGTCCAGCCCGCCCTGCGTGACTGCGACATGGGCCGCTGGCGGGGGCTGACCCTGTCCGAGGTCGCCGCGGGCGAGCCGGCCGGTGTGGACGCCTGGCTCGCCGATCCGCGCTCCGCCCCGCACGGGGGCGAGTCCCTGTTCGCCTTCATCACCCGGGTGGGAGGCTGGCTGGACACCCGCCCGGTCCGCGAGGGCACCGTGGTCGCCGTCGCCGAACCCTCCGTCGTGCGCGCCGCCCTGGTCTACGTGCTCAGGGCCCCGCCGCCGACCTACTGGAACATCGACGTCCGCCCGCTCGCCGCCGTGACCATCACCGGCCTGCCGGGCCGCTGGAGCCTCAGCCTCGAAGCCGCCCCGCGCTGAACGCCTCACCCGGTGGAAGGAACGGGCCGTACGGTGCCTTCCCGACGGTCCGACCAGTCGGTATGGTGCGGGGCACCGAGACGAGGAGGGATCCGTGCCGCAGATCCGAGGCCACTGCGACGACCGGTTCGCCGCGGTACGCGACGCGTTCGCGGAGAACTTCGCCGACCGTGACGAACTGGGGGCGGCGGTCACGGTCCTGCTCGACGGGCACCCCGTGGCCGACCTCTGGGGCGGCTGGGCCGACGGGGACCGCACGCGCCCCTGGGAGCGGGACACCGTGGTCAACGTCTGGTCCACGACGAAGGGCCCGACCGCGCTCTGCGCCCACATCCTCGCCGACCGGGGCCTCCTGGACCTGGACGCCCCCGTGGCCGCCTACTGGCCCGAGTTCGCCGCCGAGGGCAAGGGGGAGGTACGCGTACGCCACCTGCTCTCCCACCGCTCCGGGGTCGCCGGCCTGCGCGATCCGCACACCCTGGCCGAGCTCTACGACTGGGAGCTGACCACCGCCCGGCTCGCCGCCACCGAGCCCTGGTGGGAGCCGGGCACCCGCTCCGGCTACCACGCGATCTCGTACGGGTTCCTGGTCGGCGAGGTCGTCCGCCGGATCACCGGGCTGCTGCCCGGGGAGTTCCTGCGGCAGGAGGTCACCGGGCCGCTCGGCATCGACTTCACGGTGGGCCTCCCCGAGAAGGACGCGGACCGGGTCGCCGAGCTCGTCCAGCCGAGGGCCGTCTCCCACGAACAGGCCGCGCTCTTCGCCCGGATGGAACCGGTCGCCATCGCCTCCCTGCTCAACCCGGGCACCGGCACCGCCGCCGCCAACACCCCCGCCTGGCGGGCCGCCGAGATTCCCGCCGCCAACGGCCACGGCACCGCCCGCGCGGTCGCCTCCCTCTACGGCATCCTCGCCGGGCGCGGCAGTCTCGGCGGCACCCGGATCCTGTCGGAGGAGGCGGCCGAGCGGGTCCGCGAGGGGCAGGGCAGCTGCCGTGACCTGGTACTCGGAGCCGGCTTCGCCCACGAGACCGAGCTGGGACTCGGCCTCTGGCTGAGCGGCCCCACCGGCTCCTACGGCCCCAACCCGCGTGCCGTGGGCCACGACGGGGCGGGAGGCTCCTGCGGTCTCGCCGACCCCGAGGCCGGCATCGCCCTCGGTTACGTCATGAACCGCATGGGGCCGCACATCGCCGACGACCCGCGCAAGATGGCGCTGGTCGGCGCGGTGTACGACTCCCTGTGAGCCCCGGTCAGTAACCGGCCGGACGCACCAGCCCCGACTCGTAGGCGAACACCGCGGCCTGCGTCCGGTCGCGCAGGCCCAGCTTCACCAGGATCCGGCTCACATGGGTCTTCACGGTCTGCTCCGCGACCACCAGGGACACCGCGATCTCCGCGTTCGACAGGCCCTGCGCGATCAGCGAGAGCACCTCGGTCTCCCGTTCCGTCAGGTCGCCGACGCGCTCCCGGCCGGGCGCGCGGGGACGAGAGCTGACCCGGGAGAACTCGGCGATCAGACGCTTGGTGATGTTCGGCGCGAGCAGGGCGTCACCGGCCGCCACCACCCGTACGGCCTGGGCGAGTTCGGCGGCCGAGGCGTCCTTCAGCAGGAACCCGGAGGCACCCGCGCGCAGCGCCTCGTACACGTACTCGTCCAGGTCGAAGGTGGTCAGCACGAGGACCCGGACGGCGGCGCCCGGCGCCCGGGTGAGCCGGCGGGTCGCGTCGATGCCGCCGAGGCGGGGCATCCGTATGTCCATCAGGACCACGTCGGGGGCCAGTTCGGCCGCCCGGTCGAGGGCGTCCAGGCCGTCCACCGCCTGACCGACGACCTCGATGTCCGGCTCGGCGTCCAGCAGCACCGTGAAACCCTGACGGACCATCATCTGGTCGTCGGCGATCAGCACGCGGATGCTCATGCGGGGTCCTCCAGGGGGAGTGTCGCCACTACTTCGTAACCCCCGCCGGGGGTGCGGCCGTGGGTGAGGTCGCCGCCCAGCATCGCGGTGCGTTCCCGCATGCCGAGCAGCCCGTGCCCGACTCCGCCCGCCGGTGCGGGGGACGGGTCCGGGGCTGTGTTGGTGACCCGGACGGTGACGGCGGCGGAGTGGTAGCCGACCTCCACCCGGGCGTGGGCTCCGGGGGCGTGCCGCATCACGTTGCTCAGCGCCTCCTGCACGATGCGGAACGCCGAGAGGGCCACCCCGGGCGGCAGCGGCCGCCGTGTCCCCGTCGTCTCCTCCACCACGGTGACGCCGGCGGCCCGGACCTTTCCGACCAGTTCGCCGAGCCGGTCGAGCGTGGGCTGCGGGGCGTGCCGCAGCCCGTCCGCCACGGCGTCCTCCGAGCGCAGCACCCCGAGCACCCTGCGCAGCTCGGACAGCGCCTCCACGGCGTTCTCCCGTATGCCGGCGAGGTTCTCCCTGAGCTCGTCCGACGGGTTCTCGACCAGATGAGGGGCGACCTGCGCCTGGATGGAGATCACCGACATGTGGTGCGCGACCACGTCGTGCAGCTCGCGCGCGATCCGGTTGCGCTCCTCCAGGAGGGTGCGCCGGGCCCGCTCGCCCTCCGTGAGCCCGTACTGCTCGACCAGCTCGGTGCGGGCCACGCGCAGGGCGCGCAGTACGGCGCCGATCACCACGGCCGTGACGAAGCCCAGGGCGCCGGCCCCCAGGGAGAGGGGGTGGGCCCCGGTGGTGAGGCCGCCGGACAGCAGCCCCGCGAGCAGGCTCAGCGTGAGCGCGAGGGCCGCCCGGCGCGGATGGACCCGCAGCGCCAGCAGGAACAGCGCGCAGCTCTGGAGGGCGATCTCGGGACCGGTCCACGGGAACAGCCCGCCGGGCGCCATCGCCGACTCCACGACCCGCACACTGACGGTCATCAGGCCCAGCGAGGCCCACCAGGCGTACAGCGGGTGCCACATCGCGGTGAGGAGCGCCAGCGCCTGGGCCACGACGAGGAGCACCGCGTACTCGGGCACGGCGGCACCGTGGGGGACCAGGTCGGGCACGTGCCACACCGCCACGACCGTCACCCCGAGCGTCAGCAGCATCCCGAAGGCGGGCCGCCAGACCGGCGAGCCGGGCGCGCCCACGGGCGGCACCGGATCGACGGGAGCGCTCCACAGATCCTCGCGCAGCACGCCCGGCAGCCCGCGCAGCCCCGCCCTCACCCGGCCCCAGGCCCCCGCCCCCGTCATGGCGCCCAGCTTAGGCATGGTGCGTCTCCCCGGTCGGTACGGGGGGCCCGGACCGCACGGCCCTCCGAGGACCGCCCCGCCGGTGCTCGTACAGCCCGAACGCGGACCGCAGGAGCAGCAGCACCAGGGTGAACACCGGCAGCCAGGCCAGCCTGGCGAGCACCCAGCCGGGGCCGTCGGGTGCCGTGTGCAGGCCCGGCAGCGGACCGTACAGGAACAGGGCGGTCGAGGTGACCACGATCATCGCGGTCTGGTGCCACAGGAACACGGTCATCGCGGACAGGTTCAGCAGGGCCACCACCGCCCACACCGCGGGCCGGGCCAGGACCCGGCGCAGACGTCCGAGCAGCAGCAGCGCCGCACCGCACTGGGCGAGGCCGAAGGTGACGGCGGCGAGCGTCGGCGGGTCGAGGTTGGAGAGGGTACCGCCCGGCACCCCGACCATGGCGGCGGGATATCCGGCGAACAGCACCAGCCCCGCCGTGGCCGCCGCGCCCCCGGCGAGCAGGACCCAGCCGGTCCGCCGGTCGGCGAGAGCGCCCCGCGCCCACGCCGCCCCGAGGCAGTACGGGACCAGCCAGCCGGCCGCCACGTTGATCCAGCCGAGGGCGGCGGGGCCGTCGAGGCCGAGCCGGATGAGGTCGGCGTACAGGACGACGGCGAGCGGCCACAGCGGATGCAGCCGCGCCACCAGAGGGGTCGCGGCCGTCAGCGCCGCGAAGACCAGCAGGAACCACAGGGGCGACCACACCAGCTTGGCCAGCGCGCGTACCGTCGCCTCGTCCACGCCCGAGGCCAGCATCACCCCGGCCGCCACGGACCACACGGCGCACAGGGCGACGACCGGCCGGAACAGGCGGCCCGCCCGGGCCGCCAGCCAGTACCCGTAGGACTCGCCCCTCGCCCTCGCCGAGGCGTACCCCCGCGCGGCCACCCGGCCGCCCACCAGGAAGAAGACCGCCAGGGTCTGGAACACCCAGGAGACCGGGGCGAGTCCGGGCATGTGCCGGAGCGGGCTGGCGCCGTGCACCGTGCCGCTGTCGGCGACCAGCGCCGTCACCAGCCAGTGGCCGCACACCACGCCCAGGACGGCGAAGGCGCGCAGGGCGTCGACCGCCCGGTCGCGGTCCGGCGGCGTCACCCCCTCGATCCGCCGCACGAGCTCACGCACGACCGCCCCCGGCCGTACCCGAGACGATCGCGGCCAGGCCGCGCAGCGACACGGAGCCGGGTTCCAGATAGCCGCTGTGCCCCGCGCCGCCCGCGTCGAACACCTCGGCGCCGAACTCCGGCGACGTCGGGTCGGGCCCGAACCCGACCGTGACGAACGGCAGCGCGAGGGCGGTGTGCGGGACCCGGGCCACCCAGTCCTCCCCGCCCACGCCCGCGTGCACCGTGGCCCGGGTGCGCAGGGCGGCGGCGCTCCCGGCCCCGGTACCGGGACTCCCGTAGAGCACGATGTCCGCGACGTCGAGCCCGGACGCGGCCCGCGCGCAGACCACGGAACCGTAGGAGTGGCAGAGGAGGGAGATCCTGGCGGCGGGCAGGGCCGTGCCCAGTTCCCCCGCGAACGCCCGCAGCCCGGGGGCCGCCTCGTCGGCCCGCCCCGCCGTCAGGGACGAGGGGCCCAGCAGGGCGGGCGTCCGGTAACCGAGCCAGGCGACGACGGCGGAGCCGCCGCCCAGTCCGTCCAGGAGCGCCTCGGCGCCCCGCCGTAGGCGCCCGTAGTGATCGAGGTCCACACCGGCGCCCGGCACCAGTACGGCGATCCGGCGGGCCCCGGACAGGTCGCCGAAGACCTCCGCCCCGCGGCCGCCGTCCCGGCCGTCGAAGCTCAGGAAGGTGCGGTCCGGGCGCGCCATGTCCGCGAGGGCTGCCGCCCGCCGCCGGTCGCCGTGGCGGGCGGCCATGTCACGCGCCGCCCCGATCTCCGTCCGCGCCGCCGCGTACCTCGCCTCCAGCACCGGGGGCCGCGCCGAGGCCAGCGGCGCGGGAGTGGCCGGGACGGGTGCCGGAACGGCGGCGGGGCGGGCGGCCCCCGACACCGGCAGCGCCACGGCCGCCGTGACGAGTGCGGTGAGCAGGGCGCGCCGCGCGCGACCGCTCCATGGGCGGGACGCCATGGTGAAGTCCTTCCGTACCGGATGGTCTCGTTGAATCCGGTACAGAAGCTATGGAGAGGGCCGTGTGGTCGGCGTCCCGCTCAGGAGTGCACCTGGCGGGTAGCTCGCAAGTACTACGGGCGGGGGTGCCGTACGCGTTACGGCCTGCGGCGCGGCTTCCCGCGCCGGGCGCCGCCCTTGGGGTTCTTCGAGCCGCCGGAGCCGGCGGAGCCGCCCCGGGCGGTCCCGCCCGCCGCCGGCTTGTGCGGGGCCCCGCTCTTCTTCCCGGCGGGCTTCGCCTTGGGCTGCGGCGGTGTCGGCGGACGGCCCCGGGTGCTGTTCACGGTCCGTCCGCGGACGATCCCGATGAACTCCTCCACCAGGTCCGTGGTCTTCTCCTCGGGCCAGGACAGGGCGATCCGCGACTCGGGGACGCCGGTCAGCGGCCGGTAGGTGAGGTCCTTGCGGTGGTGGAGGCGGGCCAGCGACTGCGGGACGACGAGCAGTCCCACCCCCGCCGCCACCAGTTCGACGGCGTCGGCCGTGGTGGCGGGCCGCTCGAACGCGGGCCGGCCCGGCGGGCGCTCCCAGTCGAGGGTGTCGTCGAGGGGGTGGAGCACGATCTCGTCGGCGAGGTCCTCCACCGACATCTCCTCGACCGCGAACGCGGCGTGGTCCTTGGGGATCACGACGACCGTCGTCTCGGTGTAGAGGGGGATCGCGCTGAGGTCCGTACGGTCGACGGGCAGCCGCACGAACCCGGCGTCGGCGCCGCCGTCGCGCAGCAGGGCCGACGCGTCGGCCGCGGGTACGCCGACGAGGGTCAGCGGGGTACCGGGCAGCCGCTCGTTCCAGATCCGCACCCACTTGGTCGGGGTCACGCCCGGGACGTAGGCGAGCCGGAACGCGAGGGGTACTTCCGAGCCTGTCACCCCGCCAGGTTACCGGCCGTGGTCGGAGGCGCCGCACATGCTCGATACCCTGGACACCATGACGTCGCACCAGACCACCCAGACGATGAAGCCCGCCACCGCGGCGAAGAAGCTGGGTGTGTACCTCGAAGCCACCCCCGCCGAGTTCCAGGAGGGCGTCGTCTCGCGCGCCGAGCTGAACGCGCTGCAGTCCGACCCGCCCCAGTGGCTCCAGGAGCTGCGCCGCGACGGCCCGCACCCGCGGCCGGTGGTCGCCTCGAAGCTGGGCGTCTCCATCGCCGGCCTGGCGCGCGGCGGTGTCACGGAGCCCCTCACCACCGAGCAGATCGACGCCCTGAAGCAGGACGGCCCGGAGTGGCTGCTGAAGGAGCGCGCCACCCAGGCGGAGGTCCGCAAGGAGGCGGCACGCATCAAGGAGCGCGACGCCGCCCGTGCCGCGCAGGCCGCCGACCGCGACTGACGTACGGCGGCCGGGGACGGTGCCACGCGGACCGGAGGCCGCCGGTCCCGCCCCTGCGGCCCGCGGTCATTCCCCCGTGTAGAACGCGACCGTCGCCACGGTCGTCGCGGTGACGGTCTCCGCGTCCGCGCCGGACGCGGCGAACGCACGGCCCCATTCCTCCCCCGAGCGCGCCACGAAGGCCTTCGCCTCGGGCGAGGTCTGCCATTCCACCGCGTCCTCCTTGTCGATCCCGCCGCCCGTCAGGTGCCAGCCGAGCCCGAGGAGGGCCAGATCCCAGCCGACACCGACCGCGCCGGGACCGTACTGGCTGCGGAACTCCTCGGGCAGCACGGAGACGTGCTCCAGCTCCAGCACCGTCCGCCCGCCGTCCTCCGGCGCGAGGCGTACCTCCACCTCGCTGAAGCCGGGATCGGGGCCGATCAGCCAGGAGACGCGCAGCCGCTCCGGGGGGACGCACTCCAGGATCCCGCCCCCGGCGTTGCCCTCCAGCCGGTAGTTCCCGCCGGCCCGGAGATCCCCGGTCACCGGCAGGAACCACCGGGCGATCCGCTCCGGGGAGGTCACCGCGCTCCAGACCTCGGCGGCACCGGCGTCGAAGGTGCGCCGCAACAGCACCGTCCCGGCCTCCTCCGACCCCACACGGCGCGTGCCGACCTCCCGCCGCACCCGGCCGATCTCGTCGACGATCTCGCCCATGGCCGCCCATCCCTTTCCTGCGGGTCCGTTCCCGCCGTACTCCGCCGGGTCCCCAGGCCATGTAACCGAACTTCACCCGCGCCCGCCGCAGCAGGCGCCGGAGGCCACCCGGTCGCACCACCGGGTGACCGCCCCGGCGCATCCGGAGGCCCTGCGCGAGGCGCGTCACGCCGTGCGCACCTCCACCGCGCCACCGCCCCTGACCAGCCGGAGCCCCGAAAACTCTTTGCATAAAACTGCATAGATGCGTATAGTCATGCCATCGATGAGGAGGAATTCCGATGGTGGTACGTGCGGCAGTGGCAGGGGCGAGCGGGTACGCCGGCGGGGAGCTGCTCCGTCTGCTCCTCACCCACCCACAGGTCGAGATCGGGGCCCTCACCGCCCACTCCAACGCCGGCGAACGGCTCGGCGCGCTCCAGCCGCACCTCAGGCCGCTCGCGGACCGTGTCCTGGAGCTGACCACGGCGCAGGTGCTCGTCGGCCACGACGTCGTCTTCCTCGCCCTGCCGCACGGACAGTCCGCCGCCGTCGCCGAACAGCTCGGTGACGAGGTGCTCGTCGTCGACATGGGCGCCGACTTCCGGCTGCGGGACGCGGCGGACTGGGAGAAGTTCTACGGTTCGCCGCACGCCGGCACCTGGCCCTACGGCCTGCCCGAACTGCCCGGCGCCCGCGCGGCACTCGAGGGCAGCAAGCGCATCGCCGTGCCCGGCTGCTACCCGACGGCCGTCTCGCTCGCGCTCTTCCCGGCGTACGCGGCAGGCCTCGCCGAGCCCGAGGCCGTCGTCGTCGCGGCCTCCGGCACCTCCGGCGCGGGCAAGGCGGCCAAGCCGCACCTGCTCGGCTCCGAGGTCATGGGCAACATGACCCCGTACGGCGTCGGAGGGGTCCACCGGCACACCCCCGAGATGATCCAGAACCTCGCAGCCGCCGCCGGTGAGCCCGTGAGCGTGTCCTTCACCCCGACCCTCGCGCCCATGCCCCGCGGCATCCTCGCCACGTGCAGCGCGAAGGCGAGGCCCGGGGTGAGCGCCGAGTCCCTGCGCGCGGCGTACGGGAAGGCCTTCGCCGACGAGCCGTTCGTCGACCTGCTGCCCGAGGGGCAGTGGCCCTCCACCGCCGCGGTCCACGGATCCAACGCCGTGCAGATCCAGGTCGCCCACGACGAGGCGGCCGGCCGGATCATCGTGATCAGCGCCATCGACAACCTCGCCAAGGGCACCGCCGGAGGCGCCCTGCAGAGCATGAACATCGCCCTCGGACTCCCCGAGGACACCGGTCTCTCCACGATCGGAGTCGCACCATGAGCGACGCACGCGCAGCCGCCGGGCTGCGGCCAACGACCAGAGCCGCCCTGTCCCACCGCGTGGGCGGAGAAGCGAACGAGGAGATGCAGTGAGCGTCACGGCAGCCAAGGGATTCACGGCGGCGGGCATCGCCGCCGGGATCAAGGAGAGCGGTAACCCCGACCTGGCCCTCGTGGTCAACAACGGGCCCCGCCGCGCCGCCGCGGGCGTCTTCACCTCCAACCGCGTCAAGGCCGCGCCCGTCCTGTGGTCGGAGCAGGTGCTCAAGGGCGGCGAGGTGACCGCCGTCGTCCTCAACTCCGGTGGTGCCAACGCCTGTACGGGGCCCCAGGGCTTCCAGGACACCCACGCCACCGCCGAGAAGGCGGCCGAGGTCCTCACCGGCCACAGCGCCGGCGAGATCGCGGTCGCCTCGACCGGGCTGATCGGCCTGCTCCTCCCCATGGACAAGCTCCTGCCCGGCATCGAGAAGGCCGCGGCGGCGCTCAGCGAGCACGGCGGCGAGAAGGCCGCCATCGCGATCAAGACCACGGACACGGTGCACAAGACGGCCGTTGCGGGCGGCGAGGGCTGGACCGTCGGCGGCATGGCCAAGGGCGCGGGCATGCTCGCACCCGGCCTCGCCACCATGCTGGTCGTCCTCACCACGGACGCCGACGTCGAGGCGCCCGCGCTCGACACCGCGCTGCGCTCCGCCACCCGCACCACCTTCGACCGCGTCGACTCCGACGGCTGCATGTCGACCAACGACACCGTGCTGCTGCTCGCCTCCGGGGCGAGCGGGATCACCCCCGCGCCGGAGGCGTTCGACCAGGCCGTGCAGAGCGTCTGCGCCGACCTGGCCCGGCAGCTGATCGGTGACGCCGAGGGCGCCTCCAAGGACATCCGCATCGAGGTGATCAACGCGGCGACCGAGGACGACGCCGTCGAGGTCGGCCGGAGCATCGCCCGCAACAACCTCCTCAAGTGCGCCATCCACGGCGAGGACCCCAACTGGGGCCGGGTCCTCTCCGCGATCGGCACCACCCGGGCCGCCTTCGAGCCCGACCGCCTGAACGTCGCCATCAACGACGTCTGGGTGTGCAGGAACGGCGGCGTCGGCGAGGACCGCGATCTGGTCGACATGCGCTACCGGGAGGTCGCGATCACCGCGGACCTCGCGGCGGGGGACGAGTCCGCCGTCATCTGGGCCAACGACCTGACCGCCGAGTACGTCCACGAGAACAGCGCGTACAGCTCATGAGCGCCGCGAGGAAGCACACCGCGCTGCCGAAGGCCCAGATCCTCATCGAGGCGCTGCCCTGGCTCACCCGGCACAACGGCAGGACCGTCGTCATCAAGTTCGGCGGCAACGCCATGATCGACGACGAGCTGAAGGCCGCCTTCGCCCAGGACGTCGTCTTCCTGCGGCACGCGGGCCTGAAGCCCGTCGTCGTGCACGGCGGAGGTCCGCAGATCAACGCCCAGCTCGACAAGGAGGGCCTGGTCAGCGAGTTCAAGGCCGGGCTGCGCGTCACCACGCCCGAGGCCATGGACGTCGTCCGCATGGTGCTGGCCGGGCGCGTCCAGCGTGAGCTCGTCGGGCTGCTCAACGAGCACGGCCCGCTGGCCGTCGGCATGACCGGCGAGGACGCCCACACGATCACCGCGGTCCAGCACCGCCCGGTGATCGACGGAGAGGCGGTGGACATCGGACGGGTCGGTGAGATCACCGCCATCGACGCGGGGGCGATCCAGGCACTGCTGGACGACGGCCGGATCCCGGTCATCTCCTCCATCGCCCGCTCGGCCGAGGACAACCACGTCTACAACGTCAACGCCGACACCGCGGCCGCCGCACTCGCCGCCGCGCTGAACGCCGAGACGCTGATGGTCCTCACCGACGTCGAGGGCCTCTACGAGGACTGGCCCAACAGCGACGACGTCATCAGCCGCCTCACCGCCACCGAGCTGGAGAAGCTGCTGCCCCAGCTCTCCAGCGGCATGGTGCCCAAGATGCGGGGCTGCCTCCACGCCGTACGCAACGGTGTCGAGACCGCCCGTGTCATCGACGGCCGGGTCCAGCACTCGATCCTGCTGGAGATCTTCACCGACGAGGGGATCGGCACGATGGTCGTGCCCGACACCGCCCCCGTCGCGGTACGGCCCGACGCGCAGGGGGAGTCATGAGCAACCAGGAGTTCGCACAGCGCTGGCAGGGTGCGCTGATGGACAACTACGGCACCCCGCAGCTGCCCCTGGTGCGCGGCGCGGGCGCCCGGGTGTGGGACGCGGACGGGGCCGAGTACCTCGACTTCGTCGGCGGGATCGCGGTCAACGCGCTCGGCCACGCCCACCCCGCGGTGACCGAGGCCGTCTCCACGCAGATCGCCACCCTCGGCCACGTCTCCAACCTCTACACCGCCGAGCCCCCCATCGCGCTCGCCGAGCGGCTGCTTCAGCTCTTCGGCCGCACGGGCCGGGTCTACTTCTGCAACTCCGGCGCCGAGGCCAACGAGGCGGCCTTCAAGATCGGCCGGCTGACCGGGCGTACGCACATGGTCGCCACCGACGGCGGCTTCCACGGCCGGACCATGGGCAGCCTCGCCCTGACCGGACAGCCGGGCAAGCGCGACCCGTTCCTGCCCCTGCCCGGTGACGTCACCCACGTGCCGTACGGCGACGCCGAGGCGCTCCGGGCGGCGGTCACCACCGACACCGCGCTGCTGATCATCGAACCGGTGCAGGGCGAGAACGGTGTCGTCGTACCGCCCACCGGCTATCTGGAGGCGGCCAGGGAGATCACCCGGGCCACCGGCACGCTGCTCGTCCTCGACGAGGTGCAGACCGGCGTCGGCCGCAGCGGCCACTGGTTCGAACACCAGGCGCACCAGGGCGTCGAGCCCGACGTGGTCACCCTGGCCAAGGGCCTCGGCGGCGGCCTGCCGATCGGCGCCGCCGTCGCGTTCGGCGCCGCGGCCGACCTGCTGAAGCCCGGTCAGCACGGCACGACGTTCGGCGGCAACCCCGTCGCCTGCGCCGCCGGTCTGGCCGTGCTGGACACCCTGGCGGCCGACGGCGTCCTGGACGGCGTGAAGCGGCTCGGCGAGCGGATCAGGGACGGTGTCGAGGGACTGGGACACCCGCTGGTCTCCCACGTCCGCGGCACGGGACTGCTGCTGGGTATCGTGCTCACCGGGCCCCTCGCACCGCAGGTGCAGCAGGCGGCTCAGGGAGCCGGACTCCTGGTGAACGCACCCGCGCCGGACGTCGTACGGCTCATGCCGCCGCTGATCATCGGTGACGCCGAGGTGGACGCGTTCCTGCGGATTCTGCCGGGAGCCCTCGACGCGGCTAACGGGGACGGACGATCCGGCGAGTGACGAACCGGAGAATGAGGCGACGACGATGACCGAGGCGCAGGAATCCGACCACGGCGGGCCGTCGGTGCCACAGACCCGCACGGCACGCCACCGCAGGATCGTGGACATCCTGAACCGGCAGCCGGTGCGCTCGCAGAGCCAGCTGGCCCGGCTGCTGTCCGACGACGGGCTGAGCGTCACCCAGGCGACGCTCTCCCGCGACCTGGACGAGCTCGGCGCGGTGAAGATCCGCAACACCGGCGGCGAGCTCATCTACGCGGTGCCGAGCGAGGGCGGTTTCCGCACCCCGCAGGCGCCGCTGGGGGGCTCGGCCAAGGAGGAGCGGATGCGCAGGCTCTCCGCCGAGCTGCTCATCTCGGCGGAGGCGTCGGCCAACCTCGTGGTGCTGCGTACGCCCCCGGGCGCCGCCCAGTTCCTCGCCTCGGCCATCGACCAGGCCGAACTCCAGGCGATCCTCGGCACGATCGCCGGGGACGACACGCTGATGCTGATCAGCCGTGACCCCAACGGCGGCCAGGCGCTGGCCGACCACCTGCTGAGGCTGGCGCAGAACGACCGCGGCCCTCAGTAGCGGGTGATGGCGGTCGGGCCGGACGCCGTCCCGACCGCGATGTGCGGACGGCGGACCGGGTCGGCCCAGCGCAGGATCCGGTCCATGGCGGCCGCCGGCACGGACACACAGCCGGCGGTCGCCCCCTTCCCGTCGACGTGGAGGAAGATCCCCGCGCCCCTGCCCCGTACCGGCCGGTGGTAGTTGAAGCCGATGACGAGCGCGCGGGCGTACTGGGTGGCGTAGCTGACGAGGTGTTCGGCCTCGTCCGGGCGGCAGTCGGCGGGCCGCGGCTCCACCCAGCGGTTGTAGGACCGGGACGCGTTGTCCTGGCACCACCACGCGTCCTCACCCGCCCGGCGGTAGGGGTAGCGGATGCCGGGCGGCGCGCTCCCGGTCCCGAAGGCGTACGGCAGGTCGTACAGCCCCGTCGGCGTGGTGTTCGTGCCCTGGACGCGGGTGTCCCCGTCGGCCAGACCGTTCGCCCCGAAGCGGGCGGGCGCGGAGCCCGCCGCCACCCAGCCGCTCCCGCGCCGGTCCCACCAGGTGAGCGTGCCCGTGGTGGAGTCGGTGCCGGGGGCCTCGGCGGTGAGGAGCTGGGTGCCGCCGCCCGTGTCGGCCAGCCGCTCCGGCAGGGGCGGGGGACCGGCGGGCCGCGCCGCGAGCGAACCGGCCAGAGCCAGGAGGACCGATGCCGTCACCAGGAGTCTGCGCATGCTCCGGACCGTACGGGCAGCGGCGTACCGCCCCCACCGCGCCTGCTCCGTACGGCCCAGCCGTCCGCGTGCCCCGGGCCGTTCGCCGGAGCCGGCGGTGAAGGTGTCCCTCTTCCTCCGCGCCTGACCTGACCAGCCACTTTGACAACCTATACGAGATGCCGCATAGTTATGCCGTCCGTGGCGGTCAGGCGGACGCACACCCCTTGCACTCCCGAGGAGCACCGCAGTGAGCAACGGCACCGGAAACAGCGACGTACGCCTCTGGGGCGGCCGTTTCGCGGACGGCCCCGCCGAGGCGCTGGCCAAGCTGTCCGCCTCCGTCCACTTCGACTGGCGGCTCGCGCCGTACGACATCGCGGGCTCCCGGGCGCACGCGCGGGTGCTCAACGGCGCGGGACTGCTCACCGACGACGAGCTGACCCGTATGACCGACGGGCTCGACGCGCTCGAAGCCGCCGTCGCGGACGGCTCCTTCACTGGCACCGTCGCCGACGAGGACGTCCACACCGCGCTGGAGCGCGGGCTCCTGGAGCGCCTGGGCCCGGACCTCGGCGGGAAGCTGCGTGCCGGCCGGTCCCGCAACGACCAGGTCGCCACGCTCTTCCGCATGTACCTGCGCGACCACGCCCGGATCCTCGGCGGACTCGTCGCCGAACTCCAGGACGCGCTGGTCGGGCTCGCCGAGGCGCACCCGGACGTGGCCATGCCCGGCCGCACACACCTCCAGCACGCCCAGCCCGTCCTGTTCGCCCACCACGTCCTGGCGCACGTGCAGGCCCTGTCCCGGGACGCCGAGCGGCTGCGCCAGTGGGACCGGCGGACCGCGGTGTCGCCCTACGGGTCCGGCGCGCTGGCCGGATCGTCCCTCGGGCTCGACCCGCAGGCCGTGGCCGCGGACCTCGGCTTCGAGGGCGGCTCCGCCGCCAACTCCATCGACGGCACCGCCTCGCGTGACTTCGCCGCCGAGTTCGCCTTCATCACCGCGATGATCGGCGTCAACCTCTCCCGCGTCGCCGAGGAGATCATCATCTGGAACACGAAGGAGTTCTCCTTCGTCACCCTCCACGACGCCTTCTCCACCGGCTCCTCGATCATGCCGCAGAAGAAGAACCCGGACATCGCCGAGCTGGCCCGCGGCAAGTCCGGCCGCCTCATCGGCAACCTGACCGGGCTGATGGCGACCCTGAAGGCCCTCCCGCTCGCGTACAACCGCGACCTCCAGGAGGACAAGGAGCCCGTCTTCGACTCGCTGGACCAGCTGGAGGTCCTGCTGCCCGCCTTCACCGGCATGATGGCGACGCTCACCGTCAACCGCGAGCGCATGGAGGAACTGGCCCCGGCCGGCTTCTCGCTCGCCACGGACATCGCCGAGTGGCTGGTCAAGCAGGGCGTCCCGTTCCGGGTGGCGCACGAGGTCGCGGGCGAGTGCGTGAAGGTCTGCGAGCAGCAGGGCATCGAGCTGGACGAGCTCACCGACGAGCAGTTCGCGAAGATCTCCGAGCACCTCACCCCGCAGGTGCGCACCGTGCTGAACGTGCCGGGCGCGCTCGCCTCCCGCGACGGGCGCGGCGGGACGGCCCCCTCGGCCGTCGCCGTGCAGCTGGCCGAGGTGAAGGCCGACCTGGTGACGCAGCACGCCTGGGCGACCGCGCGCGGATGATTCGCAGGCATCGCGGGCTACGTTGACGGGAAGGCGTTCGGAACCGACCCAGAGGAGCCCGCGATGCCCTTCGCCCGCCTGAACCGAGCGACCACCCCGACCTCACACATCGGGCTCGGCCTGGCTGCCGTCGGCAGGCCCGGCTACATCACCCCGCACCGCGACCGCGACCTGCCCGGCGACCGCGGGGTGGACGCGCTGCGCGCCCGCACCCACGAACTCCTGGACGCGGCCTACGCCCAGGGCGTGCGCTACTTCGACGCCGCCCGCTCCTACGGCCGCGCCGAGGAGTTCCTCGCCGAGTGGCTGACCGCCCGACCCGACGCGACGGACGTGGTCATCGGCAGCAAGTGGGGCTACACCTACACCGGCGACTGGCGGGTGGACGCCGAGACGCACGAGGTGAAGGACCACGGGCTCGCCGCCTTCGAGCGCCAGCGCGCGGAGACGGCCGGACTGCTCGGCGACCGGCTCGACCTCTACCAGGTCCACTCGCTGACCGCCGACAGCCCGGCACTCGGCGACAAGGACCTGCACGCGCGCCTCGCGGAGCTGGCCGCCGAGGGGACCACCGTCGGCTTCTCCGCGAGCGGCCCGGGACAGGCCGACGCGATCCGGGCCGCCCTCGCCGTGACCGTGGACGGCGAGCCCCTCTTCCGTACCGTCCAGGCCACCTACAACGCCCTGGAGACCTCCGCCGGGGCGGCCCTCGCCGAGGCGCACGACGCGGGGGTCACCGTGATCGTCAAGGAGGCGGCCGCCAACGGACGGCTCGCCGGGACCGAGGCTCCCGCCGTCGTCCGGGAGATCGGGGCCGAGGCCGGACTGGACGCCGACGCCGTCGCCCTGGCGCTCGCACTCCACCAGCCGTGGGCCGGAGTCGTCCTGTCCGGCGCGGTCACCGCCACCCAGCTGGCGGCCAACCTGCACGCGCCGCTGCTCGACCTGGACCCGGACCGGCTGGACCGGCTGGCCGCCCTGGTGGAGGAGCCCGAGGCGTACTGGCGCCACCGCGCCTCACTGCCCTGGAGCTGATCCGCGCGCCGTACTCGCGCCCGCTCCGGAACCCGCCGCGCGGCGGGTCGGGCCCGGCCGGCTACGCCACCCACCCGGCGAGGGCCTCGAAGTCGGCCCGCGTCAGCCCCACCCAGGGGTCGATCCGCCGCAGGAGGGCGCGCCCCGGGTGGTGCGCGGCGACCCACGCCGTGTCGAGGCCGGATATCTCGTCGTCGATCCACGCGAACGGCCTGCCGTCCGCGTAGTCGACGACCGGACGCGTCTTCCAGTACGTACCGTCCGCCGGGACCACGGGCACGGCGGGCCAGTCGATGTACGGCAGCGGGGGCAGCCCGATGCGCGGGCCGACCCACTCGTTGGCCTCGTCCATCCAGGTGGTCGCCCAGACCAGTTCGTAACGGCGGGCGAGCGCCCGCAGTTCCTGCCCGTGCCCGGTGCTGAGCAGGACGGGCAGCGCCACCCCCTCCTTCCACCCGGTGGGCCGCATCCGGTGGAGGGTGTAGCCCTCGGGGGCGGTCGGGCGGGCCAGCGCCGCGTACGGGTTCAGCGGACCGTCGATGTCGATCAGCAGCAGCGGCTTCATGCCGCCATGGTGCCCCGCCCGCCGCCCGGGTGAAATGCGGGAGGGACACCGTCCGGCCCGCCCACGGGGGGTTATCCAGGAAGGGAAGCGGTCGGAAGCGCGTGGCGAATGAGACATCGACGTCTCAAGTGGGCTAATGTCGTCTCATGACTCTTGACCGCGAGCAGGTGCTGCGCAGCGCCGCCGCCCTGCTCAGCCGCAGATCCACGGCGACCATGGACGAGGTGGCCAAAGCCGCCGGAATCGGCCGTGCCACCCTGCACCGGCACTTCGCCGGGCGGGACGCCCTGGTCGGAGCGCTGGAGAACCTCGGCATCCAGGAATTCGAAGCCGCCCTCGACGCCGCGGGACTCGACGAGGGCAGTGCCGAGGACGGGCTGCGGCGGCTGATCGCCGCCGTCCAGCCGGGTGCCGGACTGCTGTCCTTCCTCGTCACCGAGAACCAGCTCTTCGAGGGCGATGACGTCAACGAGGGCTGGAGCCGTCTCGACGCCCGGGTCTCGGCGTTCTTCCGGCGCGGCCAGGAGCGCGGCGAGTTCCGGATCGACCTCACCCCGGCCTGGCTGACCGAGGCCCTCTACGGCCTCATCGGCAGCTGCGCCTGGTCCGTCCAGGCGGGCCGGGTCGCCGCGCAGGACTTCCCGTACATGATCGTCGAGTTGCTCCTGGGCGGAGCACGCCGGAGCGTGGAGAAATGAGCAGCACCCCTTCGAGGGCGGGCGTCACGGGCGACCCGCACCACCCCGGCCGGTGGATCGCCCTCGCCGTCCTCGTCCTGGCCGTGCTGCTGGTCGCCGTCGACGCGACCGTCCTCGGCCTGGCCACCCCGTTCCTCAGCGAGGACCTCGAACCGACCGCCACCCAGCTGCTCTGGATCGGCGACGTCTACTCCTTCGTGATCGCCGGACTCCTGGTCTCGATGGGCAGTCTGGGTGACCGCATCGGCCGCAAGAAGCTCCTGCTCACCGGCGCCACGGCGTTCGGAGCGGTCTCCGTGCTCAACGCCTACGCGTCGAGCCCCGAGATGATGATCGCGGCCAGGGCCCTGCTCGGTGTCGCCGGCGCCACCCTGATGCCGTCCACGCTCGCCCTGATCCGCAACCTCTTCCACGACCCGCGCGAACGCAGCCTCGCCGTCGGCATCTGGGGCGCCATGGCCTCGGCGGGCGCCGCCGTCGGCCCGGTCGTCGGCGGGCTGCTGCTGGAGCACTTCTGGTGGGGCTCGGTCTTCCTCATCAACCTGCCCGTGATGGCGGTCCTCGTCGCCGTGGGCATCAAGATGATCCCCGAGTCGAAGAACCCCGCGCCCGGCCCCTGGGACCTGCCCAGTGTGGGCCTGTCGCTGGTCGGCATGATCGGTGTCGTGTACGCGATCAAGGAGGCCGCCGCACACGGGGTGAGCTGGGAGAACGGGGCGGCGGGTGTCGGCGGTGTGCTGGCGGTCACCTGGTTCGTGCGCCGCCAGCTGAAGCTTCCCGCCCCGCTGCTCGACATGAGGCTCTTCCACCACCGGGGCTTCTCCGGCGCGGTCCTCGCCGACCTCCTGACCATCCTGGGCCTGTCCGGGATCGTCTTCTTCCTCTCCCAGTTCCTCCAACTGGTCCAGGGGAGGGGGCCGCTGGAAGCCGGCCTCGCCGAACTGCCCGCGGCCGTCGGCGCGGTGACGGCCGGGCTGCTGGCGGGAAGGGTGGCACGCCGCTACTCCGTGCGCTCCGTGGTCGCCCTCGGGCTCGGCGCCATCGGCGTGTCGCTCGCCGTCGTCACCGTGATCCACAAGGAGACCGGCTACCCCCTGATCGGGGTGCTCCTCCTGGTGGTGGGCGTCGGCGCGGGGTTCGCCTTCACGGTCACCTCCGACGTGATCCTCTCCAGCGTCCCGAAGGAGCAGGCGGGCTCGGCGTCAGCGGTGTCCGAGACGGCGTACGAGCTGGGCGCCGCCCTCGGCATCGCGCTGCTCGGGTCCATCGTCACCGGTGTCTACAAGGGCTTCGGAACACCCGAGGGCATCTCCGCCTCCGCCGCGGCAGCGGCCCACGAGTCGCTGGGCGGGGCCGTGGAGACGGCGCAGCACCTTCCCGCGCACCAGGGGAGCGAACTCGTCGTCGCGGCCCAGGAGGCGTTCGTCAACGGACTGCGGGTGTCGGCCGCGGTCGGCGCCGTCGTCCTGCTGGCGACCGCCGTCTCCGCGTGGTTCCTGCTGCGCGACCAGCGGCTGGAGGAGGGCATCATCCCCGACGAGTGAGCCGGCCGGGGGCGGCGGGGCGGGGCCGCCCCGGTCAGGCGGCCTTGGCCTTCGTCGCGTACATGTCCACGTACTCCTGTCCGGACAGCCGCATCACCTCGGCCATCACGGAGTCCGTGACCGCCCGCAGGACGTAGCGGTCGCGGTCCATGCCCTCGTAGCGCGAGAACTCCATCGGCTCACCGAAGCGGACCGTGACCTTGCCCGGACGGGGCAGTCCGGCGCCGCCCGGCTGCAGCTTGTCCGTGCCGATCATCGCGAACGGGACGACCGGCGCACCGGTCATCAGGGTCAGCCGCGCGATACCCGTACGGCCCCGGTAGAGCCGGCCGTCGGGGGAGCGGGTGCCCTCGGGGTAGATGGCGAAGGCGTTGCCCTCGTCCAGCACCCGACGGCCCGTCATCAGCGCCGCGACACCGCCGCGGCCGCCGTCCCGGTCCACCGGGATCATGCCGCAGCCCGTGAAGAACCACGCCATCAGCCGACCCTTGAGGCCCTTGCCGGTGACGTACTCGTCCTTGCCGATGTAGAACACCGGCCGGTCGCAGCAGACCGGCATGATCATCGAGTCGATGAACGTCAGGTGGTTGCCCGCGAGGATCACCGGACCGGACCCCGGGATGTTCTCCACGCCTTCCACCTGAGGCCGGAACAGCAGGCGCAGGATCGGTCCGAGCACTGCCTTGATGACCGTGAGTCGGGACAACGCATCCTCCGGTGTCGTGGCCGGATGGCCGGGGCGGTAATTCGCGAGGGTCTGTGCAGGTGAGGACGATACTCGCGGGTACCGCCTCCGCGCACATCGGGTTCACCGAGCCGATACGCAGTGTTGACGTGTGTTTCCGCCATGTTCGTCCACGGGCCGCCCCACCGATGGCGTAGCTGCCTACGATCAAGCCTCCCCCGAAGGTGCCGGACATCACAGGCGAGGAGCATTCATGACAGAGCGCGCGCAGACCGCACCCGGTCGGCGGACCCTCCTGGGGGCCGCCGTCCTCGGCACGACGGCCCTCGGACTCTCCGGCACCGCGCACGCCGCCGGGCGTGGCGCGCCGAAGGGACACGGCGGCGGACACGGCTCGTACCGGGACCTTCCCGTGCCCACCGTCATCGGCCACCGCGGCGCCAGCGGCTACCGGCCCGAGCACACCCTCGGCTCCTACCAGCTGGCCCTGGACATGGGGGCGCACCTCATCGAGCAGGACCTCGTGCCCACCAAGGACGGCCATCTGGTCTGCCGGCACGAGAACGACATCACCGGTACCACGGATGTCGCCGAGCACCCCGAGTTCGCGAACCGCAGGGCCACGAAGCTGGTCGACGGGGTGAAGCTCACCGGCTGGTTCACCGAGGACTTCACCCTCGCCGAGCTGAAGACGCTGCGCGCCGAGGAGCGGATCCCCGGCAACCGCCAGAGGAACACCCTGTACGACGGCCGCTGGGAGATCCCGACGTTCGAGGAGGTCCTGCGCTGGGCGGACACGGAGGGCCGCAGGCGCGGTACGCCCGTCTGGCTCTACGTCGAGACCAAGCACCCGTCCTACTTCAGGGGCCTCGGGCTCGGCCTGGAGGAGCCGCTCGCCCGGCTGCTGCGCCGCCACGGCCGCCACCGCGCGGACTCCGCGCTGATCCTCCAGTCCTTCGAACCCGGCTCGATCCAGCGGCTGGCCCGCCTGGTCGCCACCCCGCGCGTCGTCCTGCTGTCCGGACCCGCCGAGCGCCCCTGGGACTTCGTGGAGGCAGGCGACCCCCGCACCGTGGCCGATCTGGTGAAGCCCGCGGGGCTGAAGTGGATCGCGTCCTTCGCCCAGGGCATCGGCCCCACGCTGGACCTGGTCATCCCCAGGGACGGTGCGGGACGGCTGACCACCCCCACCAGCCTGGTCGCGGACGCGCACGCCCGGGGGCTGGTCCTGCACCCCTACACGATGCGCAACGAGAACACCTTCCTGCCCGCCGACTTCCGGCGGGGCACGGACCCGAACGCCTACGGCGACGCGTTCGGCGCCCTGCGCGCGTACTTCGAGGCGGGGATCGACGGCATCTTCTCCGACAACCCCGACACCGCCCTGCTCGCCGCCGCCGACTTCGCCGGCAGCTGAGACGGGGACGCGTCGCCCGCGCCCCCCTCGCGGAACGGGCCGGGGCGGACACCGCGGTCGGGGCCCCTCGGGTCCGCACGCGTCAGCCGTCCGGGCCGCGTGCCCCGGTCGGGTGGAGCTCCCGGCGCGCGGCAACCGGCCGCGCGCGGGGAGCGTTGAGGGGGCATGACTCTTCTTGATCATGCTCCCGCCCCCGCCGCCGCGGCCGGGAGGGCGGGCGACCGGGTACGGGAGGCCGTCCGCGTCCTGCGCCCCCTGGTGCGGGCCGAGGCGGGGGCCGAGGCCCAGGGCGCCGGTGTCGAGGCCGCGGACCTGGAACAGGCGGTGTGGGTACGGCTGTTGGAGCGGCCCGGTCCGCAGTTGCCCGCCGACCCCGCCCGCTGGGTCCGCGCCGCCGTCCGGGCCGAGGCGCGTACGGCCCGCCGCAAGGCCCGGCGCGAACGCGCCTACACGGCGGGCGGACCCCCGGATGACCGGGCCGGCTGCCCCGAACGGATCGCGGTGGGAGCCGACGAACGCAGGGCGCTGCGCGCCGCGGTGGGACGGCTGCCCGGGAGATGTCCTCGCTTACTCCAGGCGTTGCTGGCCGACCACGACCCGACGTACCGGGAAATCGCAGGGGAGTTGGGTATGTCACAGGGCAGTTTGGGCCCTATGCGTTCCCGATGCCTTGGATGTCTGCGCAGAATGCTCGCGGCGGAGGTTGTAGCTCCTGACCCGCGGGGAATGGAGCGGTAGACAACCGGGCGGACCAGGTGAGCGGGAGGCATGCACACATGGGCATGAGCGTGATCATCTCGGCGGCGACGGCACAGGACGTCGAGCAGATCTTCAGACTCCAGTACCTCTGTTTCCAGAGCGAGGCGGAGCTCTACGGCAACTACCGGATCGACCCACTCGTCCAGACCCTCGAATCGGTCCGGGACGAAGTGGGCACGGACCTGGTGTTCGTGGCCCGGCTCGGCGACGAAGTCGTCGGTTCGGTGCGGGGCTTCACCGACGCGGACGGCACCGGCCGGATCGGCAAGCTCTGCGTCCACCCCCGGCTCCGCAACCACGGCCTGGGCGGGCGCCTCCTGCGCGCCGCGGAATCCGGTCTGGCGGACGGGCGTTCGGCCACCCGCTTCCGGCTGCACACGGGGGAGCGCAGCGAAGGGAATCTGCGGCTCTACCGCAAGGCGGGCTACGCCCGGGTGGGCAACGCCACCGGAGGCGACGGCGTCCGGCTGGTCCTCCTGGAGAAGGACGCCACCGCGCCGGAGTACGCGGCGAGCGCCTGACCGGCTCCCGCGACCACGGCCCGGCCCGGGGTGCCCGACCGGCTCCCGTCACCGCGGGACCGGACGCCGCGGTCTCAGGCGGTACGGGAGCGGCGCAGCCAGATCATCCCGGTGACCGGAAGGATCACCGGGATGAACAGGTAGCCCATGCCGAATTCCGACCACACGGTGCTGTCGGGGAAGGCGGACGGCTCCAGGCGCGTCCAGGTGCCGACGACCAGTACGCCCGCGAGCTCGGCGGCGCAGCACAGCAGCGCCGCCCTGCGCGCCTTCTCCCCGCCCCGCACGAGTGAGTACGTGATGAAGCCGTATACGACGGCGGCCACGGCCGACAGGACGTACGCCAGCGGCGCCTTGCCGAAGTCCATGATCATCTCGACGACGGAGCGGGACGCGGCGGCCACGGTGAACACCCCGTAGAACCAGACCAGTACCCGCCCCGGCCCGGTGCCGAGCTCGAACTGCTGCTTCGGCGGAGGGGTGTCGTGCGGGGCGGGTGAGGCGGGCGCTCCCGTGCGGTCGGTGTCACTCATGGTCAGTTTCCCCAGATGTCGTAGAGCCGCACTTCGAGGACGGCGAGGACGACCGCACCGGCCGCCACCGTCGCCGAACCCCAGCGGGTCCGTTCCGACAGCGACAGGAAACCCGCCGCGGGCACGGCCGCGAAGGCGCCGATCAGGTAGGCGATGAAGATCGTCATGCCCTGTTCGGGCCGCTCGCCACGCGCCAGCTGCACGATCCCCACGACCAGCTGTGCCAGCGCCAGCACGGAGACGACCGCCATGCCGATGAAGTGCCAGTCCTTCGTGGGCTGGTCCCGGTAGGCGGCGAATCCGCACCAGGCGGCGAGGGCGAGCGCGGTCACGCCGACCGCGACCGTCAGGACGTCAAGCATGGAGTGAGGGTATTACGGACCGCCGGGGCCGCCGCGTGCGGGCCCGGCTCCCGGGCGTACGCGCACGGTGTCCAGGAATCGTGGCCTTTGCCACAGGGCACGTCGCGCATGATCCCGGAGCCACCGCTGCGACGGCCGGACCGGGGCGGCGTTCACGCAGGTCACGGCGGTGCACGAGGTGCTCGTGGCCCGGGGAGGCACACGGGGCACGCCGTCCGCTATACGGACACGGCGGGTTCGCCGAACGTTACGTCTGTTTTACTTGGGGCATGACCACGACGAGCTACCGCAGCCCTGCGACCGAGGCGATCCTGACGCCCGGTGCTCGTTGTATGTGTCGAATGCGCGCCTTCTGAGGGCCCCCGACCGAAACCCGCGCCCCGAAGCGGGACCGAGTCCGTGCCGTCCGCACCGGTGGACCCGGTCCGCCCGGCCACGCCCCGTGCCCGGCGGATCCGCCTGAGCCGGACCGTGCCGCGACTCCCACCGGTCGACCACCGAGAACGGTCCCACCAGACGAATGCCCCGTGCCCGGCGGACACCGCGCCGCGCACTCGACAGTGACGGAAACCCTGTGATCACCACTTCGGGCCTCACGAAGGTCTACCAGTCGCGCGGCCGGGAGGTCACCGCCCTGGACGGCGTGGACCTGCACGTCCGCGAGGGCGAGGTCTACGGCGTCGTCGGACAGAGCGGCGCCGGAAAGTCCTCCCTCATCCGCTGCGTCAACCTCCTCGAACGTCCCACCTCGGGGACGGTGACGGTCGCCGGCCAGGACCTCACGGCCCTCGCCGGCCGGGGCCGCCGCGCGGGCAAGGAACTCCGCCGGGCGCGCAGCCGCATCGGCATGGTCTTCCAGCACTTCAACCTGCTGGACTCGCGCACCGTCCGGGACAACGTCGAACTGCCCCTGGAGATCCTCGGGGTCTCCGGACAGGCCCGCACCCGCAAGGCGCTCGAACTCCTCGACCTCGTCGGACTCTCCGACAAGGCGAAGGCCTATCCGGGTCAGCTGTCCGGGGGCCAGAAGCAGCGCGTCGGCATCGCCCGCGCCCTCGCCGGCGACCCGAAGGTGCTGCTCTCCGACGAGGCGACCTCCGCGCTGGACCCCGAGACCACCCGCTCCATCCTCCACCTGCTGCGTGACCTCAACAAGGAGCTCGGCCTCACCGTCCTGCTCATCACGCACGAGATGGACGTCGTCAAGACCGTCTGCGACTCCGCCGCTCTGATGAGGAAGGGCCGCGTCGTCGAGTCGGGAACCGTCGGCGCGCTGCTGGCCACCCCCGGCTCCGAGCTCGCCCACGAGCTGTTCCCGGTCGGCGGCACCGCCTCCGGCCCCGGGTCCACCGTCGTCGACGTCACCTTCCACGGCGAGGCCGCCGCGCAGCCGGTGATCTCGCAGCTCTCCCGGACGTACAACATCGACATCTCGATCCTCGGTGCCGCGATGGACACCGTCGGCGGCAGGCAGATCGGCCGCATGCGCATCGAGCTGCCCGGCCGCTTCGAGGAGAACGTCGTACCGATCGGCTTCCTGCGCGAGCAGGGCCTCCAGGCCGAGATCGTGGACGGCGGCCCGGCCGCCGTCCCCGCCCCCGCCGCGATCACCGAGGAGGCCGCGAAGTGACCTGGTCCGAAATGCAGCCGCTGCTCTCGCAGGGCACCGTCGACACCCTCTACATGGTGCTCTGGTCCACGCTCGTCACCGTCGTGGGCGGGCTGCCGCTCGGCATCCTGCTCGTCCTCACCGACAAGGGCGGACTGCTCCAGAACACCGTGGTGAACAAGGTCATCGGCGTGATCGTGAACATCGGCCGCTCCCTGCCGTTCATCATCCTGCTGATCGCCCTGATCCCCTTCACCACCTGGGTCGTCGGCACCTTCATCGGCCCGTCCGCGATGATCGTCCCGCTCGCCGTCGGCGCCATCCCCTTCTTCGCGCGGCTCGTCGAGACGTCGGTGCGCGAGGTCGACCACGGACTCGTCGAGGCCGTCCAGTCGATGGGCGGATCCATCCCGACGATCGTCCGCAAGGTCCTGCTGCCGCAGGCGCTGCCCTCCCTCGTCTCCGGCGTCACCACCACGGTCATCGTCCTCATCGGCTACTCCGCGATGGCCGGCGCGGTCGGCGGCGAAGGGCTCGGCTCCAAGGCCGTCACCTACGGATTCCAGCGCTTCGACAACCAGTTCATGCTCATCACCGTCGTGCTGCTCGTCGTCATCGTGACCGTGGTCCAGCTGATCGGCGACGTGGCCGTGCGCCTGCTGGCCCGCCGGGGCCGCGCCACCTCCTGACTTCTCTCCCCCAGAAGCCCGAACTCCTTGTCCGGGCGCACCACCGTCACCACCGGAAAGAGGCACTCTTCGTGCGTAGGAACATCAAGATCACCGCTGCCGCCGCAGCCACCGCCGCCCTCGCCTTCGGGCTCAGCGCCTGCGGCACCGACTCCGACCCGGCCGCCAAGGGCGGCGCCGGCGCCGACACCTCCAAGGCCCTCGTCGTGGCCGCGTCCCCGACGCCGCACGCCGACATCCTCAACTACGTCAAGAAGAACCTGGCGGACAAGGCCGGCCTCAAGCTGGAGGTGAAGGAGTTCACGGACTACGTCCTGCCGAACACCGCCACCGAGAACGGCCAGGTCGACGCCAACTTCTTCCAGCACAAGCCCTACCTGGACGACTTCAACAAGAAGAACAAGACCCACATCGTCCCGGTGGTCGACGTCCACCTCGAACCCCTCGGCCTCTACTCCAGGAAGGTCAAGGACGTCAAGGACATCAAGCCCGGGCAGACCATCGCCGTCCCGAACGACACCACCAACGAGGGCCGCGCGCTCCAGCTGCTCGCCGAGAACGGGCTGATCACCGTCAAGGACGGCGTCGGCACCAACGCCAAGCTCAGCGACATCACGGACAAGAAGGGCCTGGAGTTCAAGGAGATCGAGGCCGCGACCGTGCCGCGCGCCCTGGACGACGTCGACGCCGCCGTCATCAACGGCAACTACGCGATCGAGGCCGACCTCAAGCCCGGCCAGGACTCCCTGGTGCTGGAGAAGGCGGACGGCAACCCGTACGCCAACTTCCTCGCCGTCAAGGAGGGCAACGAGGACGACCCGCGCGTCCAGAAGCTCGCGAAGCTCCTGAACTCCGACGAGGTCAAGAAGTACATCGAGGACACCTACAAGGGCTCGATCATCCCCGCCTTCGGCGAGCCCGCCAAGTCCTGACACACCGGCGCCACTTGCCCCACGAGCCCCGCACGCCCGCATCCGGGTGTGCGGGGCTCCGCCGTGCCGACCCGGCCATGCGCGCCCGCGGTCCG
The DNA here is from genome assembly GCF_042886395.1 of Streptomyces sp. NPDC058008. NCBI lineage: Bacteria > Bacillati > Actinomycetota > Actinomycetes > Kitasatosporales > Streptomycetaceae > Streptomyces > Streptomyces sp. NPDC058008. The sequence continues at coordinate 116,716 of NZ_JBHVQX010000010.1, read as the reverse complement.
ATGCTGCATGCTGGTGGCTTTACACGGTCTTCGGCATGGAGCTGCGCATGAATACCACCTTCCCGTCCATCTCCATCAGCACGGACAGGTTGGTGCTGCGCCCCTTCGACATGGCCGACGTCCCCGCGTACATCGAGATGATGAACGACGAGCTGGTCACCGCCTGGACCGACGCACCGCACCCCTACACCCAGGTCGACGCCGAACGGTGGGTCCGCAGGATCGCGCCCGCCGAACGCTCCCAGGGCAACGGCATCGTCTTCGCCGTCACCGAGTTCCTCACCCAGCGCCTGGTCGGTTCCGTGCGGCTCCTCAACACCGACCGGCGCACGCTGGCCGCCGAGGTCCGCTACATCACCGCCCCCTGGGCCCGGGGCGAGGGGTACGCCACCGAGGCCGTGCTGGCCGTCGCCGAGTGGCTCTTCCGCGACCAGGGCTTCGAGCGCATCGAGCTGCGCACCCCCGCCGGGAACACCGCCTCCCAGCAGGTCGCCCAGAAGCTGGGCTGCATCAGCGAAGGCGTCCTGCGCAACGCCCGCATAGCGAGGACCGCCACCGAGGACGGGGGATGGACCGACATCAGGACCGACCTCATCGTCTGGGGACTCCTGCCCGAGGACCTGGAGGGCGTGGCGGAGCAACTGGCCGACGCGGGCGGCTACGGCACGTACGACGACTGGAACTGACCCCACTCTCCCGGGCCCCGGGAGCCCCCGGCGGGCTGTTCGTACGGACCGGATACGCTCACCCTTGCTCCGCCCGTCCCGCGCGGAGATCCCGCCTGCTCACACCCCAGGAGACTGACGACGATGGCCGACCGGGTCACGGTGATCGGCTGGGACGGCTCGCCACTGACCAGGGCGGCCACCGCCGCGCTCTCGGCCGCCACGCTCGTCGCCGGTGCCGGCCACCACCTCGCGCTCCCCGAAGTCCCCGAGCGCGCGGAACGCATCCGCCTCGGCAGCGTCGACCTGGCCGCCCGCAGGATCGCCGGCCACCGGGGGAGCGCGGTGGTCCTCGCCGACGGCGACCCCGGCTTCTTCGGCGTCGTACGCACCCTGCGCAAGCCCGAACACGGCCTCGAGGTCGAGGTCGTCCCCGCCGTGTCGTCCGTGGCCACCGCCTTCGCCCGCGCCGGAATGCCCTGGGACGACGCCCAGATCGTCGTCGCCCACCCGCGCACCCTGCGCCGCGCGGTCAACGTCATCCGCGCCCACCACAAGGTCGCCGTCCTCACGTCCCCCGGGGCGGGCCCCGCCGAGCTCGCCCTGCTGCTCGACCACGTCCACCGCACCTTCGTCATCTGCGAGGAGCTGGGCACCGCACGCGAGCGGGTCACCGTCCTGACCTCCGACAAGACGGCGGACCACACCTGGCGCGACCCCAACGTGGTCATCGCGATCGGCGGCGGCCCCGAGACCGCCGCCGCCGGAGCCTGGATCGCGGGCCGCCGGCCCGCCGGGCCCGAAGGCGTCCGCGGCTGGGCCCTGCCCGCCACGGCGTACGGCTCGGCGGGGGAGCGGGGCGAGGGGGAGTCGCCCGGTCTGCGCGCCGCCCAGCTGGCCCGACTCGGTCCCCGTACCGGTGACCTGGTCTGGGACATCGGCTGCGGCGGCGGCGCCCTCGCCGTGGAGGCGGCCCGCTTCGGCGCCGCGGTCCTGGCCGTGGACAGCGACCCCGAGGCCTGCGCGCGCACCGCGGAGGCCGCCCGCACCTTCCAGGTGGGCCTCCAGATCGTCAGGGGCACGGCCCCGCACGTCCTGGAGAGCCTCCCCGAACCCGATGTCGTACGGATCGGCGGCGGCGGGGCCCGTGTGGTCACGGCGGTCGCCGAGCGGCGGCCGGAACGCATCGTCACCCACGCCTCCCACCGTGACGAGGCCGAGGTGCTGGGCGCCGCCCTCACCGAGAACGGATACACGGTCGAGTGCGCGCTGCTCCAGTCCGTCGAACTGGACACCTCCGCCTGGGCGGAACGCGAGCGCTCCGTCGTGTTCCTGCTCTCCGCGGTGCGTTCCGACCTCGCCCCCTGAACCGTTCGCGGGGGAGCGCGAGGTAGGCTGACCGATTGTTGTACCGCGCCCGGCTGTTCGACGGTTCGTTCGTCAATGTCCGGAAAAGTGGACCGTTTTGGTCCGCGATGTGGTACGGCGCAGCCGGGGGACGCGCAACGTGGCGCAGTCCACAGCGAGCCGGGGCAGAACTGTCTGCCGCGGCGGCGAACGACCGCGAGAATGTATACCTCCGCGCGCGTTTCGTGCCGCGCGGGGAGCCCGCTCGTTCTTGTTGACGAGCACCGGCGTCCCGTGGTTCGGGCATCCCGGGCTAAGGGCGAAGGAGCACTGACGATGGGCGAGGGGTACGCATGACTGACACCGGCCAGATCCCGGGCGAGGGACTGCCGGAGAACGCAGGCATGGTGGAGCAGCCGGGCATCCCCGCCCCGGGCGCGTACACCTACCTCGAACCCTCCGAGCACGCAGCCGAGGACGACGACCTCCTCCTGATGCCCGCGGCCCAGGGCGCCTGGAGCGACGCGCCCGCCGCACCGGTGGGTGCGCACGAGCAGATCCCCGCGCAGGGCCACGCCGCGCACGGCACGCACGGGTCCGGTGTCACGGACGTCAACGGCGTACGGATCCCCGCGCACACGCCCGTCCAGGTCCCCGTGGCGGCCGCGCCGGCCCGGCGCCCGCTGCACCGTGGCCCCTCGTCCACCGAGGCGCCCACCTACGGGGGGCCGCCGACCGGCGGTGTGGTCCGCTCGCTCGCGGACCGGGGACCGGCCGGCCCGCAGCACCCCGCGCCCGTGCGGCACGCCGGACCGCCGACGGCGGGCCCCGAGTACCTCGACGTCCCGGTGGCCGACGCGTCCGCGCTGCCGGGTCCCCAGCTGGGGGAGATCCCGCCCCAGGGCGCTCCCGCCTGGGACTCGCCCGAGCCGGCCGTGGCACCGGAGCCGGTCGCGGCGCCCGCGCCGGCCGTCGTTCCCGAGCAGGCGGCGGAGCCGGAAGCGCCCGCCGCCCCCGTCGAGCCCGAAGTGCCCGCCGCTGTCGCCCCCGAGGCGCCCGCCGCTGTCGCCCCGGTCGAGCCCGAGGCGCCCGCTGTCGTGGCCCCGGTCGGGCCCGAGGCCGCCGCGCCGGTCGAGCCCGAGGCGGCCGTACCCGCCGAGCCCGCCGCATCCGCAGAAACGGTCGCCCCGCAGCCGGCGGCTGCCGCGCCGGAGGTACCGGCCGAGCCTTCGCAGGCCCCGGTCGAGCCTTCGCTGGTCCCGATAGTGGCCCTCGCCGAGGAACAGCCCCCCGCGGCCCTCGCCGAGGCCCCCGCCGCCGTACCGGCCGAGGCTCCCGTCGAGACCGCCGTCGAGCAGCCGGGCGAGGTCCCCGTCGAGGCCGCAGCCCCGGCCGAGCCGGTGGTTCCCGCCGCGCCCGCGGAGGTTTCCGGAGCGACCGTCGCCGAGCCCGACCCGGCACCCGTGGCCGAGCAGGCCGCCCCCGCGCCCGCACCGGACCCCGTCGCCGTGGCGGAGCCCGAGCCGGTCGCCGTCCCCGAACCGTCGGCGCCGGAGGTGCCGGAGGTGCCGGAAGCGGCCACCGCCGAGCAGCCCGCGGCCGAGGCCGCGCCGGCTCCCGAGCCCGTCGACGTACCGCAGGCCGGTCCGGGGGCCCCCGCCGAAGCGGAGCCCGGCACCGCACCCGAGGCCGTCGGGATTCCGCAGGCCGAGGTCCCGGAGGACGGGACGGCCGAGGTCCTGCCCCAGGAGGCGGAGACCCCGGTGGCGGAGACCCCGGCAGAGGTCCCGGACGCGGAGGTCCCGGCCGGGGCCACCGCCGAGGAAGCCCCGGCCGACGAGGCCGTGGACCGGCCCGCGGCCGCCGGGTCCGAGGCCGCCGAAGCAGGGGCGGCGCCCGCCGACGGAGCCCAGGCCGGGCCCGAAGAGGCACCCGCCGAAGCCGAGGAGCCCCCCTTCTCCCCTCCGGCCCCGGGCTACGACGACGCCGAGCGTGAGGCCGTCCTGCGGGTGATGCGGGAGCGCCGCGACATCCGCAACGGCTTCCGCGGCGACCCCATCCCGCACGAGGTCCTGCTGCGGGTCCTGGAGGCGGCGCACACCGCACCGAGCGTCGGCCACTCCCAGCCCTGGGACTTCGTCGTCATCCGTTCCGCGGAGACGCGCCGCTCCATGCACGAACTGGCCCAGCGCCAGCGCGAGGCGTACGCCAAGTCGCTGCCCAAGGCCCGCGCCAAGCAGTTCAAGGAACTGAAGATCGAGGCCATCCTCGACACCCCGGTGAACATCGTCGTCACCGCCGACCCCACCCGCGGCGGCCGGCACACCCTCGGCCGGCACACCCAGCCGCAGATGGCCCCGTACTCCTCGGCGCTCGCCGTGGAGAACCTCTGGCTCGCCGCCCGTGCCGAAGGCCTCGGCGTCGGCTGGGTCAGCTTCTTCGACGAGCGGGAGATGGTCCGCGCGCTCGGCCTGCCCGAGCACCTCGAGGTCGTCGCCTACCTGTGCGTCGGATACGTCGACGAGTTCCCCGAGGAACCCGAGCTGATGCAGGCGGGCTGGTCCAAGCGCCGCCCGCTGTCCTGGGTCGTCCACGAGGAGACGTACGGCCGGCGTGCCCTGCCCGGTGAGGAGCCGCACAACCTCCTCCAGGAGACCATCTCCAGCATCCGCCCCCTGGACGCCAAGGCACTGGGCGAGGCGTGGGAACGCCAGAAGCGGATGACCAAGCCCGCCGGCGCGCTCGGCATGCTGGAGATCATCTCCGCCCAGTTGTCCGGGCTGTCCCGGCTGTGCCCGCCGCCCGTTCCGGAACCCGCCGCCGTGGCGATCTTCGCGGGCGACCACGGCGTTCACGCCCAGGGCGTGACGGCGTGGCCGCAGGAGGTCACCGGCCAGATGGTCGCCAACTTCCTCGGTGGCGGCGCCGTGTGCAACGCCTTCGCCGCCCAGGTCGGCGCCGAGGTCTGTGTCGTCGACGTGGGTGTGGCGACCGAACTCCCCGCCACGCCCGGCCTGCTGCCCAGGAAGGTCCGGCCCGGAACGGCCGACTTCACCACCGGCCCCGCGCTCACCCGCGAGGAGGTGCTCGCGGCGATCGAGGTGGGCATCGAGACCGCCCGCGATCTGGTGGCGGCGGGCAACAAGGGCCTGCTCACCGGTGAGATGGGCATCGCCAACACCACCGCGTCGGCCGCACTGATCTGCGTCTACACCGGCATGGACCCGGCCGAGGTGACCGGTCGCGGCACCGGGATCAACGACGAGATGCACGCCCGCAAGGTCGATGTCGTCCGCCGTGCCCTGGACCTCCACCAGCCCGACCCGACCGACCCGATCGGGGTGCTGGCCGCGGTCGGCGGCCTGGAGCACGCCGCCATGGCGGGCTTCCTGCTGGGCGGCGCCTCCCTGCGTACGCCGGTGATCCTGGACGGCGTGAGCGCCGGTGCGGCCGCCCTGGTCGCCCGGGCCATCGCACCCGAGGCGCTCGCCGCGTGCATCGCGGGCCACCGCAGCGCGGAGCCCGGTCATGTCGCCGCCCTCAACAAGCTGGGGCTGCGCCCGCTGGTCGACCTGGACCTCCGTCTCGGTGAGGGCACGGGCGCGCTGCTCGCGCTCCCCATCGTGCAGAGCGCGGCCCGCGCGATGCACGAGGTGGCGACGTTCGACTCCGCGGGCGTCACGGAGAAGTAGCCGACGCCCTGCCCGGACGTGCCCGACCGGCCGTTCCGGGCAGCCGTCCGGCGTCCCGCCGGTCCGTTCCCGTGGGGCATGCGGGCCCGCCCGGCCACCACCCCGCCTCGCGGGGCGCGCGGGTGCCTCGGCGAGGCTCTGCGCGGGGTGCGGACCGGCCCGCGGTCACCGGGACCGGCCGCGCGGGGGTCCGGCCCGCCACCGGGGCCGGACGGAGGCCTGTCGCCACGGCCCGGACGAAGCCCGTTCCGCGGTGCGTCACGCACCCGGTCCGGGGTGTGTCACGGGCCGGGTCCGGGGTGCGGCGTCGCAGCCCGTTCCGGGCGTGCCACGGGTCCCCGACCAGGGGTGCCACGGATCCCGGACCAGGGGTGCCACGGATCCCGGACCAGGGGTGCCACGGATCCCGGACCAGGGGTGCCACGGAGCCCAGGTGGGCGGCCCGCGGCCCCTTCGTACCGCCCCGGTACCCGCCCCCGCCACCCCGTATCGTGGTCCCACGCGCTACCGCCCCACCCCGCCCACGTCACCGCCGCTCCACCGCCGCAGCGGCCCGCAGCACACCGCACCCTGCACGAGGAGCCCGCACGACCATGGCCGAGCATGACGATCACCCTGCCTACCCCGTCGGACTGCGCCTGAACGGGCGCCGCGTCGTCGTCGTCGGCGGCGGCCAGGTCGCGCAGCGCCGGCTGCCCGCCCTCATCGCGGCAGGGGCCGACATCACCCTGGTCTCCCCGTCCGCGACCCCGTCGGTCGAGGCGATGGCCGACACCGGTGAGATCCGCTGGGAGCGGCGCAGGTACCAGGACGGCGACCTCACCGACACCTGGTACGCCCTCGTCGCGTCGTCGGACGCCGAGGCCAACGACGCCGCGTCCGCCGAGGCCGAGCGCACCCGCACCTGGTGCGTCCGGAGCGACGACGCGGAGGCGGCCACCGCCTGGACCCCCGCCACCGGCCGCAGCGAGGGCATCACGGTCGCCGTCCTCACCACCACCTCGCAGGGGCGCGACCCGCGCCACTCCGCTGCGGTCCGCGACGCGATCGTCGAGGGGCTGCGCGACGGCACCCTCGCCGCCCCGCACCACCGCACCCGGGCTCCCGGCGTCGCGCTGGTGGGCGGCGGCCCCGGCGACCCCGACCTGATCACGGTCCGGGGCCGGCGCCTCCTCGCCGAGGCCGACGTCGTCATCGCCGACCGGCTCGGCCCGCGCGATCTCCTCGACGAACTCCCGCCGCACGTCGAGGTGATCGACGCCGCGAAGATCCCGTACGGCCGGTACATGGCGCAGGAGGCGATCAACCAGGCGCTGATCGACCACGCCAAGGCCGGCAGATCCGTGGTCCGCCTCAAGGGCGGCGACCCGTTCGTCTTCGGGCGGGGCATGGAGGAGGCGCAGGCGCTGGCCGCCGAGGGCATCGCCTGCACGGTCGTCCCGGGGATCTCCAGCTCGATCTCCGTACCGGGCGCGGCCGGGATCCCGGTCACCCACCGGGGTGTGGCGCACGAGTTCACCGTGGTCAGCGGCCATGTGGCGCCGGACGATCCGCGCTCCCTCGTCGACTGGAAGGCCCTCGCGCGACTGCGCGGCACCCTGGTCCTCCTGATGGCCGTCGACAAGATCGGCCCCATCTCACAGGCCCTCATCGCCCACGGGAAGTCCCCCGACACCCCGGTGGCCCTGGTCCAGGAGGGCACCACGGCAGCCCAGCGCAGGGTCGACGCGACCCTCGCCGACGTCGGTGAGAGGGCCGTCGCGGAAGAGGTCCGCCCCCCGGCCGTCATCGTCATCGGCGACGTCGTCGCCGTCGGCACGGACCGGCCCGTCGGCACGGACCGGCCCGTCGGCACGGACCGGCCCGTCGGCACCGAGGACTGAGCGGCGGACCTCCCGGCCCGGCCGGGCGGCACCCCCCTCCCTCACCCCACACGATCCCGACAAGGCAGTGGCAACCCCGTGGCTGAACTCATCACCGTCGACGACCCCGACGACCCGCGTCTGGGCGACTACACCGGCCTGACCGACGTCGAGCTGCGGCGCAGGCGGGAACCCGCCGAGGGACTCTTCATCGCCGAGGGCGAGAAGGTGATCCGGCGCGCGGCGAACGCCGGGTACGCGATGCGGTCGATGATGCTCTCCGCCAAGTGGACCGACGTCATGCGCGATGTGATCGACGAGGCCACGGCACCGGTCTACGCGGTCACCCCCGCCCTCGCCGAGCGGGTCACCGGGTACCACGTCCACCGCGGTGCCCTCGCCTCCATGCAGCGCAAGCCGCTCCCCGGCGTCGGCGCACTGCTGTCCCCCGAGGAGGGCGACGTACGGCGGGTCGCCGTGTTCGAGGACATCGTCGACCACGCCAACCTCGGAGCGGCCTTCCGCAACGCGGCCGCACTGGGCGTCGACGCCGTCCTGCTCACCCCGCGCTGCGCCGACCCGCTCTACCGGCGTGCCGTGAAGGTCTCGATGGGATCCGTCTTCCACGTCCCGTGGACGCGTCTGACGTCCTGGCCCCAGGACATCGCCCTGCTGCGTGAGGCCGGTTTCACCACCGCGGCGCTCTGCCTCAGTGACACGTCGATCACGCTGGACGAACTCGTGGCACGGCGGCACGAGAAGCTCGCGCTGGTCTTCGGCACGGAGGGCGACGGCCTCACGCCCGGAGCGCTCGCCGCCGCCGACGCCCACGTACGGATCCCGATGGACGCCGGGGTCGACTCGCTCAACGTCGCCGCGGCCTCCGCCGTCGCCTTCTACGCGACCCGCGCAGCGGCCTCCTGACCTACGAGGGTGCGTCCGCCCGCGACACCGGGTGGACCGCATCCCCGTCGTACGTCCGTGACGGTGTGTGCTCCGCCCCGCGCGCCGGGCCCTGGCAGCCCTGGGCGGCGGCGATCCCCAGCGCGACCAGCAGCGTCACCACGACGAAGACGACGAGCCTCTGCCGCAGCAGCCGCGGATTGGCGGGCCGCCTCTTGCCGCCCTTCCCGGCCGAGGTCGTCCGGACACCCGCCCGTGAGGCCTGCCTGCCGTTCGTTCCCTTCGGAGCGTGGTCCTGCCGTCCGGGCCGGGACCCGTTGCGCGGCGCCCGGGACTGCGAACCACCGGTGCGCGGGGGCGCCGGGCGTGAGGAGGCCGGGCGCCGCCCCGGGCGCGACGCCTGCGCGGGCCCTCCGGCCGTGCGCCGCGTCGGCTGCTCGGTGTACGGGCCCTCCAGCCGGCCGGTCGGCCGGTCCAGCTCCTGCGCGCTCCGCTGGGCGGGCGGCCGGCGCTCCTGGAGGCCCTGGGCCTCACGCGCGGCGATCTCCTTGAGCCGCATCGAGAGCTGGAGCGTGCTCGGCCGGTCCTCGGGGTCCTTGGCCAGACACGCCCGTACGAGTGGGGCGAGCGCGTCGTGCACGTCGTACAGGTGCGGTTCCTCGTGCACCACGCGGTAGAGCATCACCTCGGAACTGCCGTGCCCGAAGGGCGAGTCGGCCGTCGCCGCGTAGGCCAGCGTGGCGCCCAGCGAGAAGACGTCCGTCGCGGGCGTCACAGCCGCTCCGCGCACCTGCTCGGGCGCGAGGAAGCCGGGCGAGCCGACAGCCGTACCGACATGGGTGAGGGTGCTGGCCCCGGTGGACCACGCGATGCCGAAGTCGATGATCCGGGGGCCCTTGGGGGAGAGGAGGATGTTCGACGGCTTGAGGTCGCGATGGACGACACCCGCCTCGTGCACCGCCACCAGGCCCTCCGAGAGCGCGGCCCCGATCGACGCCACCTCGGCGGCCGGCAGAGGACCCTCCTCGGCGACCTTGTCGTGGAGCGAGGGGCCGGGCACGTACTGCGTCGCGAACCACGGGCGGTCCGCCTCCAGGTCGGCCGCCACCAGGCGGGCCGTACACCCGCCCCGGATCCTCCGGGCGGCGGACACCTCGCGCGCGAAGCGCGAACGGAACTCCTGGTCCTCCGCCAGATCCGGGCGGATCACCTTCAGCGCCACCCGCTGGCCCCGCCGGTCGGAGCCCAGATAGACGACACCCATGCCACCCGCGCCGAGCCGCCGGTGCAGCCTGAACGAGCCGACGACACGCGGGTCCTCGCGCCGGAGCCGCATCATCGCCATCGTCTGCCCATCCCCGCTGCCGGTCCGCCTGACGAGGCACAGCTTACGTATCCCTGGCGCGGCGCGCTCAGAGGCCGCGCCCTCGCCGCCCCACCGATTGTCAGTGCCCGGTGGGAGAATTGAAGAGTGGTCAGGGAGCCGGAGATCCAGGCCCCGTGGCCCGTGCGAGATCTCAAAGGACCGTCGCAGAAGGGGGATTGGATCAATGAAGGGCGATCGTGTGGAAATAGTCGTGGACGCCGGTGACACGACCAGGACGTACGAAGTGGTGGCCTCCAGGGCAGGCCGCCGGGTGGAGACAGCGGTCCGCCGGGGGGTGGTGGAAGTGAGTGAAGTCACCCGAAGTGGATCAGTTGTCCGTACCGCCCGCTTCATGGCGACCAGGGTGCTCGCCCTGGTCGAACAGCCGGTCCCCCGGGAGGACGCCTCCGAACGCCCCGTCACGGGCGCCGCCTCCTAGACACGCGCTCCGGTGCCCGCCGGGCCGGGCACGGACACCCGCACCGGCCCGGCGGGGTGATCCTCTCGGTAGCGATCCGCAGCCCCCGGACCACCACGGCCGGTGGACCGGGGGCCGCGCCCGTCCCACGAGGACCTCCGTCGCGCGACCGGGCGGGACGCCTCCGCCGCACCGGAAGGCTTCGCGTGACGGGGGTTGTCGCGCCACTGCGACGGCCCCCGTCACGCGGATCCCGGGACACGGCCCCGCAGGCCCGGCCCCCGACGTGCACCCACGCCGCCGATTCCCCGACGAGGCCGCCTCCGATCCGGCCCAGGCTGCCCGGCCCGTGCCCTGCGCAGGCCGCGAGGCCCGTGCCCGGCCCAGGCCTCCGGCCCCGCATCCGGCCCGGCCGGTATCCCGGCCCCGCAGTCCCTGCCCGCAGGCTCCAGCTCGTGCGGGCAGGCTGCGAGGCCCGTGCCCGGCCCAGGCCTCCGGCCCCGCATCCGGCCCGGCCGGTATCCCGGCCCGCAGTCCCTGCCCGCAGGCTCCAGCTCGTGCGCCTGCCGAGCCCGCGTGCACGTCGACGGGAACGCCTTGAACGCCCCGTTGCCGCCCGCGCGCCTGCCGAGCCCGCCGCGTGCGCGGCGCCCGGCCTGCCTTCGGTTCGTCCGTACCCCGGCCGCGTGCCGGGTCGCGGCCCCGCTGCCCTTGGTCGCCCGTACTCGGGCCCCGTACCCGGGCTGCCGGCCGGCCCCGCGCTGCCCGCGCCCCTGGCGCGCCCTCCCGGCGCCTTGCCAAGCCGCGACCGGCCGGTACGCACCCGAGCGTGCCCGGCCGGTACGCACCCGAGCGTGCCCCTGCCCTGCCGGTGGGCGCCGGGCCGCGCCCTGCCGCTACGCGCCCGACCGTGCTCCGCCGTTATCCGCCCGACCGCGCCCCTGCCCTGCCCTGCCGCTACGCGCCCGGCCCGCGCCCTGCCGGCCCGCGCCCGACCGTTGCCCCAGTCAAGGACGTCCCGGGCCGTGCCTTGCCGACCCGTTCCCTGTCGGCCCGCGCCGCGCCCGACCGTCGCCCCGCTCAAGGACATCCCGGCCCGCGCCCGGCCGCGCCCCGCTCAAGGACCGCCCGATCCCATCGCGCCCGAGGCCGGCCCGGGACCGGCACACGCCGTGGGGACGAATCTCCGGCACACCCTTGACACCTGGTCGACGCACCCGCATTCTTTCGCCAGAAAACGCAACGGCGTTGCGATTTCCGCACCGATATCCCGGTCGGCGACAGCCGACGGCACCCGTCGGGGCACGAACCACCAGCACGGAACGAAGGAGGCCGGCCCATGGCGGACCACGGCGCTGACACCACCACGGTCGAAGCCGCGCCCACGGTCGAAGCCGCGCCCCAGGCGCCCGGCGTCCTACAGACCGTGGACCGGGCCCTGGCCGTCCTGCTCACCTTCACCGAGCAGCGTCCGGAGTGGGGCGTCAGCGAACTCTCGCGCCACCACGGCTGGGACAAGGCGGTCGTTCAGCGGCTGCTCACCACCCTGACCGCCCGCGGGTTCCTGATCTGCGACGACATCAGCCGCCGCTACCGCCCCGGTCCCGCCCTCTCGCGGCTCGCACGGGTCGGCGAACACAGCGGTGTGCTGCCCTCGCTCGCCCGCCCGATACTCGCGCGGCTGCTGCGCGAGACGGGCGAGAGCATCGTGCTGAACGTTCCGCACGGCTCCAGCTACCGCTGCGCCGCCGCGGTCGACGGAACCGGACCCGTCCGCTACACCGCCATCATCGGGGCGGTCATGCCCGGCCACGCGGGAGCGTCCGGCCACACCGTCTTCGCGTACCACCCCGAACGCGAGATCCGGCAGATGTTCGGCCCCACGGGTCTCGCCCGGTTCAACGACCGCACCATCACCGACCTGGACGCGCTGCTCACCTGCTACGCCCAGGTCCGCACCGAGGGGTACTGCGTCAGTTACGGCGAGTACGACGAGGCCGTCACCGCCGTGTCCGCCCCCGTCCTCCAGGGCGGTGCCGTCGCGGCCTCCCTCACCGTGATCGGCCCCTCCCACCGTGTGGACCGGGCCGTCGACACACTCGTACCGCTGGTGCGCGCCGGGGCCGCGGAGATCTCCGCGGCGCTCGGCGGCTGAACCGGCCCCACCGCATACCGCTCGATCCCGCGGCGCCGCGCGCCGACGGTGCGCCCCGCCCTGCCCGCGCACCGCCAGGGGACAGCCTCTCCCCAGTCCTGCTCACCGAAGGGGGTGCCCAGTGGCGCACCAAGCCTCCGCCCCGCACCGCGTACCGCCGCCGTCCGGATCCCAGCCCGACGACAACGGGTCCCATCCCCGGGTCTTCGAACCCGTGCTGCTGGTCATCCTGGTGCTCCTCGCCGCCGTCGGTGCCGTCATCGGTATCGACCTCGTCTCCAAACTGGGCATCTCCGCCAACACCTCGGTCGTGGGCGCGCTCGTCGCCATGCTGATCGGCCGCATCCCGCTCGGCTTCCTGCGCCGGATGCGGTCCGTGCACCGCCAGAACCTCGCCCAGAGCGCCATCTCCGCCGCGACCTTCGCGTCGGCGAACGCGCTGCTGACGTCCGTGGCCATCCCGTACGTCTTCGGACGCCAGGACCTGGTCTGGCCGATGCTCGCCGGATCGTTCATCGGCCTGCTCGTGGACGCCTGGGTCCTCTACCGGGCCTTCGGGTCCCGGCTGCTGCCCGCCGACGCGGCCTGGCCGCCCGGAACGGCCGCCGCCGAGACCATCAAGGCCGGCGACCGGGGAGGCCGCCGGGCACTGATCCTGGCCGGCGGCACCGCCGTCGGGCTCGCCGGGACGCTCCTCAGCCTGCCGCTGTCCGCCGCGGGCGTGGCCTTCCTGGGCAACGTCTGGGCTCTGATGATGTTCGGTATCGGCCTGATGCTGCGCCAGTACAGCCCCAGCCTCTTCGACACCGACCTCGGAGCCGGGTTCATCCCGCACGGCGTCATGGTCGGCGCGGGCGTCGTCGCCCTGGGACAGGCCGTCCACATGCTGGTGGGCCGCCGTGCCCGCCGGACGCAGAAGGACAAGGAGAAGGCCGCCGCCGAGTCCGCGAGCACCGTGGCCGTGGCCGACCCGACCGTGGAGTACACCGTCGACGAGCGTGCCCTGCGGCTCGCACTGATCCGCGGCTACGCGCTGTTCACCGCGGGCGCCGTCGTCCTCGCGGTCCTCGGCGGCCTGATCGGGGACATGAGTCCGCTCGGGATCGTCGGCTGGGTCCTCTTCGCCGCCTTCGCGGCGCTGGTCCACGAGCTGATCGTCGGTCTCGCCGCCATGCAGTCCGGCTGGTTCCCGTCCTTCGCGGTCACCCTGATCTTCCTCATCCTCGGGCTCGCCATGGGCATCCCCTCCGTCCCGCTGGCCCTCCTCATCGGATACGTCTCCGCCACCGGCCCCGCCTTCGCCGACATGGGCTACGACCTCAAGGCCGGCTGGCTGCTGCGCCGCGACCACCGCCCCTGGGACCCGTACGAGCGCGAGGGCCGCCGCCAGCAGTTCCTCGCCGCCCTCATCGGCTTCGGCGTCGCCCTCCTCGTCGTCGCCGTCGCCTGGCGCTCCTACTTCGGCCAGGGCCTCATCCCTCCCGTCGCGAAGGTGTACGCCGACACGATCAAGAGCGGCCTCAGCGACCCCGACGCGGTGCGCACCATGCTGCTCTGGGCCATCCCCGGCGCGGCCATCCAGCTGATCGGCGGCACCCGGCGCCAGATGGGCGTCATGCTCGCCACCGGCCTGCTCATCCTCACCCCGCAGGCCTGCTGGCTGGTCCTCGGCGCCCTGGCGGTCCGCGTCGTCTACCGCAGGCTGCGCGGCCCCTCCGCCGACGAGGAACTCAACCTGATCGGCGCCGGTGTGATCGCGGGCAGCTCGCTCGGAGACTCCGCCCAGATCCTCAAGACCTGACCCCAAGCCACCACCCGCACCACCCCGCACCACCCGCAAGGCAAGGAGAACCCCACCGTGGACATGTACAGCAGGCTCGAACCGCGTCCCGAGTACCTCAGCTTCGAACTGGCCCTGGCCGCCCGCAAGCTCGTCGAGGAGGTCATGCTCGTCAAGCGCGGCGAGCACGTCGTCCTCACCGGTGACACCAGCAGCGACCGCCGGGTGGTCGAGGCCACCGCGCAGGCGGTCGCGGCGGCGGGAGCCCACCCCGTCATCGTCTGGTACGAGACGATGCCCGGCGCTTCCATGGAACCTCCCCGCCCCGTGGCCGGCGCGATATCCGACGCGGACGTGTGGATCGAGTTCGCCGTCTCCTACGTCATGCACTCCGACGCCTTCCGCGCCGCCATGGCGAACGGCTGCCGCTACACGAACCTCACCGCCATGGACGTCCAGATGCTGGTCGCCACCGTCGGCCGACCCGACTTCCAGGGAGTCATCCGCCTCGGCAAGGCACTGGTCGCACTGCTGGAGGCCGCCGACGAGGTGCGCATCACCTCCGCCAACGGCACCGACCTCGTCGGGCGCAACGGCGACCGGCCGATCAACCTGCGCGGCAAGCCCGCCGAGAAGCCCGGTGAGACGGTCATGCTGTCCGGCCAGATCTCCTGGAACCCCCTGGAGGAGACCCAGGACGGCGTCCTCGTCTTCGACGGCGCCCTGTGGCCGCCGGACGAGATCGGGCTGCTGCGTTCCCCGGTCCGCTGCACCGTCGAGAAGGGTGTCGTCACCAGGATCGAGGGCGGCGCCGACGCCGACACCTTCCGCCGGTGGATGGAGTCCTTCGACGACCCGAACATGTTCCGCGTGGCGCACTGGTCCCTCGGCTTCAACCCCGGGGTGCTCGCCCCGACCGGCCGCATCGTGGAGGACGAGCGCGTCTTCGGCTGCGTCGAGCTGGGCATCGGCACCAAGGGCGCCTGGATCGGAGGCGAACCCTGGGTCGCCGCCGCGCACACCGACGGCAGCGTGCTCGGCCCGTCCATCTACCTGGACGGGGTCGCCATCGAGGAGAACGGCCGCTACGTGCACCCCGAACTCGTGGAGATCTGCCGCGAGCTCGGCGTCGCCGGCTACTGACCGACGCGGGCGCGGGCGACCGGCATCCCGGCCTGCCCGCGGCCGCACCTCCACGTACGCGTACCGTCCTCGACGGAGCACGCACCGTTCCCGACGGAGCACGCACCCGGCCGAAGGCCCTGGCCCGGGGCTGGGTGCGCGCTCCGTCGTGAACGCCCCTGCCCGGGCGGGGCGCGCATTGCGTCCTGAACGCCCTCACCCGGGCCGGGCGCGCACTCCGCCGAACGCCCCTGCCCAGGCAGGGCGCACCCCGCCGACGGTCCGCACCCCGGCGGGTCCGCACCCGACCCGACCGGGCCTGCCCAGCCGGGCCGCACCGGGCCGGTGCCTCTGGCCGGCGGGGCCCGCCCCCGGCCGACTCCGCCGACGGTCCCGACCCCGGGCCCGCCCCGACCCCGGGCCCGCCCCGACCCCGGGCCCGCCCCGACCCCGGGCCCGCCCCGAACCCGGGCCCGCCCCGAACCCGGGCCCGTCCTCACCCGCCCCTCCCCGTGACAAGGAGCGCCCATGCCGACGCCACCGCCCGTCTCCTACCGCCACGGCGGCCTGGTCTGCACGGACCACACCCTCGACGTGCCGCTCGACCACCAGGACCCCGCGTCCCCTGCCATCAGCCTGTTCGCCCGCGAAGTCGTGGCCGAGGGCCGGGAACACGAGAACCTGCCCCGGCTCCTCTGGTTGCAGGGCGGCCCCGGCGGCCGGGCCGAGCGGCCGAACGCGGCGGGTGCCTGGCTCCGGCGCGCCCTCGTCGGCCACCGCGTCGTCCTGATGGACCAGCGCGGTACCGGACGCTCCACGCCCGCCGACCGGCTCACCCTCGCCCGGTTCGGCACGGACCACCAGGCCGCCGCCCGCCACCTCGGCCTCTTCCGGGCCGACTCGATCGTCCGGGACGCCGAACTGCTGCGCAGCCACCTCCAGGACGAACGGCCCTGGAGCGTGCTCGGGCAGAGCTTCGGCGGCTTCGCCACCCTCACCTACCTCAGCCTGGCCCCCGAGGGACTGGCCCAGGCCTACATCACCGGGGGTCTGCCGACACTGACCGGCCACGCCGACGACGTGTACCGGGCGGCCTACGCGCGCACCCTCGCCCACAACGAGCGCTACTTCGCGCGCTACCCGGGCGACCAGCGGCTCGCCGACACCGTGGCCGCGCACCTGGAGGCGCACGACGTGCGCATGCCGACCGGGGAACGGCTCACCGTGCGCCGTTTCCAGACGCTCGGCATCACCTTCGGCACCTCGGCGAAGTTCGACTCGCTCCACTACCTCCTGGAGACGGCGTTCACCGACGGCGCCCGGGGCCCCGAGCTCACCGACACCTTCCTGCGGGGCGTGGACGCCGCGGTGTCCTTCGCCGAACGCCCGCTCTACGCCGCGCTCCACGAACCGATCTACGCCCAGGGCTCCCGCGCCACCGCCTGGTCCGCGCACCGGGTCCGGGAGGAGTTCCCGGCCTTCGATCCGGCACCCGGCAGCCCCGTCCGCTTCACGGGCGAGATGGTCTACCCCTGGCAGTTCGACGAGGACCCGTCGCTCGTCCCGTTGCGGGGCGCCGCCGAAGTCCTCGCCGCACGCACCGACTGGCCCTCCCTCTACGACCTCGCCCGGCTGGCCGACAACGAGGTGCCCGTGGTGGCCGCCGTCTACCACGACGACATGTACGTCGACCGCGAACAGGCCCTCGCCACCGCCGGAGCCGTCCGCGGACTCCGCACCTGGGTCACCCCCGACCACGCCCACGACGGTGTCCGCGCCGACGCGGCCGTCTTCGACCGCCTCCTCGCCATGGCGAACGGGAAGGACTGACCGGGCGAAGAGGCCGCCGCCATCCCGAGGGTGAGGGGAGGCGGCGGCCTCTTCGCGCACCGCCGGTGCGGAGGGGCGGGCGTACGCCGCTCACGCGCGCCCCTGTGGCCGCCCCCTAGGTGCCGGGCGCGGTGACCACCGCTGTTTCTCCACCCAGGGGAGTACACGGGAGGTGGCCGGCTCATCCTCCGGGAGGCCCGGCATTCGGTACGCGGGCATGACGCCGGACGGGTTCCGTCTCCGTAATCTTGGAGTCAAGCGGCGGGCGTGGAACTCGTCCCCCGAGGCCAGACGCCCGCCGCTCCGGAACAGGTCAGGAGAGGAACCATGGCGGACACGGCCACGCGGAGCGTCATCCGCACGCGAGGACGCAAGGCGTACACGTCGTTCGGCGTACGCCCGTCCGGCACGCGCCACCCACTGGTGGCGACGGCCATGGTCCTTCCCCTGGCGGCCCTGCTGGTCGTCGTGTTCGGCGGCTGGGAAGCGGTGGTCACACAGGCGTCGTCCGTGGGCGTGATGCTGGGGCGCTGAGCGGCGCCCCGGGTCCGGCAGAGCGGTCCGGACCGGGACATCCGGCCAACAGCCCCGTGGGGACGGGGGTGCGGCGGGCGGCAGCGTTTGTCCGGCCAGCTGGGGAGCTGGCCGGACATCGCGCTGTCCGGACCCTTTCCTGAGCGGCTGGGGCCGTGGCAGGACCGCCGCCGGGACCGGCCGCGCACGACCGTCGGCGCAGACAGGCCCACCCCCGCCACGGGGACCGGCCGCGCACGGACCACCCGCAAGGCATGGCCCCCGTCCGGACGGGAGTGCAGGGCCCGGCGTAGCTCCAAGACCGGCCGGTGACGACCGCCGCCCCGTACCGGCCGGCCACGGCCCCCGCCGGGACCAACCACGCACGGTGACCGTCGGCCCTCGCCATCGGTACGGGCCGCACGGTCACCGTCGGGGGAGACAGGCCCGCCCCGCCACCGGGACGGGCCGCGCACGGTCACCGTCGGGGGAGACAGGCCCACCCCGCCACCGGGACGGGCCGCGCACGGTCACCGTCTGCGGAGACAGGCCCGCCCCGCCACCGGGACGGGCCGCGCACGGTCACCCTCTGCGGAGACAGGTCCACCCCGCCACCGGGACGGACCGCTCACGATCACCGCCGCCGCCCGGGACCGGCCGCGTACGATCACCGCCGGGGCCGGCCGCCGGGCCGGCCGATCACCTTCGCGGGGAGCCGAGCCGATGACCAGCACCCCTGTCGTACGCGCGCTGGGCGGCCTCGCCCACGACACCGCGCACCCCGGACCGGCCCCGTGCCTCTGCCCCCCGGCCCAGGTGCTCGCGGACCGGCCCGACGGCACGGTGGTCCGCAGCGGACGGGTCGTCGCCAAGGCCCACGCCCCCGACTCCGACCCCGGCACCCTGACGGCCCGGCTCGCCCTGGCCGCCTCTCCCGCACTGTCCGGGATCCTGCTCCCGCCGCTCCCCGCCCAGGACGGGCCGCCCGGCAGCGCCGAGGGCCGCACCGTGAGCCTCTGGCCGTACGGTGTGCCGGTCGATCCCGCGGACCCCGACGCCGCGCCCTGGGAGGAGGCCGCCGCCCTCCTGGCCCGGCTGCACCGCACACCGCCGCCGCTGTCGCTCCCGCCGATGCGCGGCCCGGTCAAGGCCGCCCGGGCCGTCGCGCGGATGTGCGCGGCCCGGCCGGGGGAGCAGGCCACCGCATCCGTGCT
Source organism: Streptomyces sp. NPDC058008 (assembly GCF_042886395.1). Taxonomy (NCBI): domain Bacteria; kingdom Bacillati; phylum Actinomycetota; class Actinomycetes; order Kitasatosporales; family Streptomycetaceae; genus Streptomyces; species Streptomyces sp. NPDC058008. Next base: position 97,849 of record NZ_JBHVQX010000010.1, on the reverse strand, counting down.
GGCCGCCTGGCAGGGGCTGCCCGGCTGGGCCCGCGCCGAGCGCCCGGTGCCCCGGCACCGGGACGGCTTCCTCTGCCACGGCGATCTGCACCTCGGCCAGCTCGTGCGGCACCCCGCGCCGCACGGCCCCTGGCTGCTGATCGACATCGACGACGCGGGCCTGGGCGATCCCGCCTGGGACCTGGCGCGTCCCGCCGCCTGGTACGCGGCCGGGCTGCTGCCGTCCGCCGTCTGGCTCCGCTTCCTCGACACCTACCGGGCGGCCGGCGGCCCGGCCGTACGGGCCGGGGGAGACCCGTGGCCCGAGCTCGACGTGGCGGCGCGGGCGCTCACCGTGCAGACGGCGGCCGTCGCCCTGGCCAAGTCCGCTGCGGAGGAACGCAGTCCGGATGAGGTGGAACGGTTGATGATCGACGCATGCGCCCGAATTGCCTCCCTCCCGCCCGAGTTGGCGTCCGAATCCCCGTCGTAGGGTGAGGCGACCGCCGCCGGGCACGCACTCCGGCGATGTCGCCACGACCTGAGGAGCCGACCCGATGATCCAGTGCCCCAAGTGTCATGCCCAGATGCACACCTACAACCGCAACGGTGTCCAGATCGAGCAGTGCAGCGGCTGCCGGGGGATCTTCCTCGACTACGGCGAGCTGGAGTCCCTGACCCGCCTGGAGTCGCAGTGGGCGCAGCAGGCCCCGCCCCCGCAGGCCTACCCCGCCGCGCCGCCCGCCCCGCAGGCCTACCCCGCCGCGCACGCCCCCGCCTGGGGAGCGCCCCACCAGGGCGGACACCACGGCGGCCACCACCGTCAGAAGAGCTTCGGCCGGATGCTGTTCAGCTCCTGATCCCGCCCGCTGGGCGGGCGGCGCCGCGGGGCGGGTCCGGGTCCCGCGGCGCCGACCCGCACCGCACACGGGCGCCCCACTTGCGTTCATGATCTAGTCATGGCCATGGCTGATGCCTAGAGTGCGGGTCCATGAACTTCCTCGACAGGTCCCGAACTGTCGCGCCCCCGGGGTGGAGCCGCTGGCTCGTACCACCCGCCGCGCTCGCCGTACACCTCTCCATCGGACAGGCCTACGCCTGGAGCGTGTTCAAGCCACCGCTGGAATCCGCGCTCGACCTCTCGGGCACCGCCAGTGCACTTCCGTTCCAGCTCGGCATCGTCATGCTCGGCCTCTCCGCCGCCTTCGGCGGCACGCTCGTCGAACGCAACGGCCCCCGCTGGGCGATGTTCGTCTCCCTCGTCTGCTTCTCGTCGGGCTTCCTCGTCGCCGCGCTCGGCGCCGCCACCGGCCAGTACTGGCTGGTCGTCCTCGGCTACGGCTTCATCGGCGGCATAGGGCTCGGCATCGGCTACATCTCGCCGGTGTCCACCCTCATCAAGTGGTTCCCCGACCGCCCCGGGATGGCGACCGGCATCGCCATCATGGGGTTCGGAGGCGGCGCGCTCATCGCCTCGCCCTGGTCCACCGGGATGCTGGAGAGCTTCGGTACGGACCGCTCCGGCATCGCCTCGGCCTTCCTCGTCCACGGCGTCGTCTACGCCGCCTTCATGGCCCTGGGCGTGCTCCTCGTGCGGGTGCCGCCGGACGGCTGGCTCCCCGACGGCTGGGAGCCGAAACAGGAGACCCGCAAGCTCGTCACCAGCGCCCAGGTCTCCGCCCGCAACGCCCTGCGCACACCGCAGTTCTGGTGCCTGTGGGTGGTCCTCTGCATGAACGTCACCGCGGGCATCGGCATCCTGGAGAAGGCCGTGCCCATGATCCAGGACTTCTTCGCGGACACCTCCACCCCGGTCTCGGTCTCCGCCGCGGCGGGCTTCGTCGCCCTGCTCTCCCTGGCCAACATGGGCGGCCGACTCCTGTGGTCCTCCACCTCGGACCTGATCGGCCGCAAGAACATGTACCGCGTCTACCTCGGCGCCGGCGCGCTGATGTACGTGATCATCGCCCAGCTGGGCAACGGCTCCAAGCCCCTCTTCATCTGCTGCGCGCTCGTGATCCTCTCCTTCTACGGCGGAGGGTTCGCGACCGCGCCCGCCTACCTCCGGGACCTCTTCGGCACCTACCAGGTGGGCGCCATCCACGGCCGTCTGCTGACCGCCTGGTCCACGGCCGGAGTGCTCGGCCCACTGATCGTCAACCGGGTCGCGGACGCGGGGGAGCGCGCCGGACACAGCGGCCCGAGCCTCTACACGACCTCCCTGACGATCATGATCGGGCTGCTGATCGTGGGCTTCGTCGCCAACGAGTGCATCCGCCCCGTCCACGCACGCTTCCACGAGGCACCGGAAGGGAGCCCCCGTGTCCACCAGCAGTCGTAAGCCGCTCATGGTGTTCGTCTGGCTCTGGGTCGCCGTCCCCTTCGCCTACGGGCTGTACGAGCTCGCCCGCAAGGCCACCCAGCTCTTCACCGGCTGAGACCCGCCACCCACGACGAAACCCCCGGTCGTCGAGACGACCGGGGGTTTCGGATGGTGCGCGATACTGGGATTGAACCAGTGACCTCTTCCGTGTCAGGGAAGCGCTCTCCCGCTGAGCTAATCGCGCAGGGTGAACCCGCGTGTACTGCGTGCGCGATACTGGGATTGAACCAGTGACCTCTTCCGTGTCAGGGAAGCGCTCTCCCGCTGAGCTAATCGCGCGGGGATCCTTGCGGACCGGTGGACGATACTGGGATTGAACCAGTGACCCCTTCCGTGTCAGGGAAGTGCTCTCCCGCTGAGCTAATCGTCCTTGGAGGTGGAGACGGGATTTGAACCCGTGTAGACGGCTTTGCAGGCCGTTGCCTCGCCTCTCGGCCACTCCACCAGGGATGGGGGTTCGGGAAGGATCCCCCATCTTCTGCGAGCGGACGACCAGGTTCGAACTGGCGACCTCAACCTTGGCAAGGTTGCGCTCTACCAACTGAGCTACGTCCGCTTGTCTTTCCCGGTCCGCTTGCGCGTCCCGGCGACGTGTTGAACTCTAGCGGATTCCCGGGCCAGTACAAAAACGCGTTTGCGCAGCGTGCTGCGCCACCACCGCCCGCCGCAGGTCACCGGGGCGCCGTCCTAGACTCGGTCACGTGCGCGACCTCACTCCCCTCGCCCGCTTCGGCGGCCTCGTCGCCTCCGGTCTGCGGGATGTCACCAGCGATCCGGCGGCCCTTGAATCGTCAGGCTTCTGGGCGGTATGTGCTGATTTCGAAGGGCGGCTGGTGTGCGCCCGCTTCGCCACGGTCCGGGCGGAGGAGGTCCCCCTCCCGGTGCCCGGCGCCTGGCGCGGACCCGGCCCGGACGACTGGACGTCCTCGCTCGACGAGCACGCCTACATGGCGGGCGTGCGGCGGATCCGTGAACACATCGCGGCCGGTGAGGTCTACCAGGCCAACCTCTGCCGGGTCCTGTCCGCGCCGCTGCCCGGCCCGCGGGCCGACGTCGACGCCCTCACCTCGCTGCTCGCCCGGGGCAACCCGGCCCCGTACGCGGGAACGATCCGGCTCCCGGAGCACGGTGTGGAGATCGCCACCGCCTCGCCCGAGCTCTTCCTCTCCCGCGACGGCCGGACCGTCGAGTCCGGGCCGATCAAGGGCACCGGACGCACCGAGGACGACCTGCTGGAGAAGGACCACGCGGAGAACGTGATGATCGTGGACCTGGTCCGCAACGACCTGGGGAGGGTCTGCGCCCCCGGCAGCGTGAGCGTTCCCGACCTCTGCGCCGTCGAGAAGCACCCGGGGCTGGTCCACCTCGTCTCCACCGTGCGCGGACGGCTCGCCGACGGCGCCGGGTGGCCCGAGACGCTCACCGCCGCGTTCCCGCCCGGATCCGTCACCGGCGCGCCCAAGTCCAGCGCGCTCGGCATCATCGGCGCCCTGGAGACCGCACCCCGCGGCCCGTACTGCGGAGCGGTCGGCTGGGTGGACGCCGACCGGGGCACCGCGGAACTGGCCGTCGGCATACGGACCTTCTGGATCGACCGCACCGGCCCCGCGCCCCTCCTGCGCTTCGGCACCGGCGCCGGCATCACCTGGGGATCAGATCCGGCGCGCGAATGGGCGGAGACGGAACTCAAGGCCTCACGGCTGCTCGCTGTAGCGTCGGGCACCTACGAGGAGACAGGAAGGGCCGCGTCATGAGGATCTGGGTCAACGACGGACTGAGGGACGCCGATGACGCCCGGCTGTCCGTGCTCGACCACGGGCTGACCGTGGGCGACGGCGTCTTCGAGACGGTCCGGGTCGCCGGGGGCCGCCCCTTCGCGCTCACCCGGCACCTCGACCGGCTGACCCGCTCGGCCAGGGGCCTGGGCCTGCCCGCTCCCGACCACGGCGCCGTCCGCCACGCGGTCGCCGCCGTCGCCGAGGCCAACCCCATGGAGCTCGGCCGGATGCGGATCACCTTCACCGGCGGCCTCTCACCGCTCGGCTCCGACCGCGGCGACGCCCCGCCCAGCCTGGTCGTGGCCCTGGGCGAGGCCGCCCGCCGGCCCGACAGCACCGCCGTCGTCACCGTCCCCTGGACCCGCAACGAACGCGGCGCGGTGACGGGCCTCAAGACCACCTCGTACGCCGAGAACGTGGTCGCCCTCGCGCGGGCCCACGAGCACGGCGCGTCGGAGGCGCTCTTCCCCAACACGGTCGGGCAGCTCTGCGAGGGCACCGGTTCCAACGTCTTCGTCGTCCTCGACGGCCGGATCCACACCCCGCCGGTCGCCTCGGGGTGCCTCGCCGGAATCACCCGCGCCCTCACCGTCGAGTGGACGGGCGCACAGGAGACCGACCTCCCGCTGGACGTGCTGGAGCGGGCCGAGGAGATCTTCCTGACCTCGACGCTCCGCGACATCCAGGCCGTACACCGGGTCGACGGACGGGAACTGCCCGGCGCCCCGGGGCCCGTGACCGCGAAGGCCGCGCGGATCTTCGACGAGCGGTCGGCGGCCGATATCGATCCGTGAGCCGGGGCCCGTGCGGGCCCGGCCGCGAGAACCGGATCCGTAAAACGGGTGACGACCCGCCGTCCAGCGGATAGAACACCCTGATGACCACGATCATCCGGCCGGCCGGGCCGGTCCAGCAGGGCGCCGACGGCGCGCGGGAACGCACGTACGACGTGTGCGACAACGGGCGGCCCGTGGGGTCCGTCGCCATCTCCACGGACCCGGCGTTCGGCGCCTCGGCGGGCATACTCCGCTCGCTCGCCGTCGAGGAGGCGCACCGCAGGCGCGGACGCGGGACCATCGCCGCCCTCGCCGCCGAGGAGGTGCTCCGCGACTGGGGGTGCACCCAGGTCCGCCTGGTGGCGCCCGCGGACAACCCCGCCGCCCAGGCCCTCGCGGCCGCCCTCGGCTACACCGAGCGCAGCCGGAACATGCTGAAGACCCTGCGGCGGACCGCCCCCGCCCTGCCCGCCGGGGTCACCGGGCGTCCTATGACGCAGGGGGAGTACGAGGCGTGGGCGGCCACCAGCGTCGAGACGTACGCGCTGAGCTGGGTGGAACGCGGTGTCCCCGAGGAGCAGGCCCGGCGCAAGTCCGAGACGGACCACGCCACGAACCTGCCGCACGGCCTGGCCACCCCGGGCATGTACTTCCACGTCCTCGTGCACGAGGACGCCGTCGTCGGCCACGTCTGGGTGGCCCGGCGTGAGGAACCGGACGGCGACGACCTCGGCTACGTCTTCGACGTCGAGGTGCGCGAGGAGCACCGGGGGCGGGGCTACGGGCGGGCGCTGATGCACCTCGCGGAGGACATCACGCTCGACGCCGGTCTCGGCCTGCTCGGCCTGCACGTCTTCGCCTCCAACACGCCCGCGCTGCGGCTGTACGAGTCGCTCGGCTACGAGGTGACGCAGTACAACCTGGCCAAGGCGCTGTAGCGGGCCCGGGTCAGCCCCGGCCGGCGAGCAGGCGGTCGGCGATCTCCTCGATGCGCTCGCGCAGCCCCTCCTGGCTCTTCCCGCCGTCCAGCCGCTCGTCGCCGATCACGTACGTCGGGGTCCCGGTGACGCCGATCGCCTTGCCCTCGGCCTGGTCCGCGTCCACGATCAGCAGATGCCGGCCGTCGATCAGCGCGGTGTCGAACTCCTCCGCGTCGAGGCCGAGTTCGTCCGCCACCTCGATCAGGAGGGGCTCGCCGGAGCGGGCGAGATCGGCCGTGCGGGCCAGTACGGCCTCGATGTACGGCCACCCCTTGCCCTGGACGACGGCCTCCTCGGCGGCCTGCGCCGCCGCATAGGCGTGCTTGTGCTTCTCGAGCGGGAAGTGGCGCAGCCGGACCTCCAGGCGGTCGCCGTAGCGGGCGCGCAGGGCGTGGACGTCGGACAGCGCCTGATGGCAGTCGGGGCACTCGAGCTCGCACCAGACGTCGAGGACGACCGGCGCTGCGGAGGAGGAATCGCTCATGGAATCAGTCTTCCAGGCCGGACCTGCCCGTCCCAATCGGGACCTGGGGAGGAGCGGGGCCCTGAAAAGTCCCTGATGTGGTCCGGCGTCGTGGCTCCCCGGGCGGTGTCCGGTGCAGGATGGAAGGGACGTACACCGATTGCTGGAGGCTCCGATGCTTGCCGAGACCATCTGTTCCGCGGTGTCGGCGGCCGGTTTGGGCATCGCCGCGATCACCGCGTACCGAAAGCGGTTCCTCACGGCCACCCGGATCGCCGCCTACTCCCTGGTGCCCGTGGGGCTGGTGATGACGGGTGTCGTCCAGTGGGTCTCGGGCATCGTCTTCAAGCCCGGCGTCTGGATCGGCTTCGGCCTGCTGGCCGTGGCCTGGCTGCTCTTCATGATCACGCGCGCCGTGGAGCGCCGCGGCGGCCCGACCCGCAAGGAGCGCAGGGCCGCCGCGGCCGCGGAACCGGGCGCCGCCGTCGAGCCGGCCGCGTCCTCGCCCTCGCTGACCTCCGGGGCCGGGGCGACGGCTCCGCAGGCGCAGGGCAGGGGGAAGAAGAAGCAGGACCCGGCGGCCGCGCCCGGTGACGACTTCAGCGACATCGAGGCCATCCTGAAGAAGCACGGGATCTGAGCGCGGCGACCGGGCCCGGGACCGGGGCGCGGGATCCGGCGGGCCCGCCGGGGGCGGGGGCCCGGGACGTCCGGGGCGCGGAGCGGGGCGGTAGAGTGGGTGTGAATCGATTCATGCCGAGCCGTGGGCATCGAAAGGCCGGTGTGGCCCCGATGCCTCGGTATATTCGAGCCGCGTCGCCTCGATCTTGACGGTGTCCCGTGGATGCGGTTAGCGTCCCGAGCGGATTGAAACAATTCAATCCAGCGGAGGCGCGGTCCGGGCGACGGCGCGACGGAGCAGGCCGTACGTCCGTCGGTGGACCAGGGGACCCGGCGCCCGCGCGCGGCGGGCCGAACGCATCAGTGGGGCAGGGCAAGTGGGGCGTGTGGCAGGGATCAAGGACGTGGCCCGGCAGGCCGGAGTCTCGGTGGGCACCGTCTCCAACGTGATCAACCGCCCCGAGGCGGTGCTTCCCGACACCAGGGCCCGGGTGCTGGCGGCGATCGAGGAGCTCGGATACGTACGCAGCGAGTCCGCCCGGCAGCTCAGGGCGGGCCGCAGCCGCATCATGGCCCTGCTGGTGCTGGACATGGGCAACCCGTTCTTCGTCGACATCGCACGCGGCGCGGAGCGCGCGGCACGGGAGGCCGGCCTCGGGGTGATGGTCTGCAACAGTGACCAGAGCCAGGAGGAGGAGGCCGAATACCTCGGGCTCTTCGCCGAGCAGCGGGTCTGCGGCGTGCTGGTCACCCCGGCCGACGCCACCGGCGGCAACCTCGAGGCCTTCGCCCGCCACCGGATCCCCCATGTGCTGGTCGACCGGGTGGCACCGTCGACCGACAGCTGCGCCGTCTCCGTGGACGACGTGCGCGGCGGCATGCTCGCCGTCGGGCACCTCGTCTCGGCGGGCCACCGCTCCGTCGCCTATGTGAGCGGGCCCGGCGACCTCTACCAGGTCAGGGACCGCCGTGAGGGTGCCCTCGCGGCGCTCACCGAGGCGGGGCTCGGCCCCGAGGCGCTCGTCGAGATCCCCTCGGACCGCCTGGACGTGGCGGCGGGCCGGGACGCCGGGGCCAGACTGCTCGGTCTCGTACCCAGGCCCACCGCCGTCTTCTGCGCCAACGACCTCCTGGCGCTCGGCGTCCTCCAGTCGCTGTACGCCGCGGGCGTCAGGGTGCCGCAGGACATCGCCATCGTCGGCTACGACGACATCGAGTTCGCCGCCGCGGCAGCCGTACCCCTCACCTCGGTGCGGCAGCCCGCCGTGGTGATGGGCCGGATGGCGGCCGAACTCCTCCTGGAGGAGGCGGACGACGAGGACGGCACCCACCGCCACCGCAGCGTGGTGCTCCAGCCGGAACTCGTGGTGCGCGCCTCCAGCGCCGCCCCGCGCTGATCCGGGCCACGCCCACGGGACGGTCACACGCCCGGCCGGGGTACGGACGGCGAGGCTGTCACGCGCCGGGCCCGCAGTTGCGCGCACGGGGCTGTCACGCGCCGGGCCGCAGGGCGTACGCGGGGCCGTCAGGCGTCGGCCCGGGATGCGCGCAGGCAGCTTTCACAGCCCCGGCCGGCCGGGGACGCGCCCGGGGCTGTCACATGCGGGCCCGGGGTGCGCGCACGCAGCTGTGGCGCGGCCTCCCGGGGTGCGCGCACGGAGCCGTCACGCGTCGGCCGGGAGGTGCCGCTCGCGGCGCCCCCGCCCGCCGGGTCGCGGTGTCCCCCTCGCGCCTGCCCCCGGTCGGCGTCCCCCGTTCGCAGCCGCCGGGTCCGTTCCGCTGGCCGCACCTGACGCCCCCGGCGGGAGGCCCGCACCCGACGCGCCCCGCCCGTCCGTCCTCCCTACGGGGGAGTCCTGTGCGAACGTGCGACCGGTCTTCGGGCCCCAGGGCGAATCCGTTCATCCCGGAGTGGGTGAACTACCCCTGCGAAAGGCTTTGTTGATCGCCAAGGGGACCGCGTCTGCGTCATGATCGCTACGAGATGGTGGACACATTCCGGGGCGATGTCCCCGCACCCCCCGCCGAAGAGCCGCGTGGCTGCCTCTTCGCGCTTTCGCAGCCGCCGCTGATGATCTTTCTGACGGTGGTCGGCGGCCTGTTGCTGATGGCCGCACTGCACGACCTCTTCCTCCTGTGAGCGGCCGTCCCGCCCGCACGCCCGTCGCCCCGAAGGGCCGTCCCCCTCCCGGTGAGCGGTACGGGGCGGGGGCCACGGATGCGGCGGATCAGCCCGCCGCCTCCCTGCGCCGGGCCCGGTACGCGGCGACGTGGAGCCGGTTGCCGCAGGTGCGGCTCGAGCAGTAGCGGCGGGAGCGGTTGCGCGACAGGTCGACGAAGGCGTCCCGGCAGTCCGGGGCCTCGCAGCGCCGCAGCCGGTCCTGCTCCCCCGCGACCACGATGAAGGCCAGCGCCATCCCGCAGTCGGCCGCGAGGTGGTCGGCGATGGAGGCGTCCGGCGCGAAGTAGTGCACGTGCCAGTCGTAGCCGTCGTGGTCCGTGAGCTGCGGGGTGGTGCCGGCCGCGGCCACCAGGCCGTTGACCAGGTCGGCGACGGTACGGGCGTCGGGCGCGGCGAAGATCTCGGCGAACCGGCTCCGGACGTCCAGCACGGCGCGCAGGTCCTTGTCGCCGAGGGTTCCGACGCCGCTGATGTGGTGCCGCTCCGCGAAGGCGTAGAGCGCGGGGAGCTCCGCGAGCCCGTCGCCCGCCCCGTCCTCCGGTGCGGTGTTCACCAGATCGACCACCACTTCGAGGGCGATCCGGGTGTCGTGTGGGATCAGCACGCTTCGCTCCCTGGCCTCCGGCGGACGGGCGCCCGCCGATGCCGGCTGACTCTACTGGCTCGGCGGAGGCGCCCACGGCCCGGTGCGGGCTCGGCGGGGGAGGGCGGCCCCTGTTCCGCGCCGGGCGCACCGGTGGAGGACAGAGGCCCTTCCCGTGGCCGGAGGCGGTTCCGGTGGCCGGGGCGTCGGCCGCCCGCGTCCGCACACACCGGCGCCGCCGCCGCGGTGGGTTCCGCGGCGACGGCGCCGGTGTGTGCCCTATGAGGTTGTCCGCGCGACGCCGTCTCCCCGAGTCGGACGGCGTCCCGCAGCTCTCTGCCTGGCTCAGCTCTCGGCCAGGATGTGTGAGAGCTCCGTATCGAGGTCGAAGTGACGATGCTCGGTGCCGGGCGGGACCGCGGCGTCGGTCCTCTTCAGGAACGACTCCAGGGCCCTCGCCGGGGCTTCCAGCAGGGCTTCGCCCTCCGGGGAGCTCAGTGCGATGCAGACGACGCCTTGGCCGTGACTTCGAGAGGGCCAGACGCGGACGTCTCCGGTGCCGGTGGGCCGGTGCAGCCCCTCGGCAAGGAGGTCACGGGCGAAAACCCATTCGACCGTCTCCTCCGCTCCGGTGTGGAAGGTGGCGTGCACGGCATAGGGATCGGCCGTGTCATACCGCAGGCCCGCGGGTACAGGCAGTGAGGACTCGCTCGACACAACGAGGCGCAGGTGCAGCTCGCAGCTGACCGTGGTGTTCATAAGCGCCAGGGCCTTTCGCTCAGTGTGCGCTCGGGGATTCGCACGTCGGCGAAATCGACATGCCACCTACGGTGGCGTTGTAAACCCCTCTGACCTATTTGTGATGCTTCAGGTCCCTCGTCCAGCGGTGTGTAACTTTGGGTCATGCGTCCATTCCAGTGACGACCACGGTTCCGGTAGGTTGGGATCCATGAACGCGGAGAGTGACGAGCGGAAGGAGGCCACCGTGACGGTGGCCCCCGATTCCGCTGCGGGGGACGGACGCCCGGCGGAGCGTGAGCTGGGCTCGCGGGCGCCCGGGTTCATCAAGGGGTCGCGGGTCCTGCACCTGAGCTGGCAGGCCGGGATCTTCGTCGTGGGCCTGGCCGTGGTCGTGACGGGCATCGTGATGCTGCCGCTCCCCGGCCCGGGATGGCTGGTGATCTTCGGGGGCATGGCGATCTGGGCGACGGAGTTCGTCTGGGCGCAGCTCGTCCTGCGCTGGACCCGGCGCAAGGTCACCGAGGCCGCCCAGCGCGCCCTCGACCCCGAGGTCCGGCGGCGCAACATCGTCCTCACCACGGTGGGGCTCGTGATCATCGTGGTGCTCGCCGGGATCTACTTCTGGAAGTTCGGCCTCGTGATGCCGTGGAAGATCGAGCAGTGACCCCGCGGTGGTCCCGGGGCGCCGCTGACATGGGGTAATGTTTGCGATGCGCCGGGGCGATTAGCTCAGTGGGAGAGCGCTTCGTTCACACCGAAGAGGTCACTGGTTCGAACCCAGTATCGCCCACCCCGTACCGAAGGCCCGGAAGCTTCCTCGAAGCTTCCGGGCCTTCGGCGTTCCCGCGTGCGACCGGCGTCGCGGCCCGCCCCGGCTGTTCGGCCGGTCGTCAGGCCATCGAAATTTCGTCCTAACCGTTGACGCGCCCGGTGCCGCTCCTTACTTTGACCCAGCAAGCGCTTTCTAAAACGATTCAATGCGAATGGTGGGGGCGAGCTATGTCTCGGAACAACGGCATGGACAGGCGGCAGCTGCTGAAGCTGGCCGGCCTCTCGGCGGCCGGTCTCGGGCTGACCGCGGCCGGCTGCGTCTCGGGCGGCAGCGGTTCCGGCGGTCCGGTCACCATCCGGCACTCGTGGTGGGGTGCGGACGACCGTGCCAAGAAGATCCAGCAGTGCGTCGGCCTCTTCGAGAAGAAGCACCCGAAGATCAAGGTGAAGACGGACTTCCAGCAGTACCCGGACTTCTGGAAGAAGTTCAACACGCAGGCCGCCGGCGGCAACCCCCCGGACGTCATCCAGAACGCCGTGACCTTCCTGCGCAAGTACGAGGCGAAGAACGTCCTCCTCGACCTCGGCCCCCAGGCGGAGAAGGGCAACCTCGACCTCGGCGGCTTCCGCTCCGGGCTCGAGAAGTTCGCCGAGATCGACGGGAAGCTGCTCGGCGTGCCGGTCGGCAGCAACTCGATGGCTCTGGTCATCGACGAGAAGGTCTACGAGAAGGCGGGCATCGCACCGGAGATCGGCTGGACGTGGGACGACTGGTACGCCGGCCTGCAGAAGATCAGGAACGGGCAGAAGCTCGCCGGTGACGCCGGGCCGCACGGCGTGATGTACCTCTACGACCTGATCCTCCGCCAGAACGGCAAGGCCTTCTTCACCGAGGACGGCATGGGCTTCGGCGAGGCCGAACTGCTGCCCTACTGGACCGAGGCCCTCGACCGCGTCAAGGCGGGGCTCTACGCCGACCCCAACAAGGTCGAGCAGATCAAGCCCGCCTCCGCGACCGCCAAGGGCCTGTCCGCCGGGGAGTTCACCTGGGACAACTTCTCCGTGCGCTACAGCGCGGAAGGCAAGAGCAGTTACGGTCTCGCCCCCATCCCGAGCACCGACGGCAAGAAGACCGGCCAGTACCTGGGGTCCCTGATGCTGAGCGGCACGGCGCGCACCAAGCACCCCGCCGAGGTGGCCACCTTCATCAGCTTTATGACGCACGACCCCGAGGTCGCCCGGATCATGGGATACGACCGCGGCGTGCCCGCCACCACCGCGCAGTTCGAGGCCTTCCAGCCCACCGACGCCCCCAGCAAGGCCATCGCCGCGTACGAGACCGCCATCGCCGACGCGGGAGTCCTGGAACCCATCACCCCGCACCCGGCCGGCGCCGACGTCATCGAGGCGGCCTTCCTGCGCATCGGCGCGGACCTGGCCCTGGGCAAGACCTCGCCGAAGGACTCGGTGAAGCAGTTCTTCTCCGAGGCGAAGACCGCGCTCGCCGCGAACTGAGAGGACTGCGGTGACTCACATCCAGATCTCCCCGGGCGCGGTCGCCTCCGGGGCCGACCGCTCCGCCCCCGGGCGGGGCGGGGAGCGGGAGGCCCCTCCCGCGCACGGCGGGGAGCGGCCCGCCCGCCGCGAGAACCTGGCCGGCTACCTGTTCATGTCGCCCTGGATCGCCGGCTTCCTGTTCCTGATCGCCGGCCCCATGGTCTTCTCGCTGTACCTCTCGTTCACCGAGTACAACCTGTTCGACGCGCCCCGCTGGATCGGCCTCCAGAACTTCTCCGACATGTTCGCCGACCCCCGCTGGCGCCAGTCGGTGAAGGTCACCTCCTGGTACGTGCTGATCGGCACCCCGGTCAAGCTGGCCGCGGCACTCGCCGTCGCCATGCTGCTCGCCCAGAAGCGGTGGGGCCAGTCCTTCTACCGGGCGGCCTTCTACGCCCCGTCCCTGATCGGGGCCAGCGTCTCGGCGGCCATCGTCTGGCGCGCGCTGTTCTCGGACGACGCGATCGTCGACCGTACGCAGAAGGTGTTCGGCGTCGAGGTCGGCGGCTGGATCGGCGACCCCGAGATGATCATCTACGCGCTGATCGCCCTCACCGTCTGGCAGTTCGGCGCCCCGATGGTCATCTTCCTGGCCGGACTCAAGCAGGTCCCGAGGGAGCTGTACGAGGCGGCCGAGGTGGACGGCGCCGGCCCGTGGCGCAGGTTTTTCCACATCACCCTGCCGATGATCTCGCCTGTGCTGTTCTTCAACGTGCTGCTGGAGACCATCCACTCCTTCCAGATCTTCGGCTCCGCCTACATCGTCAGCAACGGCAGCTGCGGACCGGCCGACGCGACGCTCGTCTACACCTGTTACCTGTACGAACAAGGCTTCGTGAACAGCCGCATGGGATTCGCCTCGGCCATGGGATGGCTGCTGCTGCTCGCGGTCGGCCTGGTCACCGCCGTGCTGTTCTGGTCCCAGAAGCGCTGGGTGCACTACGAGGAGGGCGGCCGATGAGTCTCCTGACAGCTGCCGTACGGCGCCGGGGACCCGGCGCGCTCGCCTGGCACCTCGGTGCGCTCGTCATCCTCGCCGTGGTCCTCTACCCGGTGGTGTGGACGATCGGGGCCTCGTTCAAGCCCAGCTCCGAGATCATCGGCGCCCTGGACCTGTTCCCCGCCGACCCGATCGGCGACAACTACGCCCGGCTCACCGAGGGCATCGCCGACATCCCCGTCTCGACGTTCTTCCTGAACTCGGCCTACATCGCCGTCGGTTCCGTGGTCGGCGTGGTGCTGTCCTGCTCGCTGACCGCCTACGCCTTCGCGAAGGTGCGGTTCGCCGGCCGCAACATCATGTTCGCCGTCATGATCGGCACCCTCCTGCTGCCGTACCACGTGCTGATCATCCCGCAGTACGTCCTGTTCCAGAAGCTGGAGCTGATCAACACCTTCACCCCGCTGCTGATCGGCAAGTACCTCGCCACCGACGCCTTCTTCGTCTTCCTGATGGTGCAGTTCATGCGCGGACTGCCCAAGGAGCTCGACGAGGCGGCACGGCTGGACGGCTGCGGGCACCTGCGGACGTACTGGTCCATCGTCATGCCGCTCTGCCGGCCGGCGCTCGTCACCAGCGCGATCTTCACCTTCATCAACGCCTGGAACGACTTCATGGGTCCCCTGCTCTACCTCAACGAGCCGGACAAGTACACGGTCTCCATGGGGCTGAAGATGTTCATCGACCAGGACGCGGTGGCGGACTACGGCGGCATGATTGCCATGTCGCTGGTGGCCCTGCTGCCGGTGCTGGCCTTCTTCGTGGCCTTCCAGCGGTACCTGATCGACGGCATGGCCACCTCGGGCCTGAAGGGCTGACGCGCCGTGGCGACGAAGACCCGCGCCCAGGGCAGGCGTTCGCGCGTCATGGACCGCTTCGCCCTGTTCTCCGAATGCCTGCTCACCGGGGTGTGGATCGCCTGCGCCGCGCTGCCCGTGGTCACGTTCCCCGCGGCCTTCGCCGCGGGGACCCGGCACCTGCGCCGCCACCTGGCCGGAGAGCACGGCGGCCTGCGCGAGTTCGCGGCCGACGCCCGGACCGCCGCCCGGGGCGGCTGGGCCGTCGGCGTGACCGTCCTGGCCGCCGGCGCCCTGCTCCTGCTGGACCTCCGGGCCGTCCGGGCCGGGCTCCCCGGCGGCCCGTTCGTCGGCGCCGTCGGCATCCTCGCGATGATCGGCCTCCTGGTCGCCGTCCTGCGCGCGGCCTCCTGCTGGGAGCCCGGCACCTCCTGGCGCACCCTCCTCGCCGAGGGCGGCCGGGACACGGTCCGCGACCCGGCCGGCTCCCTGCTCCTGGTCTGCGGGATGGCCGTCGTCGTGCTGTCCGGCGCCCTGGTGCTGCCGCTGGCCGTCCCCGTGGCCGGGGCCGTCGCCGCCGCGGCCACCGCGGTGCGGGAGCGCCGGCTCTCGCGCTGACCCCTTTCGACCCGCTCCTGTTCCTTCCCTGTCCCGAATCCCGCACGGAGAGAGGCACACCCATGTCCAGGATGCCCCGCAGAACGCTCCTGAAGGCCGCCGCGGCGGCCGGCGCGGCCGCACAGCTCAGCTGGTCCCTCGGTCCGGGCCCCGCGTCGGCGGCGGACCGGAGCGCGGAGCGCACCGGTGAACCGGTCGCCCTGACCTGGCTGGAGTCCGGCGGCCTCGGCGCGGCCCCCGGCTCCACGCTCGGCGTGCCCTGGCCCAAGGGGCGGTACGCCGGGGACCAGACGTTCGCGCTGTCCACCGAGGACGGCAAGGCCGTACCCGTCCAGACGTGGCCCATCGGCTACTGGCCGGACGGCTCCCTCAAGTGGACCGCGCACGCCGTGGGACCCGAGGCCACCGCGAAGAAGTTCTCCCTCACGGCCGGCACCCCGGCCGCCCCGTCGAAGAAGGTCACCGCGGTCCGCAAGGGCGGCACCGTCACCGTCTCCACCGGGGTGATCACCGCCAGGCTCGGGACGAACGGCTCCGCCCTCGTCAAGACGGTCACCCGCGGCTCCACCGAGATCGCCCGCGACGGCCGGCTGGTCCTGGTACGCCAGGGCGAGATCGAGGACGGCGACCAGGGCAACGAGAAGTACGAGCGCTTCGAGAGCGTCGTCGAGGAGACCACGGTCGAACAGGACGGGCCGGTCAGGGCCGTCGTCCGCATCGACGGCAAGCACCGCAAGGGCTCACGGTCCTGGATGCCGTTCTCCGTACGCCTCTACTTCTACGCCGGGGCCGACTCGTTCCGGATGGTGCACACCATCACCTACGACGGCACCGTCGAACCCGGCAAGGCGAGCGGCGACTTCGTGCGCGGCCTCGGGGTCCGCTTCACCGTGCCCCTGCGCGACGCGGCCTACGACCGCCATATCCGTATCGGCGGCGACGGCACCGGACTGCTGCGCGAAGCCGTGAAGGGCGTCACCGGACTGCGCCGCGACCCCGGGGCCGCGGTGCGCGAGGCGCAGTTCGCCGGACAGAAACTGCCCGATCCCGCCACCTGGGACCAGCGGGTCACCACCCGGCTCCCCTACATCCCCGAATGGGGCGACTACACCCTCTCCCAGCTGTCCGCGGACGGCTTCGGCCTGCGCAAGCGCACGAAGAAGGGACACGGCTGGATCGGCGCGGGCGGCGGCAGACGGGCCTCCGGGTTCGGGTACGTCGGCGGACCCAGCGGCGGATTCTCCTTCGGGCTGCGCGACTTCTGGGAGAAGCACCCCGCCCAGCTCGACATCCGGGGCGCGCACACCGACGAGGCCGAGGTCACCCTCTGGCTCTGGTCGCCCGAAGCGCAGCCCATGGACCTGCGCTTCTACCACGACGGGATGGGACAGGACACCTACGCCGAGCAGCTCGAAGGCCTCAACATCACCTACGAGGACTACGAGCCCGGCTTCGGCACCCCGTACGGCATCGCGCGGACCAGTGAACTCCTCTTCTGGGCCAACGGGTCCACCCCGGCGCCCGAGGTGCTCGCCCAGCAGGTCGACGCCGTACGCACCCCGCCCCAGCTCGCCGCCCCGCCCCGGCAGCTCGTCGAGGCGAAGGTCTTCGGCGGGCTGTTCTCCGAACCCGACCGCTCCACCGCGGCCAAGTCGAAGATCGAGGACCACCTGGACTTCCTCTTCACGTACTACAAGGACCAGGTGGAGATGCGCCGCTGGTACGGCTTCTGGGACTACGGCGACATCATGCACACCTACGACCCCACCCGCCACCAGTGGTGCTACGACGTCGGCGGCTACGCCTGGGACAACTCCGAACTCTCGCCCGACCTCTGGCTCTGGTACGCCTACATGCGCTCCGGCCGCGCCGACATCTACCGCTTCGCCGAGGCCATGACCCGGCACACCGGCGAGGTCGACGTCTACCACCTCGGCACCTGGGCCGGACTCGGCACCCGCCACGGCGTACAGCACTACGCCGACAGCGCCAAGCAGCAGCGCATCGCCAACACCACCTACCGGCGCATGTTCTACTTCCTCACCGCCGACGAACGCGTCGGCGACCTCATGCGCGCCAACGTCGACTCCGACGAGACCTTCCTCGCCCTCGACCCCATCCGCAAGATCCGCACCGAGCCCTACACCCCCGACCGCCACGCGCTGTCCATCGGCTTCGGTACGGACTGGAGCGGCCTCGTCTCCGCCTGGCTCACCGAGTGGGAGCGGCGCGGCCCCACGTGGGAGAAGGCCAGGGACCGGGTCCTGTCCACCATGGAGACCATCGCCGCCCAGCCGAACGGCTTCGTGCAGGGTGTCGGCCTCTACGACCTCGACACCGGGAAGTTCGCCGTGGCCGAGAAACCCGAGGTCGGCGTCTCGCACCTCTCGGCCATGTTCGGCCTGGTCGAGCTCAACGCCGAACTCATCGACATGATCGACATGCCGGCCTTCGAGGCCGCCTGGATCGACTACTGCCGCTACTTCAACGCCACCAAGGCCGAACAGGCCGCCCGCTACGGCAGCAACTTCGGCACCCTCCTGCTGTTCCAGGGCCACTCGCGCCAGGACGCCTACGCCGCCGTACGGACCGGCGACGTCACCCTGGCCACCCGGGCGTGGAAGCAGTTCTACAGCAGCGCCGACACCTGGGACTACCGCGAGAGCACCGACTGGAGCACCCGGAGGATCGACGGGCCCACCGGGCCCGTACCGGGCAGTGAGGCGGCCTGGGTCAGCACCAACACCACCGCCCTGTACGGCCTGGCGGCCATCCAGAACCTCGCGCTCGTCGGCGACCGGATGCCCTAACGCATCCGGCCGAAGCTCTCCCGCACCCGGCGCGCGTCGCGCAGCCGCTGCTCGTAGGTAGCCCCGACCGCGAGCAGCAGCAGCCCGGCGAGCGCCGGGGGCGCCCAGCGCGGGAGCGCGTCGAAGACCTGGACCACGTGCGGGGCCAGTTCGTGCAGCCCGTCCAGCGCCAGCACCGAACCGCCCAGGACCAGGGGTGCCCGCAGCCGCAGCCGGGCACCCGCCAGGGTGACCACCAGTGCCGCGGCGCCCAGCAGCAGGGGGCGCAGCCAGTGCGGGTCACCCCAGGCCACCACGAGACTCGGCACCATCGTGAGGGACAGCGCGGGGCCGTACGCCACCCACGAGGAGGCGGCCGGATCCCTGCGGCGCCGCAGATGCCCCACCGCGAACGCGGCCACGGACACCGGCAGCGTGTACGCCTCGGGGTCCGTCACCCCCGAGGCCGCCAGCCGCACCCACGCCGCCGCGACGAACAGCGCGGACGCCGGGTACCCCGCCACGCGCCGGCGTTCCGGCCGCAGCGCCGTGGCCGCGGCCAGCACCCCGCACAGCCCCAGCACCAGGGCCAGGAACGGCGCGTCCGTCACCGCGAGAGCCACGGCGGCCACCGCTGCGAACGCCCCCGCGAGTTCCACCGGCTCCGCCACCCCGGGCACCCGTGACCGCGCCCCGAACAGCACCGTCGCCGCCGTCACCACCAGCAGCAGGGGGGCCGTGTGCGGGGCGCTCCACCCCAGCGAAGCCCCCACGGCACAGGCGAGGGCGGTCGCGCAGAGCACCGCGGCGCAGGCGAGCGCCGACCGCACCGCGGGCACCCGGGACCCGGTCGCCGAGCCGGCGGACAGCACGGCCAGCGAGCCGCACACGGCGTAGGTCGCCGGTTCGGAGGCCAGCCCCAGGAGCCCCACGCTCACCGCCCCCGCCAGGGCGCACACCAGGCAGGTCACCGCCACGGCGTCGGCCGCGCGGCGTACGGCCGCCGCCAGCAGCCCCGCGACCAGCAGGAGTTCCACGCCCACCGCCACCGCGTACGGGGCGTCGGCCACCGCGAGCAGCGCCGTCACCGCCGCCCAGCCCAGCACCACCGCACCGGCCGCGGCGGCGACGCGCGGGCCCTTCCGCGGGAGGGCCCGCAGCCACCTCGGGCACAGCGCGGCGAGCAGACCCGCCGCCACCGCCAGGACCAGCGGAGCCGAAGCGTCCGGCCACGGCACCGTGAGCCCCGGGACACTCCTCAGCCCCTCCGGAGCCCCGGACCACACCCCCGCCGTCATGGACGCGGGCCCCAGCAGCACCGCGGCCACCACGGGCGCCGCCCACAGCACCGCGCCCGCCACGACCGCGGCCGACGCCCCCAGGGCCCCTCGTACGACCGGTCGCGGGACCCGGAACCAGAGGACGGCCGGCAGGGCCGCGCCGCACAGCAGGTACACCACGACCGCCCGGTCCCACGGCAGACCCGCAGCCGGCACACCGCCCACCGCGGCCACCGCCGCCAGGCCCCCCACGGCACCCCCGAGGACGGCGGTCGCCTCCGGCGCACGCCAGGCCCCGGCCACCGCCACCACCGCACCGGCCAGCAGCAGCGCGCCCGGCCTGACGGCCTCCGACGCGCCCCCGGCCGACACGGACAAGCCCAGCCCCAGGGCCATCGAGACCGTTCCCGTCACCACCGCACCGGCGTACGCCGTCGCCTTCACCGCGAGTCCCCGGCCCCACGTCGCCACGGCGACGTCCGCCGCCGCCGTGGCCAGGAGCGCCCAGCCGAAGCCGGCCGTGGACGCCCCGGCGGCCCAGGCCGTGAGCACCAGCGGCAGCTGTCCCGCCACCACGGCCGCGGGCAGCGGTGTGCGCAGACCGCCGAGCAGCAGCCCGTACAGGGTCCACACCGCCACCAGCACCGCGGAGGCGGCCGCCGAGAACGCGACCCCGTCCGTGTCCGGTGCCGCGACCGCGTGCAGCGCCACCGCGTCCAGCACCGTCAGCACCAGGGCAAGGGCGGCCACCGCCTCCGCCGTCGAGGGCAGCCCGCGGCGCAGCAGCGGTCCCGGCGCCACCAGCGCGCCCGCCGTGACCAGGGACAGCACCGCCGAACGGCCCGCGATGCCCATCTCGCCCCAGCTGAACAGGGTGAAGGCGATGGCCGCGACCGTCAGCAGCAGACCGCCGAGCACCAGCAGCACGTTCTGCGTGCCGTGCGCGGGAGCGGCGGCGGGGGCGTACGGCCGGGCGGTCGCGGGCCGGGGGAGCGGGGCAGGAGGAGGCGACGGCGCCGCGGGCGCCCGCAGCACGTTCACCAGCCAGGCGCGACGGCTGAGCAGTTGCAGCCGGCGGGCGTCCAGCCGGGCCAGTTCATGATCGAGGAGGGCCAATTCCTCGGCGGGCGGCGGCACATGTCTCATGTACCGGAGTGTGGCGGCGGCCACATGCGCGTGCATGGGCTCACCTACTCAGTTCCGCCCCTGAGTAGGAGTTTGAACCCAGGGCTCCGAGCCCTGTATGGTTCAACCCGTTCCCGGGCGATTAGCTCAGTGGGAGAGCGCTTCGTTCACACCGAAGAGGTCACTGGTTCGAAACCAGTATCGCCCACCCGGGAAGAGCCGGTCCGTCAGTGTCATCGACGGACCGGCTCTCGCGTACCCGGTGCCGGTCAGGCCGCCGCGGACACCTCCGGGCGCAGCGGCCACGCCGGATCCACCGCCTCCGGCGCACCGTTCTTCTCGAACCACGCCTGGAGCCCCCGTGCCTGAGCGGCGTGCCACACCGCCTGGAGCGAGTGCACCTCCGGCGGTGAGAGCCTCTCCAGCCGGGCGGAGAACCGCCGCCCGACCGCGCGCACCAGTTCGAGCGCGGCCGCCGCGTCGGCCGCCGCGTCGTGCGCGCCGTCCAGCGTGACCCCGTACAGCTCGCACAGGTCCGTCAGCGTGCGGCGGCCCTTGCGGTAGCGGTCCAGATGCTTGTCCAGCACCCGTGGGTCCAGCACGCACAGCGGTTTGTTCCGCAGGTAGCCGTCCAGCGAGGACGCCCGGTGGCGCCTCAGTTCCCGGTCCAGCAGCGTCAGGTCGAACGGCGCGTTCATCACGACCAGCGGCCGTCCCGTCGCGCACTGCTCCGCCAGCGCCCGGGCGATCTCCTCGACGACCGGCGAGGGCCACCGGCCGTTGCGCTGCAGGTGGTCGTCGGTCAGGCCGTGGATCTCGGTGGCGCCGGGCGGCACCGGTATCCCCGGGTTGACCAGCCAGCGGGTGACACGGAGCCGCCCGCCCGCCGCGTCCTGGACGACGAGGGCGGCCGAAACGATCCGGTCCTCCTCGACGTCGACGCCTGTCGTCTCGGTGTCAAAAGCGGCCAGCGGCCCCTCGAACCAATGCGTCATCCCCGAACTCCTCGTGCCTGTACGGCAGATGGCGGGATCCCTCTGCCCGGTTCGGTGATACCCGCACCCTATGCCTGATACGCCGTTTACGGTCCGGCTCCTGCGGTGACAACACAGGGGACGGGCAAGGAAGTCGGCCGGCCCGTCAGCGGAGACCGGGCAACCGGTCGGCACAGCCCGGAAGGCACGGAGCCATGGCGCTCGCGCAGCCGAACCCAGGGAGTCCCGCCCGCACCGAGGACCACGGGGGGAAACCACCGCGGCAGCGGAGCACGCCACCGCTGCGCGGCTCACTCGCCACCACCGCCTGCATGGAGACCCTCCAGGTGGGCTACCTCCACGCGGTGGCGGCCGCGGCGGGCTGCTCGCTGTCGCAGCCCTTCCCCGACAACGGCATCGACTGGCACGTCAGTCACGGAGCCCCCGGCCACACCGTCGACGACGAGGTCACCATCAAGGTGCAGCTCAAGTGCACCTACCAGATCCCTCCGCACCCGCCCGGCCCCACGTTCGCCTTCACCCTCGACAACGCCCATCTGGCCAAGCTCGCGCGCACCCCCGTGTCGGTGCACAAGATCCTCGTGGTGATGCTCGTGCCCCGCAGCCAGGACGACTGGCTGCGGGCCGGACACGACCGGATGGACCTGCGGCACTGCTGCTACTGGACGAACCTCGCCGGCCACCCCGCGACGGGCCGGCACCGCACCACCGTGCGGATCCCGACCTCGCGGATCTTCGACGACCGCGCACTCTGCGACATCATGGCCCGAGCCGGGGCGAGAGGGAGACCGTGATGCGGCGGTCGACGGACGAGCCCGCCGGAGGGGCGGCCCCGGCGGGCGGCCGCACGCACCCCTGCGCGGAGGTGCCCCTGCCCGACCCCGCCCGCGTCGATCCCGCCGTCCTCGTGGCCCTGCTGACGCGCCACGGATGGCACCGGCGCGGCGGCGCCCGGGGGCGCTACAGCCGGTGGATCCCGCCCGGCCCCCGGGCCTCGGGGACCAGCCTGCTCGTGCCGGACACCACCGCCCTCCCCGACAGCGAGGACCTGCTCGCCGAAGCCCTCACCGCGCTCGCCCGCAGTGCGGCCCCCTCCGCCCGCGACATCCTCATCGCCCTCACCGTGCCCAGCGACGAGATCACCTGGTGGCGCGACGTCCCCGAAGGCGTTCCGGGAGCCGCCGACTGGGCCGGCGGCGACCAACTGCGCACGGCGGCCCGGCAGATCCTGCTCGCCGGATCCCTCGCCGTGCGCGGCCGGGCCGGCCACCACGGCGCCCGGCACCGCCGGAGGGCCCGGAGCGCCCTGGACGGCACCCTGGCCCGGCCCACCGCGGACGGGCGCGGCCTCACCGCGTTCGTCCCCGTCCCCGCGGGCCGGCCCGTCGCCGTGCGGCTCCACGAGGCGCTGCACGCGACCCGGGAAGCCGTCGACTACCAGCGGGCCACCGGCGGGACGGAGGCGTTCGACGCCGCGGTCGCCGCGGGCGTCAGCCGGGAGCTGACCGAGGCGGTCGTCGCCCTCGTCCGGGGAGCGGAGTGCGCCACGATCACCCTGGCCTGGTCGCCCGCCGGGGGAGTCCCCGAAGGCTGCCCCGCCCGTCCCGAGCCCGTCGAGTTCTCCCCGGGCGACCTGCCGGCCCTCCGGCTGGCGGGCGCGCGGTACCTCCAGGACGAGCCCGCCGTCCCGGTACGGATCACCGGAGCCGTCGTACGGCTGCGCCGCTCCGGGCCGCGCGGACCCGGCACCGTACGGCTGCGGGTGCTGACCGGGGCGGAGATCGCGCACGTACGGATCGAGCTGGACGAGGAGGCCTACCGCATCGCGGGCCACGCCCATCTGGTCGGGCTCCCGCTGCGGGTGGAGGGCGTGCTGGAGAACCGGGGCGGATTCCGCCGGCTCACCGGTGCCTCCCAGGTCGCTCCGGTCCAGGTGGACGAGGCGGAGCGGGACCGGCTGATGAAGTCGCTCCAGGAGAACGTCGACTCCTTCGAGGAGGCGTGCACCGGGGAGGAGGGGTAGCCGCGGTATCCCTTTCGCGTCGAGGCCCCCCGGCTCGGTACGATTCCTCTTGCGCGCGCAAGAGGAAAGCGACGCACCCCCTCAGTCAGGAGAGACCGGTGTCAGACGTCCGTGTGATCATCCAACGCGATTCCGAGCGGGAAGAGCACGTGGTGACGACGGGCACGACGGCCGCCGAGCTCTTCCCCGGGCAGCGCACCGTCGTCGCCGCGCGGGTCGCGGGCGAGCTCCGGGACCTCGCGTACGAGCTCGTGGACGGCGACGTCGTCGAGCCCGTCGAGATCTCCTCCGAGGACGGCCTGAACATCCTCCGGCACTCCACCGCGCACGTGATGGCGCAGGCCGTGCAGGAACTGCACCCCGAGGCCAAGCTGGGCATCGGCCCGCCGGTCAAGGACGGCTTCTACTACGACTTCGACGTCGAGAAGCCGTTCACGCCCGAGGACCTCAAGGCCATCGAGAAGAAGATGCAGGAGATCCAGAAGCGGGGCCAGAGGTTCTCCCGCCGGGTCGTCACGGACGAGGCGGCCCGCGAGGAGCTCGCCGACGAGCCGTACAAGCTGGAGCTCATCGGCATCAAGGGCTCGGCCTCCTCGGACGACGGCGCGGACGTCGAGGTGGGCGGCGGCGAGCTGACCATCTACGACAACCTCGACGCCAAGACCGGCGACCTGTGCTGGAAGGACCTCTGCCGGGGCCCGCACCTGCCCACCACCCGCTTCATCCCCGCGTTCAAGCTGATGCGGAACGCGGCGGCGTACTGGCGGGGCAGTGAGAAGAACCCGATGCTCCAGCGCATCTACGGCACCGCCTGGCCCACCAAGGACGAGCTGAAGGCGCACCTGGAGTTCCTGGAGGAGGCCGCCAAGCGCGACCACCGCAAGCTCGGCAACGAGCTGGACCTCTTCTCCTTCCCCGACGAGATCGGCCCCGGTCTCGCCGTCTTCCACCCCAAGGGCGGCGTCATCCGCCGGGCCATGGAGGACTACTCGCGGCGCCGCCACGAGGAGGAGGGCTACGAGTTCGTCTACAGCCCCCACGCCACCAAGGGCAAGCTCTTCGAGAAGTCCGGCCACCTGGACTGGTACGCCGACGGCATGTACCCGCCCATGCAGCTCGACGACGGGGTGGACTACTACCTCAAGCCGATGAACTGCCCCATGCACAACCTGATCTTCGACGCGCGCGGCCGCTCCTACCGCGAGCTCCCGCTCCGCCTCTTCGAGTTCGGCACGGTCTACCGGTACGAGAAGTCGGGCGTCGTGCACGGCCTGACCCGCTCGCGCGGCTTCACGCAGGACGACGCGCACATCTACTGCACCAAGGAGCAGATGGCGGAGGAGCTCGACCGGACGCTCACCTTCGTCCTGAACCTCCTGCGCGACTACGGCCTGACCGACTTCTACCTGGAGCTCTCCACCAAGGACCCGGAGAAGTTCGTCGGCTCGGACGAGGTCTGGGACGAGGCCACCGAGACCCTGCGCCAGGTCGCCGAGAAGCAGGGCCTCCCGCTGGTCCCCGACCCGGGCGGCGCCGCGTTCTACGGCCCGAAGATCTCGGTCCAGTGCAAGGACGCCATCGGCCGCACCTGGCAGATGTCGACCGTGCAGCTCGACTTCAACCTCCCGGAGCGCTTCGACCTGGAGTACACCGGTCCGGACGGCACCAAGCAGCGCCCGGTCATGATCCACCGCGCCCTGTTCGGCTCCATCGAGCGCTTCTTCGCGGTGCTGCTGGAGCACTACGCGGGTGCGTTCCCGGTCTGGCTCGCGCCCGTCCAGGCCGTCGGCATCCCGATCGGCGACGCCCACGTCCCGTACCTCCAGGAGTTCGCCGCCACGGCGCGCAAGCAGGGGCTGCGGGTCGACGTGGACGCCTCCTCCGACCGCATGCAGAAGAAGATCCGCAACCAGCAGAAGGCCAAGGTCCCCTTCATGATCATCGCGGGCGACGAGGACATGGCCAACGGCGCCGTCTCCTTCCGCTACCGCGACGGTTCCCAGGAGAACGGCGTCCCGGTCGCCGACGCCATCGCCAAGATCGCGAAGGCCGTCGAGGACCGCGTCCAGGTCTGACCCGGACACGCGGGGCCCCCGGGGAGCGCTACGGCGCGCTCCCCGGGGGCCTCTGCTCGCCCTCCCGGGCGAACACCTGCACCAGCCACGACGAGAACGAGCCCGTCACCGCCCCCAGCAGGGCGAGCCCGCAGGCCATCAGCAGCGCCGCGATCAGCCGCCCCAGCGGGGTGACCGGTACGGCGTCCCCGTAGCCCACCGTCGTGAGCGTCGCGCACGCCCACCACACCGAGTCGCCGAACGTACGGATCGACGCGCCCGGCGCGTCGTGCTCCTGGTGGTAGACCGCGAGCGCCGCCGAGACGCCGAGGAGTACGGCCGTGAGGCTCGCGTACGCCATCACCCGGGCGTAGAGGCTCAGCCGGGGCCGTTCCCGCCGCTTCTGGACCGCCGTGTACACCTGCACGATGCGCAGCGGGCGCAGCAGCGGCAGCACCAGGACGACCGTGTCCAGCCAGTGCGCGCGTACGAAGTGCCTGCCCAGGCCGCTCAGCCGGAGCCGCACCCCGTAGTCCACGGCGAAGAGCAGCCAGGTCGCGCAGACCAGGGCGAGGGCGAGGTCGCGCACGGTGCCCTCGTCGTGCGGGGCGAGGACACGGACCGCGTAACCGGTGAGGAAGACCAGGGCCGCCAGGAAGAGCGGCACCTCCGTGCGCTGCTCCCACTCCTGGAGGCGAGGGGGGACGGGGGCCGAGGGACGGTCGCTCATGGCGCCAGCATCGCGGTGCGCCGACGGCGTCGGCCCCGGCGACACGCGCGCCGGGAGTGACGCAATATGCTGACCGGCATGACGAGTGAGCCGGAACAGCAGATCGGAGTGGGGACGCCCGACGCGTTCCAGCGCCTGTGGACGCCCCACCGGATGGCCTACATCCAGGGTGAGAGCAAGCCGAGCGGCCCGGGAGCCGGCGACGGCTGTCCGTTCTGCGAGATTCCGTCGAAATCCGACGAGGACGGGCTCATCGTCGCCCGCGGCGAGAAGGTCTACGCGGTCCTCAACCTGTACCCGTACAACGGCGGGCACCTGATGGTGGTGCCCTACCGGCACGTCGCCGACTACACCGGGCTGGACGGCCCCGAGACCGTGGAGCTGGCGGACTTCACCAAGCGGGCGATGGTCGCGCTGCGGGCGGCCTCCGGGGCGCACGGCTTCAACATCGGGATGAACCAGGGCGCGGAGGCGGGCGCCGGCATCGCGGCCCACCTCCACCAGCACGTGGTGCCCCGCTGGGGCGGGGACACCAACTTCATGCCGGTCGTCGGGCACACCAAGGTGCTCCCGCAGCTGCTGGGGGACACCCGGACGATGCTCGCCGGTGTGTGGCCGGCCGGCCCGCTGTCCTCCTGAGCCGGCCCGCCGCCCCGGGCGGGGTCACGCGTCGTAGACGTCGGCCTTCTTCGGGGCGGGGTCCTGGACCATGCCGCTGAGGACCATGGAGCGGTTGTCGAAGCGCTCGATGTCGACGCCGTGCTCCTTCAGGACCCGCATGGTCGCGGAGTGCACGACGCGCAGGACCGGGGTGGCCGTCCGCATGGCGTCGTCTGCCATGAAGCGGTGCCCCCAGGGCTTGGCCGCCCAGGCGTGGCGCAGGCCGAACGGCTCGGGCAGGACGATCTTGCCGCCCAGGTAGTCCAGCAGCGGCGGGTACCAGGTCAGGGGCGCGCGCAGGGCGAGCCTGACGACCTCGGTCGCCTTGACGAGCGGCAGCGAGACGCTCCGGGTCTCCCAGAACCTGACGGCCTTCTTGACCGTCTTGGTCGGTGCCTCCGGCTTGCTGAGGAAGAGACCGTGGACCGGCCCCAGCGCGTGTCCGGTGACCTCGATCCTGAGGGTCTCGTGGAGCACGGTGACGGTGATCAGCATGGTGATCACCAGCTGGCCGTCCCAGAGGGTGAACTGGACGCCCAGGTAGTGCCGGTCGCCGCTGCCGAACTGCTGGTGGTTGCAGATGCGCTGTATCTCGTGCGGCTTGATCTGGAAGGTGGCGACGTCCTCACCGTCGGGACGGGAGACGGACCCCGCGTTCTCACCGACGGGGGAGACGATCCAGTGCTTCACGGACGGCGTGGGGAAGCCGCCGGTGTTCAGCGGCCCGCGCTCCAGCATCTTGAGCTGGTCGTGGATGGCCCGCACGACGTCCCAGCTGCGGAACTGGTGGATCTCCTTGGCGGGGTCCTCCGGGGTGAGCTCCTCGGCGAGCTGCCAGCTGCCCCAGCGGGTGCCCATGCCGAGGATGCCCTTGGGGCCCGCGTAGAACACGGAGTTGGACTGCTGCTCGGCGGAGAGCTTCTCCAGCCCCTGGCGCAGGGTCTCCCGGGCGGTCTCGTTGGGGTTCTTGGGCACCGCCTCGGGGATCTTCGCGCTGACCCCGGAGCCGGAGAGCAGGCCCTCCCAGCGGGCACGCAGGTCCTTGACCGAGGATTCCGCGATCCGTTTGGCGAGCAGCCAGCCGATCAGCGGGGCGACGGCCGCGGCGCGCAGGTAGAGCGCCAGGAAGCCGGTCAGCGGCATGGTGATCAGGAAGAACGCGGCGGCCCCGCCCAGCACGACGAGCAGGACACCGCCCAGCGCCTGGAAGAACTTGTCCTTGGACTTGTTGAGGACGTCGCGCAGCCGGAAGGCGAGGACCCACAGGATCAGGCCGGGCAGGAACACGATGCCGAAGAGGCCCGTGACCAGGGTCAGTTTCGTGTCGCGCGTCTTGCGCAGCCGGGACGCGGACAGGCAGTGCTCGACGACGGTCTGCGGGTCGGTGCCGAAGGACTGGATGAGCGCGCCGCGACCGCCGCCGAGCATGCGCTCCTGTACGGCCCTGGAGAACGCCTCGCCCAGATTCGGCTTGAAATAGTCGGACTTGAACAGCGTGGAGCTGCCCGGTTTCACCTCGGACTTGTGCCACTCGCTGTTGGCCTTGAGGATCTCCGACACGTCGCTGTCGCGGTACGCGGCCGAGGCGAGGGCGTTGGTCACCACCGCCTGTGCTCCCGCACCCTGGAGCGGGATCTGCGCTCCAGGAGAGAAATCGAATCCGTCGTTGGCCACTCTCGCCCCCACTCACCCGCACGGTCTGCTTCTGCGGCTGTTCCCAACTACCGTACGTCGCACACCTTCTGAGCTGGGCCCACAGCGTAGCGTCCGGACGGCCGGTACGCCCGGACGATGCGCCCGGTGCGGCCGCGGGGAGCCAGATCCAGTCAGTCAGCCCGACTTTGCGTCGTTCCGTCCCGCTTCGCGCAGGCGGTCGGCGAGCTGCGGGGGCATCGGTTCGTGCCGGGCGTACGCCCGGTCGAAGCGCCCGGTGCCGTGCGTCAGCGAGCGGAGGTCCACGGTGTACCTGCCGATCTCGATCTCCGGAACCTCGGCGCGTACGAGCGTGCGCTCCGCGTCCACCTGTTCGGTGCCGACCAGCCGGCCGCGCCGCCCCGCGAGATCACTCATGACGGCGCCCACGTAGTCGTCGGGGACCAGGACGCCGACCTCCGCGACGGGTTCCAGGAGCTGGACGCGCGTGTCCGCCGCGGCCTCGCGCAACGCCAGCGCTCCGGCGGTCTGGAACGCGGCGTCGGAGGAGTCCACCGAGTGCGACTTCCCGTCGAGCAGGGTGACGCGCACGTCGACGAGCGGGTGCCCGGTCGCGACGCCCCGGGCGGCCTGGGCGCGCACTCCCTTCTCCACGGAGGCGACGTACTGCCGCGGCACCGATCCGCCGACCACCTTGTCGACGAACTCCACGCCCGTGCCGGGCGGCAGCGGCTCCACCTCGATCTCGCAGACGGCGTACTGGCCGTGACCGCCGGACTGCTTGACGTTCCGGCCCCGCCCGACGGTCCGGGAGGCGAACGTCTCGCGCAGCGGCACGCGGTGGGGTTCGGCGTCCACCCGCACGCCGTACCTGCTGCGCAGGCGCTCCAGCGCCATGTCCGTGTGGGCCTCGCCCATGCACCACAGGACGACCTGGTGGGTGTCCTCGTTCTGCTCCAGGCGCATCGTCGGATCCTCGGCGACCAGGCGAGCCAGGGCCTGCGAGAGCCGGTCCTCGTCGGCCTTGCCGTGGGCCCGGACCGCCAGCGGGAGCAGCGGGTCGGGCAGGGACCACGGCTCCATCAGCAGCGGGTCGCCGCCGTCCGAGAGGGTGTCGCCCGTCTCGGCCCCGCCGAGCTTGGAGACACAGGCCAGGTCCCCCGCGACGCAGCGGTCCACGGGGCGCTGCTGCCCGCCGAAGGGGGTGGAGAGGGCGCCGACGCGCACATCGGCCTCGTGGCGGGGCCGCGTGCCGCCGCCGGGCCCGTCGAGTCCCCGGCCGCACACGTGCACCGTGTCGTCGGGGCGCAGGGTGCCGGAGAAGACCCGCACGAGGGAGAGCCGTCCGACGTAGGGGTCGGACGAGGTCTTGACGACCTCGGCGACCAGGGGCGCCCCGGCGTCCGGGACGGGTGCCGGGCGCGGGGTGCCGTCCGGTGTGGTCACGGCGGGCAGGGCGCGTTCCGCGGGGGAGGGGAAGCCCCGCGTGACCAGGTCGAGGAGCTCCACGGTGCCGATGCCCTGACGGGCGTCCCCGGCGGGGGGCGCGGCGGCGAGGACGGGGTGGAAGGAGCCGCGTGCGACGGCCTTCTCCAGGTCCCCGACGAGGGTCGCGACGTCGATCCCGCCGCCCCCGAGGTAGTGGTCCATCAGGGTCTCGTCCTCGCTCTCGGCGATGATCCCCTCGATGAGCCGGTCGCGCGCCTCCTGGAGGGGGCCCCGCTGCTCGGCGGAGGGCGGGACCTCGCGCCGCTCCCCCGAGGAGTGGTCGAAGACCTTCCCGGTGAGGAGCCCGGTGAGCCCGGTGAGCGGGGCGTGTCCGTCCGGGCCCTCGGGCCCCCGCACCGGCAGGTGGAGGGGGAGCACCGTGTCGGGGCGGTCGTGCCCGGAGAGGCGGCCGCAGACGCGGGTCATCTCCTCGAAGGAGGTACGCGCGGTGTCCAGGTGGGTGACGACGACGGCCCGTGGCATCCCGACGGCCGCGCACTCCTCCCACACGGCGCGGGTGACGCCCTCCACGGCGTCGGCCTCCTGGGCCGCCGAGACGACGAAGAGGGCCGCGTCCGCCGCGCGCAGACCGGCCCTGAGCTCCCCGACGAAGTCCGCGTAGCCGGGGGTGTCCAGCAGGTTGATCTTGCAGCCGTCCCATTCGACGGGCACCAGCGAGAGCTGCACGGAACGGTGCCGGCGCTGTTCGGTCTCGTCGTGGTCGGAGACGGTGGCGCCGTCCTCGACCCGCCCCGCCCGGTTCAGGGCACCGGCCGTCAGCGCGAGCGCCTCGACCAGGGTGGTCTTGCCCGAGCCGCTGTGGCCGACCAGCACCACGTTCCGTACGGAAGCGGGCCCGCCGGCCGTCGCCGCCCTGCCGGCGGCTCCGGTGTGCGTGTGTGTCCTGTCGCCCATGACGCGTGCCTCCCGATCGGTGGCGCTGTACCGCAAGAGCTGGCGAGCGGATGCACGGGCGGGGCGGCGGCTGCGGCGACGCCCGCGGTCCTTCGAGCTTTTCACCCGTGGCGGACGCCGTCCACACAGGGCACCGGGCGAAGCGTGACTTCCGGGACATCCGGCGGGACGGGGTGCCCCGCCGGTACCCGGCACGGCTCGTGACTACGATGGGCCAGCCGGTGGCCGACAGGGCCGCGGCGCCCACCGAACCCCCGGGAAGGCCATGCTGAACAAGTACGCGCGTGCATTTTTTACGCGTGTCCTCACACCGTTCGCCGCTCTGCTGCTCCGCCTCGGGGTCAGCCCCGACGCGGTCACGCTCATCGGCACGGCCGGGGTGATGGCAGGTGCGCTGGTCTTCTTCCCGATGGGGGAGTTCTTCTGGGGCACCATCGTGATCACGGTCTTCGTCTTCTCGGACCTGGTCGACGGCAACATGGCCCGGCAGGCCGGGATCTCCAGCCGGTGGGGCGCGTTCCTGGACTCCACGCTCGACCGGGTCGCGGACGGGGCGATCTTCGCCGGGTTCGCCCTCTGGTACGCCGGCAACGGTGACGACAACGTGCTGTGCGCGGTCGCGATCTTCTGCCTGGCCAGCGGCCAGGTGGTCTCGTACACGAAGGCGAGGGGCGAGTCGATCGGCCTGCCCGTCGCGGTGAACGGACTGGTGGAGCGCGCCGAGCGGCTCGTGATCTCGCTGGTCGCCGCCGGACTCGCGGGGCTGCACGGCTTCGGGGTGCCGGGCATCCAGGTCCTGCTGCCGATCGCGCTGTGGATCGTCGCCGCGGGCAGCCTGGTGACGCTGGTCCAGCGGGTGGTGACCGTGCGCAGGGAGTCCGCCGAGGCCGACGCCGCGGCCGCCGCCCAGGGCGGGGCGGCGGAACAGGGGAGCGAGGCCGCGCAGTGAGCGGCGGCGGATCCGATCTGAGGGGACGGCTGACCGACGGGCTCTACGGCCTCGGCTGGGCGGCGGTCAGGAAGCTCCCCGAGCCCGCGGCCGCCGCACTCTTCCGCACCCTGGCCGACCAGGTGTGGAAGCGGCGCGGGAAGTCCGTCCTGCGGCTGGAGTCCAACCTCGCCCGGGTGGTGCCCGACGCGGACGCCGCCCGGCTCGCCGAGCTGTCGAAGGCCGGCATGCGCTCGTACATGCGCTACTGGATGGAGTCCTTCCGGCTGCCGACCTGGAGTCCGGGACGGATCAAGGAGTCGATCAACGTCCGGGACGCCCACCGGCTCACCCAGGGACTGGACACCGGCCGGGGCGTCGTCCTCGCGCTGCCGCACCTGGGCAACTGGGACCTGGCGGGCGCGTGGGTGACCACGGACCTGAAGGTCCCGTTCACCACGGTCGCCGAGCGGCTCAAGCCGGAGACCCTCTACGACCGCTTCGTGGCCTACCGCCAGGGACTGGGCATGGAGGTCCTGCCGCACAGCGGAGGGGCCGCCTTCGGGACCCTGGCGCGCCGGCTGCGCGCCGGCGGCCTGGTCTGCCTCGTCGCCGACCGCGACCTGTCGGCCTCCGGTGTCGAGGTGGACTTCTTCGGTGACACCGCCCGCATGCCCGCCGGGCCCGCGCTGCTGGCCCAGCAGACGGGAGCGCTGCTGCTGCCCGTCACCCTCTGGTACGACGGCACGCCCGTCATGCAGGCCCGGGTCCACCCGCCGGTCACCGAACCCGGGACAGGTACCCGCGCCGAGAAGACGTCCTCCATGACACAGGCGCTGGCCGACGCCTTCGCCTCCGGGATCGCCGAGCATCCGCAGGACTGGCACATGCTGCAGCGGCTCTGGCTCTCCGATCTGGACCCGCAGGGGGAAGCTCCGTGAAGATCGGCATCGTCTGCCCGTACTCCTGGGACGTTCCCGGCGGGGTGCAGTTCCACATCCGCGACCTGGCCGAGCACCTGATCCGCCTCGGCCACGACGTCTCGGTGCTGGCGCCCGCCGACGACGAGACACCCCTCCCGCCGTACGTGGTGTCGGCGGGCCGCGCCGTACCCGTCCCGTACAACGGCTCGGTCGCCCGGCTGAACTTCGGGTTCCTCTCCGCCGCGCGGGTCCGCCGCTGGCTGAACGACGGCACCTTCGACGTCATCCACATCCACGAGCCCACCTCGCCCTCGCTGGGCCTGCTCACCTGCTGGGCGGCCCGGGGGCCGATCGTGGCGACCTTCCACACGTCCAATCCGCGCTCCCGGGCCATGATCGCCGCGTACCCGATCCTCCAGCCGGCGCTGGAGAAGATCAGCGCGCGGATCGCGGTGAGCGAGTACGCGCGGCGGACCCTGGTCGAGCACCTCGGCGGCGACGCGGTCGTCATCCCCAACGGCGTCGACGTGGACTTCTTCGCCCGCGCCGAGCCGAAGGCCGAGTGGCAGGGCGGCACGCTCGGCTTCATCGGACGCATCGACGAACCGCGCAAGGGGCTGCCCGTCCTGATGAAGGCGCTCCCCGCGATCCTCGCCGCCCGCCCGGAGACCCGGCTGCTGGTCGCCGGGCGCGGGGACGAGGAGGAGGCGGTCGCCTCGCTGCCCGCGGAGACGCGCGCGCGCGTCGAGTTCCTCGGCATGGTCAGCGACGAGGACAAGGCCAGGCTGCTGCGCAGCGTGGACGTGTACGTCGCGCCCAACACCGGCGGCGAGAGCTTCGGCATCATCCTGGTCGAGGCGCTGTCGGCGTCGGCGCCCGTACTCGCCAGCGACCTGGACGCCTTCGCGCAGGTGCTCGACCAGGGTGCCGCGGGCGACCTGTTCGCCAACGAGGACGCGGACGCCCTGGCCGCCGCGGCGATCCGGCTGCTGGGCGACCCGGAGCGGCGCGACGGGCTGAGGGAGCGCGGCAGCGCGCATGTGCGCCGCTTCGACTGGACGACGGTCGGCGCGGACGTCCTGGCGGTGTACGAGACGGTCACGGACGGGGCGGCGGCCGTGGACACCGACGAACGCACGGGGCTCCGCGCGCGCTTCGGCCTCGCCAGGGACTGAGGCGGGGCCCGGGCCGGCGGGTCCGGGCCGGTAGGGCGGGGGCGCACCGGCGGGTCCGCCCCGCCCCCGCCGACGGTAGCCTTGCCGCCCGTGATCGAAATCCTCATCTGGACCGTCGTCGCGCTCGTCGCGATCGGCCTGTACCTCAGCTGGACCGCCGGGCGCCTGGACCGGCTCCACGCCCGCATCGACGCCGCCCGCGCGGCGCTGGACGCCCAGCTGCTGCGCCGCGCCTCGGTCACCCAGGAACTGGCCACCTCCGGGGTCCTGGACCCCGCCGCGTCGATCGTGCTGTACGAGGCGGCGCACGCGGCACGGCAGGCCGAGGAGGAGCAGCGCGAGGTCGCCGAGAGCGAGCTGAGCACCGCCCTGCGGGCCGTCTTCGGCGAGGCGGCGCAGGTCGAGGCGGTGAAGGAGTACCCGGGCGGGGAGGACGCGGCGAAGGAGCTGGCCGCCTCCGTACGCCGCGTACCGATGGCGCGCCGCTTCCACAACGACGCCGTGCGCGCCGCCCGCGCGCTGCGCAGGCACCGCACCGTGCGGCTGTTCCGGCTCGCGGGCCACGCCCCGTTCCCGCTCGCGTTCGAGATGGACGACGAGCCGCCGGTGGCGCTGGCGGACCGGCCCGGCAGCTGAGAGCGGACGGACCACGCCCGCCCGGCCCGCCCTGCGGACCGCGAGGGGGCCCGGAGCGGGGGACCGCCGGGGTGGAGCGGGGCCGGGGTTTCGTCCTGCCCCGTGTGGCGCCCGGGGGGTGCAGATCCGGTGGAGCGCGAGGGGGTGCCGGAGTGCGGGGCCGTGGGCCCCGTTGGTTCTGTCCTGCGCGCGGTGCCCGGGCGAGCGGAACCGGTGGGCCGCGAGGGGGTGCCGGAGCGCGGGACCGTGCGAGGACTTGGGCCCCGTTGGTTCTGTCCTGCGCGCGGTGCCCGGCGAGCAGAAGCGGCGTACCGAGCGAGCGGCGCCGGAGCGCGGGACCGCCGGGCCGTGCCGTCGCCCGGGTTCCGTCCTGCCCTGTGCGGCGGGCGGGCAGAACGATCCACGGCCTGCCCATTGGCCCTTGCTGTGGACTGCTCCCGGGGCGTTTGCTCAGGAGCGCAGCATCCCGTTGCCTTCTCCGCCCCCAGTGAGGTCGATCCGTGTCCACGCTTCCCAGCACCCCGCAGTCCGCCGAGACCCCGGCCACCGGTACCGCCCGAGTCAAGCGCGGCATGGCCGAGCAGCTCAAGGGCGGTGTGATCATGGACGTCGTCGACGCCGAGCAGGCGAAGATCGCCGAGGACGCCGGAGCCGTGGCCGTGATGGCCCTGGAGCGCGTCCCCGCCGACATCCGCAAGGACGGCGGCGTCGCCCGCATGTCGGACCCCGGCATGATCGAGGAGATCATCGGGGCCGTCTCCATCCCCGTCATGGCCAAGTCCCGCATCGGCCACTTCGTCGAGGCCCAGGTGCTCCAGTCCCTCGGTGTCGACTACATCGACGAGTCCGAGGTCCTCACCCCGGCCGACGAGGTCAACCACAGCGACAAGTTCGCCTTCACCACCCCCTTCGTCTGCGGTGCCACCAACCTGGGCGAGGCCCTGCGCCGCATCGCCGAGGGAGCGGCGATGATCCGCTCGAAGGGCGAGGCGGGCACGGGCAACGTCGTCGAGGCCGTGCGTCACCTGCGCCAGATCAAGAACGAGATCGCCCGGCTGCGCGGCTACGACACCAACGAGCTGTACGCCGCCGCCAAGGACCTCCGTGCCCCGTACGAGCTGGTCAAGGAGGTCTCCGAGCTCGGCAGGCTGCCCGTCGTCCTGTTCTCCGCCGGCGGCGTGGCCACCCCCGCCGACGCGGCGCTGATGCGCCAGCTAGGCGCCGAGGGCGTCTTCGTCGGTTCCGGCATCTTCAAGTCCGGCGACCCGGCCAGGCGCGCGGCCGCCATCGTGAAGGCCACCACCTTCTACGACGACCCCAAGGTCGTCGCGGACGCCTCGCGCAACCTCGGCGAGGCCATGGTCGGCATCAACTGCGACACCCTGCCCGAGGGCGAGCGCTACGCCAACCGCGGCTGGTAAGCACCGATGACCGACACCCCTGTCATCGGCGTCCTGGCCCTCCAGGGCGACGTACGGGAGCACCTGACCGCCCTGGCCGTGGCGGACGCCCTGGCCAGGCCGGTCAGGCGGCCCGAGGAGCTCGCCGAGGTCGACGGGCTCGTCATACCCGGCGGCGAGTCCACCACGATGTCCAAGCTGGCTGTCCTGTTCGGCATGCTGGAACCCCTCCGCGAGCGGGTGGCGGCCGGGATGCCCGTCTACGGGACCTGCGCCGGAATGATCCTGCTCGCCGACAAGATCCTCGACCCGCGCTCCGGCCAGGAGACGGTCGGCGGCATCGACATGATCGTGCGCCGTAACGCTTTCGGGCGGCAGAACGAGTCCTTCGAGGCGGCCGTCGAGATCGCGGCGGTACCGGGCGGCCCCGTCGAAGGGGTCTTCATCCGGGCACCCTGGGTGGAGTCCGTCGGCGCCCGCGCCGAGGTCCTCGCGGAGTACG
Source organism: Streptomyces sp. NPDC058008 (assembly GCF_042886395.1). NCBI lineage: Bacteria > Bacillati > Actinomycetota > Actinomycetes > Kitasatosporales > Streptomycetaceae > Streptomyces > Streptomyces sp. NPDC058008. Next base: position 61,344 of record NZ_JBHVQX010000010.1, on the reverse strand, counting down.
GCGGCCACATCGTGGCCGTACGCCAGGGAAACGCCCTGGCCACCTCGTTCCACCCGGAGCTGACCGGGGACCACCGTGTGCACGCGCTGTTCACCGACATGGTGCGCGCCGTGGGCTGATCCGATCCCGGTAGGATCTCTCGGGTTCGGATCGATTTTGGTGACGCGAAGGAGAAGGCAGATGTCCGGCCACTCTAAATGGGCTACGACGAAGCACAAGAAGGCCGTGATCGACGCCAAGCGCGGCAAGCTCTTCGCGAAGATGATCAAGAACATCGAGGTCGCGGCCCGTACGGGCGGCGCCGACGTGTCCGGTAACCCGACCCTCTTCGACGCCATCCAGAAGGCCAAGAAGAGCTCGGTCCCGAACAAGAACATCGACTCGGCGGTCAAGCGCGGCGCCGGCCTGGAGGCCGGTGGCGCCGACTACGAGACGATCATGTACGAGGGCTACGGTCCGAACGGCGTCGCGGTGCTCATCGAGTGCCTCACCGACAACCGCAACCGTGCCGCGTCCGACGTCCGCGTCGCCATGACCCGCAACGGCGGTTCGATGGCGGACCCGGGCTCGGTCTCGTACCTGTTCAACCGCAAGGGCGTCGTGATCGTCCCCAAGGCCGAGCTGTCCGAGGACGACGTCCTCGGTGCCGTGCTCGACGCGGGTGCCGAGGAGGTCAACGACCTCGGCGACACCTTCGAGGTGCTCAGCGAGGCCACCGACATGGTCGCGGTCCGCACCGCGCTCCAGGACGCCGGCATCGACTACGACTCGGCCGAGGCCAACTTCGTCCCGACCATGCAGGTCGAGCTCGACGAGGAGGGCGCGCGCAAGATCTTCAAGCTCATCGACGCGCTGGAGGACAGCGACGACGTGCAGAACGTCTTCGCCAACTTCGACGTCTCCGACGAGGTCATGGAGAAGGTCGACGCCTGAGGGCGGCGGTACGCGCCGCTCCGACGGGCCGACGGGACACACCCCGTCGGCCCGTCGCATTGTCGGTGGGACCCGATAGCCTGCGGGAACAGGTGACCGAGCGGCGGAGGGGGCCCTTTCGTGCGGGTGTTGGGCGTGGACCCGGGGCTGACCCGGTGCGGTGTCGGAGTCGTCGAGGGAGTCGCCGGCCGGCCGCTCACCATGATCGGCGTCGGCGTCGTGCGGACCGGGCCCGACGAGGAGCTCGGCCGCCGGCTCGTCGGGATCGAGCAGGGCATCGAGCAGTGGCTCGACGAGTACCGGCCCGGATTCGTCGCCGTGGAGCGGGTCTTCAGCCAGCACAACGTCCGTACGGTCATGGGCACCGCCCAGGCCAGCGCGGTCGCCATGCTCTGCGCCGCCCGCCGCGGCATCCCCGTCGCCCTGCACACCCCCAGTGAGGTCAAGGCCGCCGTCACCGGATCGGGGCGTGCGGACAAGGCGCAGGTCGGGGCCATGGTGACCCGGCTGCTACGGCTCGACGCACCCCCCAAGCCCGCCGACGCGGCCGACGCCCTGGCCCTCGCCATCTGCCACATCTGGCGCGCACCCGCGCAGAACCGACTGCAGCAGGCCGTCGCCGCCCATCGCACGCTGAAAGGCCGTACCGCATGATCGCCTTCGTCTCCGGCCCGGTGGCCGCCCTCGCCCCGACCACGGCCGTGATCGAGGTCGGCGGGATCGGCATGGCCGTCCAGTGCACCCCCGACACCCTCGCCGGCCTGCGGATCGGCAAGGAGGCCAGGCTGGCCACCTCCCTGGTCGTCCGGGAGGACTCGCTCACCCTCTACGGCTTCGCCGGCGACGACGAGCGGCAGGTCTTCGAGCTGCTCCAGACCGCCAGTGGTGTGGGCCCCCGGCTCGCCCAGGCCATGCTCGCCACCCACAGCCCCGACGCCCTGCGCATCGCGGTCGCCACCGGTGACGAGAAGGCCCTCACCGCCGTGTCCGGGATCGGCAAGAAGGGCGCCCAGAAACTCCTCCTGGAGCTCAAGGACCGGCTCGGCGAACCGGTCGGGGCACACATCGGGCAGCAGGGCATCGGCGCGGCCGTCAGCAGTTCCTGGCGCGACCAGCTGACGGCCGCCCTGATCGGCCTCGGCTACGCCACCCGTGAGGCCGACGAGGCGGTGGCCGCCGTGACACCGCAGGCCGAGGCCGCGCTCGCCGACGGCGGCGCGCCCCCCGTGCCGCAGCTGCTGCGCGCAGCCCTCCAGACACTCAACCGCGCACGCTGACCCCAGGGGCCCCACACGCCCCTCACGCCGGCCGGAACACCGCACGGACCGGCACCGAAACACCCGAGGCGGGACTGACGAGATGAACTGGGACGACACCGGGACCGACACCGGCGACCTCACCGACGAGCGGCTGGACGACCGCCTGGTCGACGCCGGGGCGGACGGCGAGGACACCGCGGTCGAGGCCGCCCTGCGCCCGAAGGACCTCCACGAGTTCGTCGGTCAGGAGAAGGTGCGCGAACAGCTCGACCTGGTCCTCAAGGCCGCCCGCGCCCGGGGCGCGACCGCCGACCACGTCCTGCTCTCCGGCGCCCCCGGCCTGGGCAAGACCACCCTCTCCATGATCATCGCGGCGGAGATGGGCGCACCGATCCGGATCACCTCCGGACCGGCGATCCAGCACGCGGGGGACCTCGCGGCGATCCTCTCCTCCCTCCAGGAGGGCGAGGTCCTCTTCCTCGACGAGATCCACCGCATGTCGCGGCCCGCCGAGGAGATGCTCTACATGGCGATGGAGGACTTCAGGGTCGACGTCATCGTCGGCAAGGGCCCCGGCGCCACGGCCATCCCGCTGGAGCTGCCGCCCTTCACCCTGGTCGGCGCCACCACCAGGGCGGGACTGCTGCCGCCCCCGCTGCGGGACCGCTTCGGCTTCACCGGCCACATGGAGTTCTACGCCCCGACGGAGCTGGAGCGGGTCATCCACCGCTCCGCCGGTCTGCTCGACGTGGCCATAGACACCGCGGGCGCCGCCGAGATCGCCGGACGCTCCCGGGGCACGCCCCGCATCGCCAACCGGCTGCTGCGCCGTGTCCGGGACTACGCCCAGGTCAAGGCCGAGGGCAGGATCGACCGCGACATCGCCGCCGCCGCCCTGCGGGTGTACGAGGTCGACGCACGCGGGCTCGACCGGCTGGACCGCGCGGTGCTGGGCGCCCTGCTGAAGCTCTTCGGCGGCGGCCCGGTGGGGCTCTCCACCCTCGCGGTGGCCGTGGGGGAGGAGCGCGAGACGGTCGAGGAGGTCGCCGAGCCCTTCCTCGTACGGGAGGGGCTGCTCGCGAGGACCCCGCGCGGCCGGGTCGCCACCCCCGCGGCGTGGGCGCACCTCGGGCTCGTGCCTCCGCAGCACGGCGCAAAGGGACAACAGGGCCTGTTCGGGGCGTGAGACAGGACGGGTTGGCCAGGAGGGGAACCCCGGTGCCATGCTGGACGTTGTTCCAATGATGCGGACTCGCTTAGACTCCGCCGATGCCGCCCTTACAGGGTCGGTGTACCCACCCCCGTAGACCAGGCCGCGTGAATCAGCGTGGTCGTGCGAAGGAAGTTCGTCCCGTGAGTCTCGTGACCCTCCTCCCCTTCATCGTGCTCATCGGGGCCATGTTCCTGATGACCCGGTCCGCCAAGAAGAAGCAGCAGGCCGCTGCGCAGATGCGCGACGACATGCAGCCGGGCACCGGCGTCCGGACGATCGGGGGCATGTACGCCACCGTCAAGGAGATTCAGGACGACACGGTTCTCCTCGAGGTCGCGCCCGGCGTCCACGCCGTCTACGCGAAGAACGCCATCGGTGCCGTCCTGGACGACGCGGAGTACAACCGCATCGTCCACGGCGACGACGAGACCGAGGGCACGATCGTGCCCGACGACGCCTCCTCGCTCACCGACGGTGAGCCCGCGGCGGCCGGCGACGACGCGAAGATCGACCTGGGCAAGAAGGCCGAGGACGACGCCGCGCCGGAGGGCACCGAGACCGAGGCCGCCGAGGCCAAGGGCGCCGACGTCAAGGACGCCAAGGCCGACGGCGAGGGCGACGCGAAGTAGTTCCACGTACCCCGGACGCCGGATGCCTGCGGGTGTCCGGCGTCTCGCGGGCCGTGGGCCCTTCTGCGGGGTCGGGTCCCCACATCACTCAGTGGCCGCTCGGGCGCGCACCCGGCGCGGGGCGGTTGGACAGGGAGAAACGAAAAGGTGGCAGCACCGAAGAAAGGCCGGGGCTCAACCGGTGGACAGGGCAGGCCGGGCCGTGCCCTGGCACTGATCCTCATCGCCATGGTCGCCCTGACCGGCGGGATGTTCCTGTCCGGTCACACCACGCCCCGGCTCGGTATCGACCTGGCCGGCGGCACATCGATCACGCTCAAGGCGAAGAACCAGCCCGGTAAGCCTGACGCGATCAACGAGACCAACATGAACACCGCGGTCAGCATCATCGAACGCCGTGTCAATGGTCTGGGTGTCTCCGAGGCCGAGGTTCAGACCCAGGGCGCATCGAACATCATCGTCAACATCCCCAAGGGGACGAATTCGGCGCAGGCCCGGGAGCAGGTCGGCACGACCGCCCAGCTCTACTTCCGGCCCGTGCTGACGGTCACCGGCGGTGGACCGACGCCCGAAGGCTCCGCCAGCCCGTCCGCGAGCGGGTCCGGGACGCCGAGCGCCACGCCCAGCGCCCCGGAGACGGCCTCCGATTCGAAGGCGACGCCCTCGCCGAGCGCCACCACCCAGGGCCGCGCGGTCACCGACGGCCTGAAGAAGGACGCGACGCCGACCCCCTCCGCCGACGCCACCGGTGCGGCGGACTCCTCCGGCGCCCCCGCGGCGAGCGAGACGCCCGACGCCGCCACCGCGGCGCTCGAGAAGAAGTTCGCCGCGCTGGACTGCACCGACGAGAAGGCCCGCGTGGCGGCCGGCGACGGCGTCAAGCCCACGGACCCCACGGTCGCGTGCAGCTCCGAGGGCGACGCCAAGTACCTCCTCGGCCCGGCCGAGGTCTCCGGCACGGACGTCGACGACGCGAAGGCCCAGTTCGACCAGCAGCGCGGCATCTGGCTCGTCTCCATGGACTTCACGGACCAGGGTTCCAAGAAGTTCCAGACGATCACCAAGAAGCTGTCGGCGCAGCAGTCCCCGCAGAACCAGTTCGCGATCTCCCTCGACGGTGAGGTCGTCTCCGCCCCCCAGGTGAACCAGGCCCTCAGCGGCAGCGCCGAGATCTCCGGCAGCTTCGACCAGCAGTCGGCGGAGGACCTGGCCAACGTGCTGTCCTACGGCGCGCTCCCGCTGTCCTTCAGCGAGGACACCGTCACCACCGTCACCGCCGCCCTCGGCGGCGAGCAGCTCGAGGCCGGTCTCATCGCCGGTGCCATCGGGCTGGCGCTGGTCGTCATCTACCTGGTGGCCTACTACCGCGGCCTGGCGCTCATCGCCCTCCTCAGCCTGCTGGTCTCCGGCATCCTGACCTACACGATCATGGCCCTGCTCGGACCGGCCATCGGCTTCGCGCTGAACCTCCCGGCCGTGTGCGGCGCGATCGTGGCGATCGGTATCACGGCGGACTCGTTCATCGTGTACTTCGAACGCATCCGGGACGAGATCCGTGAGGGCCGCACCCTGCGTCCGGCCGTCGAGCGCGCCTGGCCCAGGGCCCGGCGCACCATCCTGGTCTCCGACTTCGTGTCGTTCCTCGCGGCGGCCGTGCTCTTCCTCGTCACCGTCGGCAAGGTCCAGGGCTTCGCCTTCACGCTGGGTCTCACGACCCTGCTCGACGTCGTCGTGGTGTTCCTCTTCACCAAGCCGGTCATGACGCTGATGGCCCGCACGAAGTTCTTCGGCGGCGGGAACCCGTGGTCCGGCCTGGACCCGAAGCGGCTCGGCGCCAAGCCGCCGCTGCGCCGCTCGCGCCGCGTCAACGCCCGTACCGACCACCCGAAGGAGGCGTGAGATGTCGCGACTCGGCAATCTCGGCGCCCGGCTCTACCGTGGCGAGGTCGGATACGACTTCATCGGCAAGCGCAAGATCTGGTACGGCGTCTCGATCCTGATCACCATCACGGCCATCCTCGGCCTGGCGGTCAGCGGCCTGAACATGGGCATCGAGTTCAAGGGCGGTGCCGTCTTCACCACGGACACCAAGGCCAAGGTGTCCGTCTCCCAGGCCCACGAGGACGCGGTCGCGGCCTCCGGCCACGAGGCGATCGTCCAGGAGCTCGGCAACGGCGGGCTCCGGATCCAGATCACCGAGGTCGACACCGCCAAGGCCGACCAGATCAAGACCCAGCTCTCCAAGGACCTCGGTGTCCCCGAGTCGAAGATCAACGCGGACCTCGTGGGCCCCAGCTGGGGTGAGCAGATCGCCAACAAGGCCTGGGCCGGCCTCGGCATCTTCATGGTCCTCGTGGTGGTCTACCTCGCCATCGCCTTCGAATGGCGGATGGCCGTCGCCGCGCTCATCGCGCTGATCCACGACATCACCATCACCGTCGGTGTCTACGCCCTCGTCGGCTTCGAGGTCACCCCCGGCACCGTGATCGGTCTGCTGACCATCCTCGGTTACTCCCTCTACGACACGGTCGTCGTCTTCGACAGCCTCAAGGAGGGCACGCACGGGATCACCAAGCAGACCCGCTGGACCTACAGCGAGATCGCCAACCGGTCGATCAACGGCACGCTGGTGCGCTCCATCAACACCACCGTCGTCGCGCTGCTGCCGGTCGCCGGTCTGCTGTTCATCGGCGGCGGTGTCCTCGGCGCGGGCATGCTGAACGACATCTCCCTGTCGCTCTTCGTCGGCCTCGCCGCCGGTGCGTACTCCTCGATCTTCATCGCCACCCCGCTGGTCGCCGACCTCAAGGAGCGCGAGCCGCAGATAAAGGCACTGAAGAAGCGGATCCTCGCCAAGCGGGCCGCAGCGGCGGCCAAGGGCGAGTCCGTCGAGGACGAGGGTGACGACCAGGCCTACGACGACGGTGACGCCGAGCCCGCCGGAGCGGTCGTCGGCCAGCGCCGGCAGCCCGGCGGCCACGGCCGGAGCCCGAGGAACCGGCGATGACCAGCACGAGTGTCACCGACGCGACCCGGGAGCTGATGCTCGGCCGGATCCGCGACGTACCGGACTATCCCAAGCCCGGAGTGCTGTTCAAGGACATCACGCCGCTGCTCGCGGACCCGGTGGCCTTCACGGCGCTCACCGACTTCTTCGCGGAGCTGTGCCGGCGGCACGGAGCCACCAAGATCGTCGGCCTGGAGGCGCGCGGCTTCATCCTGGCGGCGCCGGTCGCGGTCCGTGCCGGGCTCGGGTTCGTCCCCGTCCGCAAGGCCGGGAAGCTGCCCGGGGCCACCCTGGGCCAGGCGTACGAGCTGGAGTACGGCACGGCGGAGATCGAGATCCACGCCGAGGACCTGTCCGCCGACGACCGCGTCATGGTCATCGACGACGTCCTGGCCACCGGCGGCACCGCCGAGGCCTCGCTGGAGCTGATCCGGCGGGCCGGCGCGGAGGTCGCGGGGGTGTCGGTCCTCATGGAGCTCGGCTTCCTCGCCGGCCGCGCCCGGCTCGGGGCGGGGCTGAGGGGCGCCCCGCTGGAAGCGCTGATCACCCTCTGACCCGGGCCGCGGCGGCGCGGCACGTTCAGGGACGTACAGGACGGGTACCCGGGAACATCCGGGTACCCGTCCCGCGTTGTCAAGGGTTCCGCCCTCCCCGGGCGAGGACCTGCCCGAGGGTCGATACCATGGGCTTTCCGGTAGCCCGGATCCGTACGAGGAGCGCTCTTGCCAGACGAGGCCCAGCCAGTCTCCGCCCCGCAGCCCGAAGGGCCCGCGGCGGCCTCAGCCACGCCCGGGGAGACGCGGCCCGACGGGGAGGGCACGTCCGGCCCCGCCGGCGAGCACACGCGGGGACCCGCACCGGCTCCGGAGCCCTCGGCACCCGACGCCCCGGCCAAGCCCGCCCCGCCCCGGGGGGCGAAGCCGGCACCCCCTCCCGGGACGAAGGCCGCGCCGGCCCCCGGGACGAAGCCGGCCGCCCCGGCGAAGCCCGCCGACGGATCCACCGAGCCCAGGTCCCCGGCACCCGCTCCCGCCGCCAGGCCCCCGGCCCGGCCCGCCGCCGCTCCCGCGGCGGCGCCCGCCCGCTCCGGCGGCTCCTCGAGCCGGGTCAGGGCCCGCCTCGCCCGACTGGGCGTACAGCGCTCCAGCCCGTACAACCCGGTCCTCGAGCCCCTCCTGCGCACCGTCCGCGGCAACGACCCCAAGATCGAGTCGGCCACGCTGCGCCAGATCGAGAGCGCCTACCAGGTCGCCGAGCGCTGGCACCGGGGGCAGAAGCGCAAGAGCGGCGACCCCTACATCACGCATCCGCTCGCCGTCACCACGATCCTCGCCGAGCTCGGCATGGACCCCGCGACGCTGATGGCCGGGCTGCTGCACGACACGGTCGAGGACACCGAGTACGGCCTCGACACCCTGCGCAAGGACTTCGGCGACCAGGTCGCGCTGCTGGTCGACGGCGTCACCAAGCTCGACAAGGTCAAGTTCGGCGAGGCCGCGCAGGCCGAGACCGTGCGCAAGATGGTCGTCGCCATGGCCAAGGACCCCCGGGTCCTCGTCATCAAGCTCGCCGACCGGCTGCACAACATGCGCACGATGCGCTACCTCAAGCGGGAGAAGCAGGAGAAGAAGGCCCGCGAGACCCTGGAGATCTACGCTCCGCTGGCCCACCGCCTGGGCATGAACACCATCAAGTGGGAGCTGGAGGACCTCGCCTTCGCGATCCTCTACCCCAAGATGTACGACGAGATCGTCCGCCTCGTCGCCGAGCGCGCGCCCAAGCGCGACGAGTACCTCGCCATAGTGACGGACGAGGTCCAGGCCGACCTGCGCGCCGCCCGGATCAAGGCCACCGTCACCGGACGGCCCAAGCACTACTACAGCGTCTACCAGAAGATGATCGTGCGGGGCCGCGACTTCGCCGAGATCTACGACCTGGTGGGCATCCGCGTCCTCGTCGACACCGTCCGCGACTGCTACGCGGCGCTCGGTACCGTCCACGCCCGGTGGAACCCGGTGCCGGGGCGGTTCAAGGACTACATCGCGATGCCCAAGTTCAACATGTACCAGTCGCTGCACACCACGGTGATCGGTCCCAGCGGCAAGCCCGTCGAGCTCCAGATCCGCACGTTCGACATGCACCGCCGCGCCGAGTACGGCATCGCCGCGCACTGGAAGTACAAGCAGGAGGCCGTCGCGGGCGCCTCCAAGGTCCGCACCGACGTCCCCCGGAACACGGGCGGCCGGGGCCAGGACACCGTCAACGACATGGCGTGGCTGCGCCAGCTCCTGGACTGGCAGAAGGAGACCGAGGACCCCAGCGAGTTCCTGGAGTCCCTGCGCTTCGACCTGTCGCGCAACGAGGTCTTCGTCTTCACGCCGAAGGGCGACGTGATAGCGCTGCCCGCCGGCGCGACGCCGGTCGACTTCGCGTACGCCGTCCACACGGAGGTCGGCCACCGGACCATAGGAGCGCGGGTCAACGGGCGGCTCGTGCCGCTGGAGTCGACCCTCGACAACGGCGACCTGGTCGAGGTCTTCACCTCCAAGGCCACCGGCGCCGGGCCCTCGCGCGACTGGCTCCAGTTCGTCAAGTCGCCCCGGGCACGCAACAAGATCCGCGCCTGGTTCTCCAAGGAGCGCCGCGACGAGGCGATCGAGCAGGGCAAGGACGCCATCGCGCGCGCCATGCGCAAGCAGAACCTGCCGATCCAGCGCATCCTGACCGGCGACTCCCTGGTCACGCTGGCCCACGAGATGCGCTACCCCGACATCTCGTCGCTGTACGCGGCGATCGGCGAAGGGCATGTCGCCGCGGCGGGCGTCGTCCAGAAGCTCGTCCAGGCGCTCGGCGGCGAGGACGCGGCGAACGAGGACCTGGCGGAGAGCTCGCCGCCCTCGCACGGCCGCGGCAAGCGCCGGGCCAAGGCCGATCCCGGTGTCGTCGTCAAGGGCGTCGAGGACGTCTGGGTCAAGCTGGCGCGCTGCTGCACGCCCGTGCCCGGCGACCCGATCATCGGATTCGTCACCCGGGGCAGCGGCGTCTCCGTGCACCGCGCGGACTGCGTCAACGTCGACTCGCTCTCGCAGCAGCCGGAGCGGATCCTGGACGTCGAGTGGGCGCCCACCCAGTCGTCCGTCTTCCTCGTCGCCATCCAGGTCGAGGCGCTCGACCGGTCGCGGCTGCTCTCCGACGTCACCCGCGTCCTGTCCGACCAGCACGTGAACATCCTGTCGGCGGCCGTGCAGACCTCCCGGGACCGGGTGGCCACCTCGCGCTTCACCTTCGAGATGGGCGACCCGAAGCACCTGGGGCACGTCCTGAAGGCCGTACGCGGCGTCGAGGGCGTCTACGACGTCTACCGGGTCACCTCGGCCCGCCGGCCGTAGCGGCGCCCGTCAGGGGCGGTCCGGCCGGACCGCCCCTGACACCCGGCCCGGCAGACGCCGGTGCTCGCGCGTCCGCGCACCACGGCGGACCCGCGCAGGCCCGCGCTCCCCGTCGGCGTCCGGCCACGGGCAACGCACCCGGGGCGCGGGCCGTCCCCGGTGATCCCCACGGCAGCCGTCGGGCACGGCTCCTCGCCGCCGTCCACACGCGAGAGGGGCTTCCCGTACGCGGCGAAGCGCACGGAAAGCCCCTCTCGCGGCGGGAGAGCGCGGCTCAGCCGCCGAACTCCTCCAGGCCCTTCAGCGCCTGGTCCAGCAGCGCCTGCCGGCCCTCGAGCTCCCGGGAGAGCTTGTCGGCCCTGGCGTTGTTGCCCGAGGCGCGCGCCGTGTCGATCTGCGTACGCAGCTTGTCGACGGCGGCCTGGAGCTGGCCGGTCAGACCCGCGGCGCGTGCCCGCGCCTCGGGGTTCGTCCGGCGCCACTCGGACTCCTCGGCCTCCTGGAGCGCGCGCTCCACCGCCTGCACCCGGCCCTCGACCTTCGGGCGGGCGTCACGCGGGACGTGGCCGATGGCCTCCCAGCGCTCGTTGACGGAGCGGAACGCGGCGCGGGCCGCCTTCAGGTCCGTCACCGGGACCAGCTTCTCGGCCTCGGCCGCGAGCTCCTCCTTGAGCTTGAGGTTCTCGCCCTGCTCGGCGTCACGCTCGGCGAAGACACCGCTACGGGCGGCGAAGAACACGTCCTGGGCGCCGCGGAAGCGGTTCCACAGTTCGTCCTCGGCCTCGCGCTGGGCGCGGCCCGCCGCCTTCCACTCCGTCATCAGGTCGCGGTAACGCGCGGCCGTCGCACCCCAGTCGGTCGAGCCGGAGAGCGACTCGGCCTCGGTGACCAGCTTCTCCTTGACCTTGCGGGCCTCCTCGCGCTGGGCGTCCAGCGCGGCGAAGTGGGCCTTGCGGCGCTTGGAGAAGGCGGAACGGGCGTGCGAGAAGCGGTGCCACAGCTCGTCGTCGGACTTGCGGTCCAGACGGGGCAGCCCCTTCCACGTGTCGACCAGCGCCCGCAGGCGCTCACCCGCCGACCGCCACTGCTCGCTCTGCGCCAGCTCCTCGGCCTCGACGACGAGCGCCTCCTTGGCCTGCCGGGCCTCGTCGGCCTGCTTCGCCTTCTGGACCTTCCGCTCCTCGCGGCGCGAGTCGACCGTCGCGACGAGCGCGTCCAGCCGCTTGCCGAGCGCGGCGAGGTCACCGACGGCGTGGTGCTCGTCGATCTGCTGACGCAGGTGATCGATCGCCGCCGTGGCGTCCTTCGCCGACAGGTCGGTGGTCTTCACCCGCCGTTCGAGGAGGCCGATCTCGACCACCAAGCCCTCGTACTTGCGCTCGAAATAGGCCAGGGCCTCCTCGGGCGTGCCGGCCTGCCACGATCCGACGACCTGCTCGCCCTCGGCCGTACGCACGTACACGGTGCCCGTCTCGTCGACGCGGCCCCACGGGTCGCTGCTCACAGCGCCTCCTCCACCTGATGCATCGAGGAGGTTCACCCCCCGTGCATCGTCCACAGTTTCCTGGGGCGGGCAGCGCCCGCCCTGCACAACGCCAATCTAGGCGACCGGCCGCCCGGCTGTCCGCACTCAGCGCGGCTGAAATTCTCCGGTGCTCCCCGGGAACCCCTCGGCGGGCGGCCGTCCGCGGTGTCAGGCCTTGTCGACCGTCACCTTCTCGACCGTGACGGCCTTCTTCGGAGCACCGTCGCCCGCGCCCTCGGCGACGCCCGCCTCGGCGACCTTCTCGACCGCCTTGAGGCCCGCGTCGTCCATGGTGCCGAACGGCGTGTAGCTCGGCGGCAGTTTGGTGTCCTTGTAGACCAGGAAGAACTGGCTGCCGCCCGTCCCCGGCTGGCCCGTGTTCGCCATCGCGACGGTGCCCGCCGGGTATGTCACCGAGCCGTCGTCGCCCGCCTTGCCCAGCGCGGTCAGGTTCTCGTCCGGGATCGTGTAGCCGGGGCCGCCGGTCCCGTCGCCCTTGGGGTCACCGCACTGGAGGACGAAGATGCCCTCCGTGGTCAGCCGGTGGCACTTCGTGTTGTCGAAGTACCCCTTGTCCGCGAGGGCCTTGAACGAGTTCGTGGTGTGCGGGGTCTTCGCCGCGTCCATCTCGATGCCGATGTCGCCCTGGCTGGTCTTGAGCGCCATGGCGTACCGGGCCTTCTTGTCGATCTCCATCGCGGGCTCCGGAGCGCTGCTCTCGCTCTCGGAGGGCGACGCCGACGGGCTGGCGGTCGCGCCCGCCTCCGCGGTGGTCTTCGAGTCGTCGCCGTCGAGGGCGACGTACGCGCCCGCCCCGACGACCGCCACCACGGCCACGGACGAGGCGATGATCACCGTGAGACGCCTGGTCCTCCGGCGCGCTTCCTCCCGGCGCTGCTGCTGCCGCTCGAACTTCTCCCGGGCGAGCTGCCGTCGCCGCTGATCGCTGCTGACCACCGGATGGTCTCCTTGTACGTCGTGTGATCGGACCTGGAATGCCCGTACGGTATATGGGTTAGCTGTGGAATGAGGAGCGCCGGTAGTCTCTGGTCTGCCGCATTTCCCTTTTCGCGGCCCTCCCCGTCGGACGAACACTAAGGACGATCGTGCTCATTGCCGGGTTCCCCGCCGGGGCCTGGGGGACCAATTGCTACCTGGTCGCCCCCGCCGCCGGCGAGGAGTGCGTGATCATCGACCCGGGCCACCAGGCCGCCCAGGGCGTCGAGGAAGCGCTGAAGAAGCATCGGCTCAAGCCCGTCGCCGTCGTGCTCACCCACGGCCACATCGACCACGTCGCCTCCGTCGTCCCGGTGTGCGGTGCCCACGACGTCCCCGCCTGGATTCACCCCCGGGACCGCTACATGATGAGCGACCCCGAGAAGGCCCTGGGCCGTTCCATCGGGATGCCGCTCATGGGCGAGCTGGCCGTCGGCGAGCCGGACGACGTGAGGGAGCTGTCCGACGGTGCCGCGCTGAAGCTGGCGGGCATGGAGTTCGGCGTCGCGCACGCGCCCGGCCATACGAAGGGGTCGGTGACGTTCCGGATGCCCGAGGCCGCGGATGTCCCGCAGATCCTCTTCTCGGGCGACCTGCTCTTCGCCGGCTCCGTCGGACGCACCGACCTGCCCGGCGGCGACCACGCCGAGCTGCTCGAGTCGCTGGCCCGTGTGTGCCTGCCGCTCGACGACTCGACCGTGGTGCTGTCCGGCCACGGCCCCCAGACGACCATCGGCCGCGAGCGCGCCTCCAATCCGTACCTGCACGGACCGGACGCTCCCCGCCGAGGAATGTGACGAGAGAAAAAACCTGTGAGCACCTTCCAGGCCCCCAAGGGCACGTACGACCTGACCCCGCCCCGCTCCGCGACGTTCCTCGCGGTGCGCGAGGCGATCTCCTCGCCCCTGAGGAACTCCGGCTACGGCTACATCGAGACGCCCGGCTTCGAGGACGTCGCCCTGTTCGCCCGGGGCGTCGGCGAGTCCACCGACATCGTGTCCAAGGAGATGTACGCCTTCGAGACCAAGGGCGGCGACAAGCTCGCCCTGCGCCCCGAGGGCACCGCCTCCGTGCTGCGCGCCGCGCTGGAGGCCAACCTCCACAAGGCGGGCAACCTCCCCGTCAAGCTCTGGTACTCGGGCTCGTACTACCGCTACGAGCGCCCCCAGGCAGGGCGCTACCGCCACTTCTCCCAGGTCGGCGCCGAGGCCATCGGCACCGAGGACCCGGCCCTGGACGCCGAGCTGATCATCCTCGCCGACCAGGCGTACCGCTCCCTCGGCCTCAGGCAGTTCCGCATCCTGCTGAACTCGCTGGGCGACAAGGAGTGCCGTCCCGTCTACCGGGAGGCCCTCCAGACCTTCCTGCGCGACCTCGACCTCGACGAGGAGACCCGCCGCCGCATCGAGATCAACCCGCTGCGGGTCCTCGACGACAAGCGGTCCGACGTCCAGAAGCAGCTGACCGGCGCGCCGATGCTGCGCGACTTCCTCTGCGACGCCTGCAAGGCGTACCACGAGGAGGTCCGGGACCTGCTGACGGCGGCCGGCGTCGCGTTCGAGGACGACGAGAAGCTGGTCCGCGGCCTCGACTACTACACCCGCACCACCTTCGAGTTCGTCCACGACGGTCTGGGCTCCCAGTCCGCGGTGGGCGGCGGCGGGCGGTACGACGGCCTGTCCGAGATGATCGGCGGCCCCGCGCTGCCGTCCGTCGGCTGGGCCCTCGGCGTGGACCGCACGGTCCTCGCCCTGGAGGCCGAAGGCGTCGAGCTGGACATCCCCGCTTCGACCAGCGTCTACGCGGTGCCGCTCGGCGAGGAGGCGCGGCGGCTGCTCTTCGGGCTGGTCACCGAACTGCGCAAGGCCGGCGTCGCGACCGACTTCGCGTTCGGCGGCCGCGGCCTCAAGGGCGCGATGAAGAGCGCGAACCGCTCCGGTGCCCGCTACACGGTCGTGGCCGGTGAGCGTGACCTCGCCGAGGGCAACGTCCAGCTCAAGGACATGGAGTCGGGCGAGCAGGAGGCCGTGGCCGTCGGCGACCTGGTGGCCGTGCTCCGGGCCAAGCTGGCCTGAACCGGGCCGGATCGCCCGCCCCGCGTGCCCGCCCGGTCCCACCGGGCGGGCACGCCGCGTCTCAGCGCCTGCCGTGCCACCGGAAGGTCAGCAGGCACAGGACCAGCCCGCCCAGGCACCAGGCGCCCAGCACCAGCGCGATCCTGCCCAGTTCCCAGGCGCCCGCCTGTTCGAGCACGACGGCGGAGTCGGGCAGGAACACCGAGCGGAAGCCCTGGCACATCCACTTCAGGGGGAACAGCGCCCCGATGCCGGCCAGCCAGCCGGGCAGCTGGTTCACCGGGATGTAGACGCCGGAGACGAACTGCAGGACCAGGAAGGGCAGCACGACCACCGAACTCGCGCTCCGGCCCGACCTCGGCAGACTGCTGATCGCGATCCCCAGCAGGGCGCACCCCGTGATGCCGAGCAGGAAGACCCAGGCGAAGGTCAGCCAGCCGGCGACCTCTCCGGGAAGGGCGACGTCGAACGCCGTGACGCCGATCAGCAGGAGTACGGCCGCCTCCAGCAGACAGGTCACCAGGACCAGCCACACCTTGCCGAGGAAGTAGGCGGCGGCCGGCATCGGGGTGCCGCGCAGCCTGCGCAGCACCTTCTCGTCCCGCTCGATCGCTATCGAGATGCCCAGCGACTGGAAGCTCGTCGACATGACGCCCGAGGCGAGCATCGAGGCGACGTACAGCTGGGCGGCGGTGATGCCCGCGCCCTCGACGGCGCCGCCGAAGATCGACGCGAACAGTGTCAGGAAGACCACGGGGAACGCGAACGTGAAGATGACCTGGTCGCGTTGGCGGAAGAACTGCTTGAGTTCCAGCGCCCCGCGCAGCAGGCCCAGCCCCCAGGCCCCGGGCAGCGGAGCCGTGCTCCGCGCGGTGGCGTCCGTCGCGCTCACCGGTCCGCCGCCTGTCCGGTCAGCCGGAGGTAGATGTCCTCCAGGGTCGGGCGGGTGACGCGCAGTCCGGGTATCTCCCCGTCGAAGCGGCCGATCAGCCCGGCTACCGTGCGGGTCGGCGTCGCGGTGCGCTCCGAGCGGGGGCTTCCGTCCGGCTCCGTCCACGCGACGGTGGCCTCGGTGCCGAACCGCTCGCGCAGGGCAGCGGGTTGCCCCTCGGCGACGACGCGCCCCGCGGCGATCACGACGATCCGGCCGGCCAGCGCCTCGGCCTCCTCCAGGTAGTGCGTGGTGAGCACGATCGTCGTGCCCTCCTGGGCGAGCAGCCGCACGAGCTCCCGGAACTGCCGCCGGGCGGCGGGGTCGAACCCGGTCGTCGGCTCGTCGAGGAGCAGGAGTTCGGGGGAGCCGATCACCCCGAGGGCCACGTCCAGCCGCCGCCGCTGGCCGCCCGACAGTTCCTTCACCCGGGAGCCGGCCTTCCGGTCCAGACCGACCAGCGAGATCACGTCACCGGGGTCGCGGGGGCTCGGGTAGTACCGGGCGAAGTGCTCCACCGTCTCCCTGACCGTCAACTCGGCGGGAGCCGATTCATCCTGCCAGACGACCCCGATCCGGGAACGCCACCGGCGGCCCGCGGTGGCGGGGTCGGCCCCCAGCACGCGGACCGTGCCGTCGTCGCGGCTGCGGTGCCCCTGGAGGATCTCCACCGTGGTGCTCTTGCCGGCGCCGTTCGGCCCGAGGAGCCCGACCACCTCTCCGGGACGGATCCGCAGGTCGAGGCCGTCCACGGCGGTCAGATCGCCGTATCGCTTGCGTAGTCCCTGCACGTCCACCGCGAGTTCCGTCATGCCGGAGATGATCTCCCGGAGCACGCCGTTCCGGGCTCCACCCGGGCACACCTTTATGTCCATCGAACAGATGGGCCCGCCGCGGGTGCGGCACAATGACCGTGCCCGGCTGGCTACTCAGTGATGGAACGGCGATATGACGATGGCAGCGGTAGATCACCCCTCCTCCCGGCAGGACGAGGACCACGGGGACAGGACCTTCGGCGGCAGCCGCGCGCTCGCGCTGCTGCTGGTGATCACCGGCGCGGCCGGGCTGCTCGCCGCCTGGGTCATCACGATCGACAAGTTCAAGCTGCTGGAGGACCCCAGCTTCACCCCGGGGTGCAGCCTCAACCCCGTCGTCGCGTGCGGCAACATCATGAAGAGCGAGCAGGCGTCGGCCTTCGGCTTCCCCAACCCGATGCTCGGCATCGCCACCTACTCGGTGGTCATCGGCATCGGCATGGCGCTCCTCGCGGGTGCCCGCTTCCGCTCCTGGTACTGGCTGGGGCTCAACGCGGGCACACTGTTCGGCGTCGGCTTCTGCACCTGGTTGCAGTACCAGTCGCTGTACAACATCAACTCGCTGTGCCTGTGGTGCTGCCTGGCCTGGGTCGCCACGATCGTCATGTTCTGCTACGTCACCACGCACAACATCAAGCACGGCATCCTGCCCGCCCCGGCCTGGCTGCGGAACGCCCTCACCGAGTTCCACTGGGTGCCGCCGGTCCTGTGGATCGGGATCATCGGCATGCTGATCCTGACCCGCTGGTGGGACTTCTGGACCAGCTGACGCTCCCGGCGGTCCTGTCGGTGGGGTGGCATAGGCTTCCTGCGTGGAGCCCGACCTCTTTACCGCAGCAGCCGAAGACCGCCAGGAGAAGGACCCGTCCGCCAGCCCCCTCGCTGTCCGGATGCGTCCCCGAACGCTGGACGAGGTCGTCGGCCAGCAGCACCTGCTCAAGCCGGGCTCGCCGCTGCGCCGTCTGGTGGGGGAGGGTGGCGGAGGCCCGGCGGGACCCTCGTCGGTGATCCTCTGGGGCCCGCCCGGCACCGGGAAGACGACCCTGGCGTACGTGGTCAGCAAGGCCACCAACAAGCGCTTCGTCGAGCTCTCCGCGATCACCGCGGGCGTCAAGGAGGTCCGGGCCGTCATCGAGGGCGCGCGCCGCGCCACCGGCGGTTTCGGCAAGGAGACCGTCCTCTTCCTCGACGAGATCCACCGCTTCTCCAAGGCCCAGCAGGACTCGCTGCTGCCCGCCGTGGAGAACCGCTGGGTCACGCTGATCGCGGCCACCACGGAGAATCCGTACTTCTCGATCATCTCCCCGCTGCTGTCGCGCTCCCTGCTCCTCACCCTGGAGCCGCTGACCGACGAGGACCTGCGCGCGCTCCTGCGCCGGGCGCTGACCGACGAGCGCGGGCTCCAGGGCGCGGTGACCCTGCCCGAGGACGCCGAAGCGCATCTGCTGCGCATCGCGGGAGGTGACGCGCGGCGGGCGCTGACCGCGCTGGAGGCGGCGGCCGGGGCGGCCCTGGCCACGCAGGAGCGGGAGATCACGCTCACGACGCTCGAGGAGACCGTCGACCGCGCCGCGGTGAAGTACGACCGCGACGGCGACCAGCACTACGACGTGGCCAGCGCCCTGATCAAGTCGATCCGCGGGTCGGACGTGGACGCGGCGCTGCACTACCTGGCCCGGATGATCGAGGCGGGGGAGGACCCGCGGTTCATCGCCCGCCGGCTGATGATCTCCGCGAGCGAGGACATCGGGCTGGCCGATCCGACGGCACTGCCCACGGCGGTAGCGGCGGCCCAGGCGGTCGCCATGATCGGCTTCCCCGAGGCGGCGCTGACCCTCAGCCACGCCACGATCGCGCTGGCGCTCGCCCCCAAGTCGAACGCGGCCACGCTGGCGATCTCCGCCGCGCAGGAGGACGTGCGCCGGGGTCTCGCGGGCCCTGTCCCGGCCCACCTGCGCGACGGCCACTACAAGGGCGCCGCCAAGCTGGGCCACGCGCAGGGCTACGTCTACCCGCACGACGTGCCCGGCGGTATCGCCGCCCAGGAGTACGCCCCGGACGCCGTGCGCGGCAGGCGCTACTACGAACCCACGCGGTACGGCGCGGAGGCGCGCTACGCCGACGTGGCGGAGCGGGTCCGCGAGCGGCTCGGCCGTGCCGAGCAGGGCGGCCGGGCGTCGTCGTGACGGCGGCGGCTCAGCAGGCCGCCGCCTCGAAGAGGGTGTGCATCGCGCGGCGCAGCTCGCCGATGTCGCGTACGGGATCCGGAAACTCGAACCGCGCGTCGAAGCACGCGTCGCCGTCCTCGACGAACCGCACCCGCAGGCCGAAGCGGTCGACCGCGACCGGCACGGCGTCGAGCCGGTGCTCGGCGCAGCCGCACTCGCCGCGGTCGCCGAGCAGCGCGGACAGGGTCGCCATCTGCGCGCCGTGGGCGGCGTGCAGATGCTGGAGCAGTTCGGCCTCGTGGTCGACCAGCGGGTCGGCGACGGCGTCCCGGAAGTCCTCCGGTTCCACCTCCTCGAATCCCCACAGGTCGTCGACCGACGCCTCCCCGGTCTCCAGCCGCAGCATCATCCGGCCGGGCTGCGCCAGCCCGGGTACGGCGGTGAGCCACCCGGCGATCCGGGCGCGGCCGCGGATCCGGTGCGGTACGGACACCGGCGCGACGTCGGTGATCTCCAGCACGGCCGTCAGCTCGTCGCCCTGGGCGCGCGTCGCGGCCCGTACGACGGGGGAGTCGGCGGGGAAGCCGAGGAAGAGGTCCCCCTCGGGGCCGATGCTCCTGCTGTCGGGCATCAGCTGGTCCGGATGGATGACCGACAGCCCTGGTACGAGCAGCACGGCGGAGCAGGTACTCTGTACGAGAGTTCGTGTGCGCTCGGCTGCTGACGGCATCCGAGTGATTTCAAGCCCGCTGGGACGCGGCTGACCACGATCAGATCGGCCTTCCGTCGTAGCAGCACCTTCTGGTGTGCTGCCGCTGTCTGTGCTGTCCGTGACGTGTGTGGTGTTCCCAGGGCGAGACATGCGATCTCCTTGAGTAAGGTAAGCCTAACCTAACCTACAACGGAGGTCTGGAGAACGTGCCTAACCAGTCGCGTCCCAAGGTCAAGAAGTCGCGTGCCCTCGGCATCGCCCTGACGCCGAAGGCTGTCAAGTACTTCGAAGCCCGCCCCTACCCGCCGGGCGAGCACGGCCGTGGCCGCAAGCAGAACTCGGACTACAAGGTCCGTCTGCTCGAGAAGCAGCGTCTGCGTGCGCAGTACGACATCAGCGAGCGCCAGATGGCGCGCGCCTACGACCGCGCCCGTAAGGCCGAGGGCAAGACGGGCGAGGCGCTGGTCGTCGAGCTCGAGCGCCGCCTCGACGCCCTGGTCCTGCGTTCGGGCATCGCCCGCACCATCTACCAGGCCCGCCAGATGGTCGTCCACGGCCACATCGAGGTCAACGGTGGCAAGGTCGACAAGCCGTCCTTCCGCGTGCGCCCCGACGACGTCGTGCAGGTCCGCGAGCGCAGCCGCGCCAAGGTGCCCTTCCAGGTCGCCCGTGAGGGTGGCTACGACACCGACGGCGAGACCCCGCGCTACCTCCAGGTGAACCTGAAGGCCCTGGCCTTCCGCCTGGACCGGGACCCGAACCGCAAGGAAATCCCGGTCATCTGCGACGAGCAGCTCGTCGTCGAGTACTACGCCCGCTGACGCAGGCGCGGCTCTCAACCGAGCTCGGGCCCGCCCCTTCCCGTCGTACGGGAGGCGGCGGGCCTTCGCGTTTCCCCGGCCTTCCCCGCCGCCCCGGGCGCCCCCTCTGAAGGCGCGCCCCCGTCCTCGGCGCCGGTGCGGCCGTCCGCCGGAGCCACGCCGTCCCGCGCGCCCGCCCGGAGCGCCCGCGCCACCGCCGTCCCGGTGTCCAGACGGCGGCCCGAGCGCCGTCCGGTCTCGTACCGGGCGTCCCCCAGCTGCGCCCTCGCCCGCTCCTCGCACTCGGCCCTGGGCCTGCCGTAGTGGGCGGAGCCGAACAGCGGCAGGCCCACCGAGGGCCAGATCCGGTCCGCCGCCCCCTGCATCACCGCCGCCTCGGCCGCGTCGCCCTCGGCCGTGGTGACGAGGGCCAGCAGTTCGAGCGAGAGGACCGTGCCGAGCAGGTCGTCGAAGGTGTGCGCGATGGACAGGGACCGCTCCAGCAACCGGCGCGCCCGCCCGTGCAGGCCGGAGCGCAGCGAGGTGTACCCCAGGACGTACAGCGCGTAGGCCAGGGTCCACCGCTCGCCGTGGTCCTCGCAGACCTCACGGACCTCGTCGCAGATCGCCGCGGCCGATTCCAGGTCCCCGCGGAACGCCACGGCCATGCCGAGCTCGACCTGGGCCATCAGCACGTTGCTGTTCAGCTCGCCGATCTCCCGGTAGCGGCCGACCGCCTCGCGCAGCAGTTCCTCGGCGCGTACCGGGTCGTCCGTGACGATCGAGAGGCAGCCCGTGCGGTGCACGGCGTAGGCGACGGCGGTGGCGTCCCCCGAGCGCTCCCCCTCCTCCCGGCACTCCTGGAGGGCCGACACCGCGCCGGCCGGATCGCCCTGCAGCACCGCGACGTAGCCGAGCACCCACAGTGCCTTGAGCCGTGCGTGGTCGTACGGCGACTCCTCCTCCAGCACGTGCTCCAGCCAGTGGCGGCCCTCCGAGAGGCGCCCGCAGCCCACCCAGTAGAACCAGAGCGTGCCCGCCAGGTACTGGGCGAGGTGCACCTCCTCCGGGCTCTCCATCGAGCACTCCATCGCGCGGCGGAGATTGGGCAGCTCGTCCTCGATCCGGGCCGCGGCCTCCGCCTGCCGGGGGCTGAACCAGTCCAGTTCGCACCATGTCGCCAGCCCGAGGTACCAGTCCCGGTGCCTGCGGCGCAGCCGCTCCGCGTCCCCGGCCGCCCGCAGCCACTCGGCGCCGTACTCCCGCACGGTGTCCAGGAGCCGGTAGCGGCAGCCCGTGGCGGACTCCTCGCGCAGCACCACGGACTGCGCCAGCAGTTCGTCCAGTACGTCGAGCACGGCATCGGCCGGCAGCCCCCGGCCGCCGCAGACGTACTCGACGGCCTCCAGGTCGAACGGCCCGGCGAACACCGAGAGCCGGGCCCACAGCAGCCGTTGCCCGGGAGCGCACAGCTCGTGGCTCCAGCCGATGGCCGTACGCAGCGTCCGGTGGCGGGGGAGCGCGCTCGGACTGCCTCCGGTCAGCAGCCGGAAGCGGTC
The DNA here is from genome assembly GCF_042886395.1 of Streptomyces sp. NPDC058008. Taxonomy (NCBI): domain Bacteria; kingdom Bacillati; phylum Actinomycetota; class Actinomycetes; order Kitasatosporales; family Streptomycetaceae; genus Streptomyces; species Streptomyces sp. NPDC058008. Next base: position 39,333 of record NZ_JBHVQX010000010.1, on the reverse strand, counting down.
GTCGAGGCGGTGCAGCACCTGCTCCACGGACAGGGCGCGCAGCCGTCCCGCGGCGAGTTCCAGGGCCAGCGGGATGCCGTCGAGCCGGCGGCAGAGTTCCCGCGTGGCCTCCAGCTCGCCGCCGGCCGGCCGGAATCCCGGCCGTACCGCGCGGGCGCGCCGGGTGAAGAGTTCCAGCGCGTCGTCGTCCGTCATCGGAGCCAGCGGGAAGGTGAGTTCGCCGTCCACCCGCAGCGGCCGGCGGCCGGCCGCGAGCACCTGGAGGTGCGGCGCCCGGCGCAGCAGTTCGCGTACGAGCTCGGCGCACGGGCCGGCGAGATGCTCGAACCCGTCGATCACGAGCAGGAGCCGCCGCCGCGCGCAGTGCTCGATCAGCACGGTACGGGGCAGCCTGCTGGTGTGGTCGGTGAGCCCCAGGGCGCCGGCCAGCGCGTGTTCCAGCAGGCCGGGATCGTGGACGGAGGACAGCTCGGCCACCCACACGCCATCGCAGTACCGTTTCTCCACCAGGGCCGCGAGCCGCAGGGCGAACCGGCTCTTGCCGACGCCCGCGACCCCGGCCACGGTGACGAGCCTGGACTCGCCCAGGAGCGGAGCGAGTTCGGCCAGCTCGGCGTCGCGCCCCACGAAGGTGCTCAGCTCCGCCGGGAGGTTTCCGCGTACGGGAGCGGGCTCCGCGCCGTCGGGGGTGGGGGAGGGGGGCTGAGGGTGTCGCATGAAACACGCAGAGTACTGGCACATAAGCTCTCCGTACAATCTCCCCGCCCCGGGCCCCGCGCCACCCGCCCGTAATGCGGTACGGCGCGTGACGCCCGGCGCGATAGGCTCGGGGGACGACGATCGGCAGTGGCGGCAGGACGCGCCGGCCGACCGGTGACAGGCAGACACCGGCGGGGAGAGGTCCCCGCCGATGCGGGCGACGAGCAGAGAGCGGTGCACTGTGTCCGGTGGAGAGGTGGCCGGCATCCTGGTGGCTGTCTTCTGGGCGATCCTGGTTTCCTTCCTCGCCGTGGTACTGGTGAGACTGGCCCAGACGCTCAGGGCGACCACCGCGCTGGTGGCGGACGTGACGGAGCAGGCGGTCCCGCTCCTCGCCGACGCCTCCGCGACGCTGCGCTCCGCGCAGACCCAGCTGGACAAGGTCGACTCCATCGCGAGCGACGTCCAGGAGGTCACCTCCAACGCCTCCGCGCTCTCCACCACCGTCGCGTCGACGTTCGGCGGCCCGCTCGTGAAGGTCGCGGCGTTCGGCTACGGGGTGCGGCAGGCGATCGGCCGCCGCAACGCCGCCGAGCCGGAACCGGCCCGCCGCGCCTCGCGCCGCGCCGTGATCGTCGGCCGAACCGTGCCGTCCGCCCGCGACCGGAAGCGGAACGGCCGAAGCTCCCGCGGACAGAAGGACTGACGCAGCGATGTTCCGCCGAACCTTCTGGTTCACCGCCGGCGCGGCCGCCGGCGTCTGGGCCACCACCAAGGTCAACCGCAAGATCCGTCAGCTGACCCCCGAGAGCCTCGCGGCGCAGGCCGCCGACAAGGCGCTCGAAGCGGGCCACAGACTGAAGGACTTCGCCCTCGACGTGCGCGAGGGCATGGTCAGGCGCGAGGCCGAACTGGGCGGGGCGCTCGGCATCGAGCGGGCCGACGACCCCGGACTCGTCACCTACCGATCACTTCCCTACAACTCGAACAACCGGAATGAGGACCACTGATGGAGTCGGCTGAGATTCGCCGCCGCTGGCTGAGCTTCTTCGAGGAGCGCGGTCACACCGTCGTCCCTTCGGCGTCGCTCATCGCGGACGACCCGACTCTGCTCCTCGTCCCCGCGGGCATGGTCCCCTTCAAGCCGTACTTCCTCGGCGAGGTCAAGCCGCCCGCCCCGCGCGTCACCAGCGTGCAGAAGTGCGTGCGTACGCCGGACATCGAAGAGGTCGGCAAGACCACCCGGCACGGCACGTTCTTCCAGATGTGCGGCAACTTCTCCTTCGGCGACTACTTCAAGGAAGGCGCCATCGAGTTCGCCTGGGCGGCGCTCACGAACTCCCTGGAGGACGGCGGCTTCGGGCTCGACCCCGAGCGGCTGTGGATCACCGTCTACCTGGACGACGACGAGGCCGAGCAGATCTGGCGCGACAGGATCGGCGTCCCCGCCGAGCGCATCCAGCGCCTGGGCAAGAAGGACAACTTCTGGTCCATGGGCGTTCCCGGACCCTGCGGCCCGTGCTCCGAGATCAACTACGACCGCGGCCCCGAGTTCGGCGTCGAGGGCGGTCCCGCCGTCAACGACGAGCGGTACGTGGAGATCTGGAACCTCGTCTTCATGCAGTACGAGCGGGGCGCGGGTGACGGCAAGGAGGACTTCCCGATCCTGGGCGACCTGCCGTCGAAGAACATCGACACGGGCCTCGGCCTCGAGCGCCTCGCCATGATCCTCCAGGGCGTACAGAACATGTACGAGACCGACACCCTGCGCGTGGTCATGGACAAGGCCACCGAGCTCACCGGTGTGCGCTACGGCGCCGACCACGGCTCCGACGTCTCGCTGCGCGTGGTCGCCGACCACATCCGCACCTCGGTGATGCTCATCGGCGACGGCGTCACCCCCGGCAACGAGGGCCGCGGCTACGTGCTGCGCCGCATCATGCGCCGTGCCATCCGCAACATGCGCCTGATGGGCGCCACCGGTCCGGTCGTCCGCGAGCTCGTCGCCACCGTCGTCGACACGATGGGGCAGCAGTACCCGGAGCTGATCACCGACCGCAAGCGCGTCGAGACCGTCGCGCTCGCCGAGGAGGCCGCGTTCCTCAAGGCCCTCAAGGGCGGCACGAACATCCTCGAGACCGCCGTCACGGAGACCAAGGCCGCCGGCGGCAGGGTCCTGGCCGGCGACAAGGCGTTCCTGCTCCACGACACCTGGGGCTTCCCGATCGACCTCACCCTGGAGATGGCCGCCGAACAGGGCCTCTCCGTCGACGAGGACGGCTTCCGCCGGCTCATGCAGGAGCAGCGGGACAAGGCCAAGGCCGACGCCAAGGCCAAGAAGACCGGCCACGCCGACCTGTCCGCCTACCGCGAGGTCGCCGACACCGCAGGCGCCACCGAGTTCACCGGATACGCCTCCGTCGAGGGCGAGTCGAAGATCGTCGGTCTGCTCGTCGACGGCGTGCCCTCGCCGGCCGCCACCGAGGGCGACGAGGTCGAGGTCGTCCTGGACCGCACCCCGTTCTACGCCGAGGGCGGCGGCCAGCTCGCCGACCAGGGGCGCATCCGGCTCGACACCGGAGCCGTCATCCAGGTCCGCGACGTGCAGCAGCCGGTCCCGGGCGTCTCCGTCCACAAGGGCTCGGTCCAGGTCGGCGAGGTGACCGTCGGCGCCTCCGCCTACGCCGCCATCGACAACACGCGCCGCCGCGCCATCGCCCGCGCCCACAGCGCCACGCACCTCACGCACCAGGCCCTGCGCGACGCGCTCGGCCCGACCGCCGCCCAGGCCGGCTCGGAGAACTCCCCCGGCCGCTTCCGCTTCGACTTCGGCTCGCCCGCCGCCGTACCCGGCACGGTCCTCACCGACGTCGAACAGAAGATCAACGAGGTCCTCGCCCGGGAACTCGACGTCCAGGCCGAGGTCATGTCCATCGACGAGGCCAAGAAGCAGGGCGCCATCGCCGAGTTCGGCGAGAAGTACGGCGAGCGGGTCCGTGTCGTCACCATCGGTGACTTCTCCAAGGAGCTGTGCGGCGGCACGCACGTCCACAACACCGCCCAGCTCGGTCTGGTGAAGCTGCTCGGCGAGTCGTCGATCGGCTCCGGGGTCCGGCGCATCGAGGCCCTCGTGGGCGTGGACGCGTACAACTTCCTGGCCAAGGAGCACACGGTCGTCGCCCAGCTCCAGGAGCTGCTCAAGGGACGCCCCGAGGAGCTCCCCGAGAAGATCTCCGGCATGCTCGGCAAGCTGAAGGACGCCGAGAAGGAGATCGAGAAGTTCCGCGCGGAGAAGGTCCTCCAGGCCGCCGCCGGGCTCGTGGAGTCGGCCAAGGACGTACGCGGTGTCGCCCTGGTCACCGGACAGGTGCCGGACGGCACCTCGGCCGACGACCTGCGCAAGCTCGTCCTGGACGTGCGCGGGCGGATCCAGGGCGGCCGGCCGGCCGTCGTGGCCCTGTTCACCACGGCCAACGGCCGACCGCTCACGGTCATCGCCACCAACGAGGCGGCCCGCGAGCGCGGCCTCAAGGCCGGTGACCTGGTGCGCACCGCGGCCAAGACCCTCGGCGGCGGCGGTGGCGGCAAGCCGGACGTCGCCCAGGGCGGCGGTCAGAACCCGGACGCCATCGGCGACGCCGTCGCCGCTGTCGAACGCCTCGTCACCGAGACGGCGTGACGCCGGGCATGCCGCAGATGCGCCGTGGACGCCGACTCGCCATCGACGTCGGTGACGCGCGTATCGGGGTCGCCTCGTGCGACCCCGACGGGATCCTCGCCACGCCGGTGGAGACCGTGCCGGGACGCGACGTCCCGGCCGCCCACCGGCGGCTCGGCCGGATCGTGGAGGAGTACGAGCCGATCGAGGTCATCGTCGGCCTGCCGCGGTCCCTGGGCGGCGGTGAGGGCCCGGCCGCCGAGAAGGTCCGTGCCTTCGCCCAGGTGTTCGCCCGCGCGATCGCACCGGTCCCGGTGCGCCTCGTGGACGAGAGAATGACCACGGTCACGGCCACCCAGGGGCTGCGCGCTTCGGGCGTGAAGTCCAAGAAGGGCCGCTCCGTCATCGACCAGGCCGCCGCCGTGGTGATCCTCCAGAATGCTCTGGAGTCCGAACGGGCGTCAGGCAGTGCCCCTGGTGAGGGCGTCGAAGTGGTTGTCTGATCGCGATACGGTAACGTTCCGCGCGATGCGGCGGTGTTCGAACAGAGACCGCACAGCAAAGCGAAGAGACGGAGCGTCGTCTCGCGGCTCAAGGGGATCGATGACTGAGTATGGCCGGGGCCCCGGCTCCGAACCGTGGCATCCCGAGGACCCCTTGTACGGGGACCAGGGATGGGGAGGCCGGCAGGCTGCCCACGGCCAGGGCCAGTACGACGGCCAGCAGCAGCCCTATGCGCAGGACCCGTACGCCCAGCAGGGCTACCAGCAGGACCCGTACGGGCAGCAGCAGGAGCCGTACCCGCCGCAGCAGCATCCGCAGGACCCGTACGCGCAGCAGCAGTACCAGCAGCAGTACGGCGCCCCGCAGGCCCCGCACGACCCGTACGCGCCGCAGCACCCGCAGGACCCGTACGCCCAGCATCCGCAGGACCCGTACGCGCAGCAGCCGCAGCAGCAGTCCCAGCCGCAGTACGACGGCGGCTGGGACACCGGCCAGCAGGCGGCGATGCCGTACGGGGCGCAGCAGGCGCAGTACGGCGACACCCCCGGCGGCGGCTACGGCGAACAGGGCGACCACTACGGGACGCCCGAGGCCTACCCCCCGCCGCAGCCCCCGGGGCGCCGCGAGGAACCGCAGCGGCAGCAGAGCCCGGACTGGGACCCGGACGCGCCTCAGGAGGAGACCCACCCTTTCTTCACGGGCACGGACGAATCCTCCGAGAGACCCGGCACCCGCTCCCGGCCCCGTGAGGACGACGAGAGCGACGACGACCCGCGCGAGTCCCGCCGTGGCGGCGGCGAACGCCGGGGCAAGGGCAAGAAGAAGAGCCGCAACGGCTGCGCGTGCCTCGGTGTCGCGGCCGTCCTCGTCGGCGGCCTCGGCGGGGTGGCCTACCTCGGCTACTCGTACTACCAGAGCCAGTTCGGCGCGGCGCCCGACTTCGCGGGCGACGGCACGGGGTCGGTCGAGGTCGAGATCCCCGAGGGCGCCTACGGGAACGAGATCGCGAGCATCCTGAAGAAGGCCGGCGTCGTGAAGTCGTCGGGTGCCTTCATCTCCGCCCAGAACGGAAAGTACAAAGGGAAGTCCATCCAGGCCGGTGTCTATCTCCTGAAGAAGGAGATGTCCGGCGAGAGCGCCATGGCTCTGATGCTCAACCCGAAGAGCCAGAACGGACTGGTCGTTCCGCCCGGCACGCGCAACGCCGCCGTGTACGAGAAGATCGACACGAGGCTGGACCTCAAGCCGGGGACGACCGAAGAGGTCGCCAAGAAGAACGCCGGCAGTCTGGGTCTGCCCGCATGGGCAAACAACGACCCGGCCATAAAGGATCCGCTGGAGGGCTTCCTCTATCCGGCCACCTATTCGGTCGCCAAGGGGACGAAGCCCGAGGTCGTCCTGAAGAAGATGGTCAGCCGGGCGGATGCCGAGTACGCGAAGCTCGACCTGGAAGGCGCTGCCAAGAAGTACGACCTCGACGGCCCCTGGCAGGTGCTCACGGTGGCCAGCCTGGTGCAGGCGGAGGGACTCACCCACGATGACTTCCGCAAGATGGCGGAGGTCATCTACAACCGCCTGAAGCCGGACAACACGGTGACCAACCGTAAACTCGAATTCGACTCGGCCTTCAATTATCTGAAGAAGCAGAGCGAAATCAAGATCCTGTCGAAGGAGATCCGGACCAACGACGACCCCTACAACACCTATTACCACGCGGGTCTGACTCCGGGGCCGATCGGCAATCCGGGCGACGACGCCCTGCGGGCCGCCCTCGACCCGACGGGTGACGGGTGGATGTTCTTCATCTCGCTCGACGGAAAGAAGACCGACTTCACCAAGACGGCGGCCGAGCACGAGAAGCTCAACGAGAAGTTCAAGGAGCAGCATGACCTCGGCTGAGGGCCGTCGCCGGGCGGCCGTGCTGGGCTCGCCCATCGGCCACTCCCTGTCCCCGGATCTGCACCGGGCCGCGTATGCGGAGCTCGGCCTCCGGGACTGGTCCTACGAGCGCTTCGACGTGGACGAGGCGGCGCTCCCCGGCTTCTTCGAGGGGCTGGATCCCACCTGGGCGGGTCTCTCCCTGACCATGCCGCTCAAGCGGGCCGTCATCCCCCTGCTGGACGGGATCAGCAACACGGCGGCGTCGGTCGGGACGGTGAACACGGTGGTGTTCTCCGAGGGCGGCCGGCGGACCGGGGACAACACCGATATCCCCGGCATGGTCGCCGCCCTGCGTGAACGCGGAGTGGAGAAGGCGGAGTCCGCCGCCGTCCTGGGCGCCGGCGCCACGGCGTCCTCCGCGCTGGCGGCGCTCGCCGAGATCTGCACGGGCCCGGTCACGGCCTATGTCCGCAGCGCGGCGCGGGCCGACGAGATGCGCGGCTGGGGGGAACGCCTCGGCGTCGATGTGAGGACCGCGGACTGGGCCATGGCCGCCGAGGCCTTCCGCGCGCCGCTGGTGATCGCCACGACTCCCGCCGGTACCACGGACGCCCTCGCCGACGACGTCCCCGCGACGCCCGGCACCCTGTTCGACGTGCTGTACGAGCCCTGGCCCACCCGGCTGGCCTCGCGCTGGGCGGAGGCCGGCGGTCCCGTGGTCGGCGGCCTCGACCTCCTCGTCCACCAGGCCGTGCTCCAGGTGGAGCTGATGACGGGCTGCGCGGAAGCGCCGCTGGCGGCCATGAGGGCGGCGGGCGAGGCGGCGCTCGGCGGGCGGGGGCCGGACGCTCGCGCGTGACACGGGCCCCGCGTGGGGCGCGGTAGGGCGGCAGCCGGAGGGGCGGACGGGACGGAGGGTCCGCCCGCCCGCCGGCTTCCGGAAGGCCTAGGCGGCCTCGGACACCCAGCAGGTCTTGTACGTCACGATCGCACTGCCCTCCTTGTTCGCGATCTGGATTCCGATGCCGTACAGGCCCGCGTCGCTCTGCGCGGTCGTGTACCAGGTCCGGCCGCCGGGCGCGCCGCCGGAGTACGAACGCCAGCCCCAGTACTTGATCGTGCCGCTGTAGTTGCGGGACACGAAGCGGATCTCGGGGTGGTGGCCGTCCGAGGCGATGTCGAGGGCGGTCAGCCCCAGGTCGATCGAGGTCGTGGTGCCCTTGCTCCACCAGCGGTATCCCAGCTCACCCTCGGCGCCGCCCGACGTGCAGCTGATGTAGCGCCAGTCCGAGTTGCCGACCCCGGCGTGCGCGGTGCCTCCGAGGGTGACCGACAGGGCCAGTGCCGCGCCGAGGCTGAGCGGTATCAGGGATTTACGCATGCTGCACGTCCTCATAAATTGTTTACCGAAATTTCAGTGTCGCGATTCTTGCGTCCCCCTGATGAAGCGTCAAGCACGTTTTCTTCACTTGATGCAAATAGCATGCATGGTGCCTGAATCAGTAGTAGGTGAAGCTTTATCCGGCAGGTCTGTTGCGCCCGATGAGTGAGGACCGGTGCCCGATGGTCCTTTTGTGCTGAGCGGCGTGCGGGCCGGATTCTCCGTCCGGGCGGCCCCGTGACGCGTCCGTCTGCTGGACCGGCGGCGGGCCGGTCCCCCCGACCGTGGGAGGATCGGAGGCGGCGGGCCAGGGCCGCGCACCCGGTCGCGCCGTCGCAGTTACAGGCGCGAGCATGAGGAGCACCGTTGAGCAGGTTGCGCTGGCTGACCGCCGGAGAGTCGCACGGCCCCGCACTGGTGGCGACGCTGGAGGGTCTTCCCGCCGGTATCCCCGTCACCACGGAGATGGTGGCGGACGCGCTCGCCAGGCGACGGCTCGGTTACGGGCGCGGCGCCCGCATGAAGTTCGAGAGGGACGAGGTCACCTTCCTCGGCGGCGTCCGGCACGGCCTCACCATGGGTTCGCCCGTCGCCGTGATGGTGGGCAACACGGAGTGGCCCAAGTGGGAGCAGGTCATGTCGGCCGACCCGGTCGACCCCGACGTGCTGGCCGAGCAGGCCCGTAACGCCCCGCTGACCCGCCCCAGGCCCGGTCACGCCGACCTGGCCGGGATGCAGAAGTACGGCTTCGACGAGGCCCGGCCGGTCCTGGAGCGCGCCAGCGCCCGGGAGACCGCCGCCCGTGTCGCCCTCGGCGCCGTCGCCCGCTCCTACCTCAAGGAGACCGCGGGCATCGAGATCGTCTCCCACGTCGTCGAGCTGGCCGCGGCCAAGGCGCCCTACGGCGTCCACCCCAAGCCCTCCGACGTCGAGCGGCTCGACGCCGACCCCGTGCGCTGCCTGGACGCCGAGGCGTCGAAGCAGATGGTCGCGGAGATCGACCAGGCCCACAAGGACGGCGACACGCTCGGCGGTGTCGTCGAGGTGCTCGCCTACGGCGTCCCCGTCGGCCTCGGCTCGCACGTGCACTGGGACCGCAGGCTCGACGCACGGCTCGCCGCCGCGCTCATGGGCATCCAGGCCATCAAGGGCGTCGAGGTCGGCGACGGCTTCGACCTCGCCCGGGTGCCGGGCTCCGAGGCCCACGACGAGATCGTGGCCACCCCGGACGGGATCAGGCGCACCTCCGGCCGCTCCGGCGGCACCGAGGGCGGGCTGACCACCGGTGAGCTGCTGCGCGTCCGCGCCGCGATGAAGCCCATCGCCACGGTGCCGCGCGCGCTCGCCACCGTCGACGTGGTGACCGGCGAGGCGGCCAAGGCCCATCACCAGCGGTCCGACGTGTGTGCCGTCCCGGCCGCCGGGATCGTCGCCGAGGCGATGGTGGCCCTCGTGCTGGCCGACGCGGTCGCGGAGAAGTTCGGCGGCGACAGCGTGGCCGAGACCCGCCGCAACGTGCGGTCGTACCTCTCCCACCTCCAGATCCGGTGAGCGCCCCGCTGATCGTCCTGGTCGGCCCGATGGGGGTCGGCAAGTCGACCGTGGGCGAACTGCTCGCCGACCGGCTCGGGACCACCTATCGCGACACCGACGCGGACGTCGTGGCCGAGGCCGGCAAGTCGATCGCGGAGATCTTCTTCGACGAGGGCGAGGAGCGCTTCCGCGCCCTGGAACGCCAGGCGGTCCGGGACGCGGTCGCCGAGCACCCGGGTGTCCTCGCGCTCGGCGGAGGGGCCGTGCTCGACGCCACGACGCGCGGGCTGCTGGCCGGCCACCGGGTCGTCTACCTGTCGATGGACGTCGACGAGGCGGTGCGGCGGGTCGGGCTGAACACCGCCCGCCCCCTGCTCGCCGTCAACCCGCGGCGGCAGTGGCGTGAGCTCATGGACGCCAGGCGCCATCTGTACGAGGACGTGGCGGGCGCGACCGTCGCGACCGACGCCCGCACCCCCGACGAGGTCGCCCAGGCGGTCCTCGACGCAACAGGACTGCCGGACCGGACGGCCGCGGCCGTGCCGGACGGCCAGGAGAACCCCACGATGACCGAGCAGGGCACCACCCGTATCCAGATCGCCGGCACCGCGGGCACCGACCCCTACGAGGTGCTCGTCGGCCGCCAGCTCCTCGGCGAGCTGCCGAACCTCATCGGTGACCGGGCCGCGCGGGTCGCCGTCCTGCACCCCGAGGCGCTCGCCGAGACCGGTGAGGCGGTCCGCGAGGACCTCGCGGCCCAGGGCTACGAGGCCATCGCGATCCAGCTGCCCAACGCCGAGGAGGCCAAGACCGTCGAGGTCGCCGCCTACTGCTGGAAGGCGCTCGGCCAGACCGGCTTCACCCGCACCGACGTCATCGTCGGCGTGGGCGGCGGCGCCACCACCGACGTCGCCGGCTTCGTGGCCGCGTCCTGGCTGCGCGGGGTCCGCTGGATCGCCGTCCCGACGACCGTCCTCGCCATGGTCGACGCGGCGGTCGGCGGCAAGACGGGCATCAACACCGCCGAGGGCAAGAACCTCGTCGGCGCCTTCCACCCGCCGGCCGGGGTGCTCTGCGACCTCGCCGCGCTGGACTCGCTGCCCGTCAACGACTACGTCTCCGGCATGGCCGAGATCATCAAGGCGGGCTTCATCGCCGACCCGGTGATCCTCGACCTGGTCGAGGCCGACCCCCAGGGCGCGCGTACCCCCGCCGGACCGCACACCGCGGAGCTGATCGAGCGCTCCATCAGGGTCAAGGCCGAGGTCGTCTCCAACGACCTCAAGGAGTCCGGCCTCAGGGAGATCCTCAACTACGGGCACACCCTGGCCCACGCCATCGAGAAGAACGAGCGCTACAAGTGGCGCCACGGCGCGGCCGTCTCCGTCGGCCTGGTCTTCGCCGCCGAGCTGGGCCGGCTCGCCGGACGCCTCGACGACGCCACCGCCGACCGGCACCGCGCCGTCCTGGAGTCCGTCGGGCTGCCGCTCACCTACCGCGGTGACCAGTGGCCCAAGCTCCTGGAGAACATGAAGGTCGACAAGAAGTCCCGCGGCGACCTGCTGCGCTTCATCGTCCTGGACGGCATCGGCAAGCCCACCGTCCTGGAGGGCCCCGACCCGGCCGTCCTGCTCGCCGCCTTCGGGGAGGTCTCCGCGTGACGGCCCGCAGGGTGCTCGTGCTCAACGGTCCGAACCTCGGGCGCCTCGGCTCGCGTGAGCCCGACGTGTACGGGGCGACGTCGTACGCCGGTCTCGTGGAGGCCTGCCAGGTCCTCGGCAAGGAACTCGGCTTCGACGTCGAGGTCCGCGAGACCAACGACGAGGGCGAACTGATCCGCTGGCTCCACGAGGCGGCGGACGGTTCGGTTCCGGTCGTCCTCAACCCCGGTGCCTTCACGCACTACTCGTACGGGATGCGTGACGCGGCGGCCCAGCGCACCGCCCCGCTGATCGAGGTCCACATCTCGAACCCGTACGCGCGTGAGGAGTTCCGCCACACCTCGGTGGTCGCCCCGGTGGCCACCGGCACGGTGGCGGGGTTCGGCATCGGCTCCTACCGGCTGGCCCTGCGGGCCCTGGCCGGCGAACTGGCCGACTGACACCGGGCACTTCGCGCCTTCCCCGCCCGTTCACCGCGTGGCGGCCGGGGAAGGTACGGTTGCCGTCGACCAGCGCCAGTTGCCTGCACGAGACGGAGTGGCACCGGATGCAGCACGCAGTGGGGGCCCCGCTGCCGCCGCCCCACGGTCCCGGAAACGGACCGTGGACGCACCAGGCCCAGCACTCAGGCCACCCCGGCCCAGCGGGGCCGCCTCCTCCTCCCATGGCCCCCGGGCCCCAGCACGGGACGCCCGTGCCCCGACACGTCCCGGTTCCGCCGTCCAGGGAGACCACCGGGCACGTCCAGCTGCCGCCCGGCGGACCCGTGCCGCTGCCCGCGCCGCCCGCCGAGCCGGGGACCGGCGCCGCGACCCTGGCCGTGCTCCTGATCGGACCGGCCGGAGCGGGCAAGACCACGGTCGCCAAGCTCTGGGCCGGCCGCCGCCGCGTCCCCACCGCGCACGTCTCGCTGGACGACGTCCGTGAATGGGTCTGCTCCGGCTTCGCCGACCCGCAGGCCGGGTGGAACGACCACTCCGAGGCCCAGTACCGCCTGGCACGGCGCACCTGCGGCTTCGCGGCCCGTAACTTCCTGGCCAACGGCATCTCCTGCATCCTCGACGACGCCGTCTTCCCCGACCGGCCCGTCGTCGGTCTCGGCGGGTGGAAGCGCCACGTGGGTCCCGGGCTGCTCCCGGTGGTCCTCCTGCCCGGCCTGGAGGTCGTCCTGGAGCGCAACGCGGCGCGCAGCGGGAACCGCAGGCTCTCCGACGAGGAGGTCGCCCGGATCCACGGCCGCATGGCCGGCTGGTACGGCTCGGGCCTGCCGATCATCGACAACTCCACCTACGACGTCGAGACGACCGCGCGGGTCCTCGACGACGTCCTGGCGCGCTCCATAGCCAGCCCCCCGGCCTGGTAGCGGCCGTGCCGTTCCCGGTCGGGTGCGCTGACCGGGCGGGGCCCGGGACCCGCTCGTAGGCTCGGAAACATGTCAGAGGTGTACGCCGTCCGACGCGGGCTGCTGCGCGACCGGTTCGCCGCCGCCGGATCCGCGGCAGCCCTGGTCTCCCGCCCCGCCAACGTCCGCTATCTCGCGGGCGGGGCCCCGCCCGGCTCCGTGCTGCTGCTCGGTCCCGGCGAGGACGTCCTGCTCTGCCCCCGGGCACCGACCGGGGCCTCCGCCCACGGGCGCCCCGACGACCGGCTGCGGCTGACCGTCCTGCCCCAGCCCGACGGGGACCCGGTGGTGGCCGCCGCCGGCCTCGCCGGAAGCCGGAGCGCCGACTCCCTGGCCGTCGAGGAGCACGACCTGACGGTCTCCCGCCACCGCGCCATGGGCGCGGTCGCACCGCGTCTGCGCCTGCGCGACCTCGGCAGCACCGTCGAGCAGCTGCGTCTGGTGAAGGACGAGGAGGAGATCGCCTGCCTGCGGATCGCGGCGGAGATCACCGACCAGGCCCTGGGCGAACTCCTCGAATCCATCCTCGTGGGGCGTACCGAGCGCCACCTCGCCCTGGAACTGGAGCGCCGGCTGGTGGACCACGGCGCGGACGGACCGGCCTTCGCCACCTCCGTGGGAACGGGCCCGCACTCGGGGCAGGGCCGTCACCGGCCCACCGACCGCAGGGTCGAGGAAGGCGATTTCCTCTCCGTCTGCCTGGGGGCGAACTACCGCGGGTACCGGTGCGAGATCGGCCGGACGTTCGTCATCGGCACCAGCCCGGCGGACTGGCAGATCGAGCTCTACGACCTCGTTTTCGCCGCTCAGCGGGCCGGACGGGAGGCTCTCCTGCCCGGCACCGCCTACCGTGACGTGGACCGTGCCGCCCGCCATCTCCTGGACTCCGCGGGCCACTCGGACTGCCTCCCGCCGAGCACCGGGCACGGGGTCGGGCTCGAAATCGACGAGGACCCGCAGTTGGCACCGGCAGCCATGGGTAAACTGGACGCTTGCGTGCCGGTCACCGTCGAACCGGGGGTCCACCTCCCGGGCCGGGGCGGTGTCCGGATCGATGACACGCTCGTCGTGCGCCCCGAGGCGGACGGCGGACCCGAGCTACTCACCATTACGACCAAGGAGCTGCTCGCGCTCTAGGGGAACTCCTCGCGGAGGCTCCGGCGCGCATCCTTGGCCGTCCACCAGCTTCAGTCCAGGAGATTCCGCAACCGTGGCTTCCACGAACGACCTCAAGAACGGCCTGGTGCTCAAGCTCGACGGAGGCCAGCTCTGGTCCGTCGTCGAGTTCCAGCACGTCAAGCCCGGCAAGGGCCCCGCCTTCGTGCGCACCAAGCTCAAGAACGTGCTCTCCGGCAAGGTCGTCGACAAGACGTTCAACGCCGGCGTGAAGGTCGAAACGGCCACCATCGACCGCCGGGACATGCAGTTCTCGTACATGGACGGCGAGTACTTCGTCTTCATGGACATGGACACGTACGACCAGCTCATGGTCGACCGCAAGTCCGTCGGTGACGCCGCCAACTTCCTGATCGAGGGCTTCACCGCCTCCGTCGCCCAGCACGAGGGCGAGGTGCTCTACGTCGAGCTGCCCGCCGCGGTCGAGCTGACCATCAAGCACACGGACCCCGGTGTCCAGGGCGACCGCTCCACCGGTGGCACCAAGCCCGCCACGCTGGAGACCGACTACGAGATCGGTGTGCCGCTCTTCATCACCACCGGCGAGAAGATCAAGGTCGACACCCGTACGGGCGACTACCTCGGCCGGGTGAACAGCTAACCGTGGCTGCCCGGAACAAGGCCCGCAAGCGCGCCTTCCAGATCCTTTTCGAGGCCGACCAGCGCGGTGAGTCCGTGCAGACGGTCCTCGCGGACTGGGTACGGCTCTCGCGGACCGACGACCGTCAGCCGCCGGTCGGTGAATTCACGATGGAACTGGTCGAGGGGTACGCGCAGTACGCGGACCGGATCGACGACCTCATCGTCACCTACGCCGTGGACTGGGAGATCGACCGCATGCCGGTCGTCGACCGGAGCATCCTGCGGCTCGGCGCGTACGAGCTGGTCTGGATGGACTCGACCCCGGACGCCGTGGTGATCGACGAGGCGGTCCAGCTGGCCAAGGAGTTCTCCACGGACGACTCCCCGGCCTTCGTGAACGGCCTGCTGGCCCGGTTCAAGGACCTCAAGCCGAATCTCCGCCGGGAGCAGTGATCCTCCGGCGGCGTTGAGCCGAACGAAGGGCCCACGGTCGACACGACCGTGGGCCCTTCGGCGTACCGGGTCGGCCGCGGGGGAGCGGCCGGGGAACGACGCAGGGCCGGCGGGGATCCTGGAGATCCCCGCCGGCCCTGCGGTACTTCCTGGGAAGGGTCGGGTCAGCCCTCGTCGTGGGCGACCGCGCGGCGCGCGTCGGCGTCCAGCACACCCCAGCTGATCAGCTGCTCCGTGAGCACGGACGGCGACTGGTCGTAGATCACGGCCAGCGTGCGCAGGTCGTCCTGGCGGATCGAGAGCACCTTGCCGTTGTAGTCGCCGCGCTGGCTCTGGATCGTCGCCGCGTAGCGCTGGAGCGGTCCGGCCTTCTCCGGCGGCACGTGGGCCAGCCGCTCCAGGTCGAGGACCAGCTTCGGCGGCGGCTCGGCCGCGCCGCCGGGGGTCGTGCCGGGCAGGAGCTCCTGCACCGGAACGCCGTAGAAGTCGGCCAGCTCGGCAAGGCGCTGCACCGTCACGGCGCGGTCACCGCGCTCGTAGGAACCGACCACGACGGCCTTCCAGCGGCCCTGCGACTTCTCCTCCACGCCGTGGAGGGAGAGGCCCTGCTGGGTGCGGATGGCGCGGAGCTTGGCCCCGAGCTGCTTTGCGTATTCGCTGGACATAAGGCTCCCCGGACGCTGGAACATTCTGCGGCTGGGCCGCGTGGCTGGTAACTCACTGTGAGGTTACGCAGCGTTACTTGGCTGCGTCAAGCCGAAAGGTCCGGACTGCCACCTCCTGGGGGCGGGGCCAGGGCCTCGCGCAAGCCCTGGTAACGTGGATGACGCAATTTCGACGTCCTTTAACATCCGTCCAGTGAGGCGGAGAAGGAGGTCCGTTTCTTATGGACGCACAGCATGACCGGACCGGCAATGCGGCACGGCCCGTTCTCGAGGCCCCCGACATCGCCCGGGTACTGACCCGGATCGCCCACGAGATCGTCGAACGCGCCAAGGGCGCCGACGACGTGGTGCTGCTCGGCATCCCGACACGGGGGGTCTTCCTCGCCCGTCGGCTCGCCGGAAAGCTCGAAGAGATCACCGGCCGGAAGACGCCGGTCGGGTCGCTCGACATCACGATGTACCGCGACGACCTGCGGATGCGCCCCGCGCGTGCGCTCGGGCGCACGGAGATCCCCGGTGAGGGCATCGAGGGCAGTCTCGTCGTCCTGGTCGACGACGTGCTCTTCTCCGGGCGCACGATCCGCGCCGCACTCGACGCGCTCGGCGACATCGGACGGCCGCGCGCCGTACAGCTCGCGGTGCTCGTCGACCGGGGCCACCGCGAACTCCCGATCCGCGCCGACTACGTCGGCAAGAACCTCCCCACGTCGCTGCGGGAGACGGTCAGGGTCCAGCTCGCCGAGGAGGACGGCCGCGACGCGGTCCTGCTCGGCGTCAAGCAGCCCGCCCCGGCGGGCGAGCAGTAGCGGATTCCCCTTCCGTGCGCCCCTCCGGCCGCACGGCTGCTTCCGCACGCCCGCCTGCCTGATCCCTCCACCCTTCACGGAGACCCCCAGATGCTGCGCCCTCCCGGGGAGAACCCCCGGACCCCCCGTCACCTCATCTCGGCCGCAGACCTCACCCGCGACGACGCCGTCCTGATCCTCGACACCGCCGAGGAGATGGCCCGGGTCGCGGACCGGCCGATCAAGAAACTCCCCACCCTGCGTGGACGAACGGTCGTCAACCTGTTCTTCGAGGACTCGACCCGGACGCGGATCTCCTTCGAGGCCGCCGCCAAGCGCCTCTCCGCCGACGTCATCAACTTCTCCGCGAAGGGGTCGTCCGTCTCCAAGGGCGAGTCGCTCAAGGACACCGCCCTCACCCTGGAGGCCATGGGCGCCGACGCCGTCGTCATCCGGCACGGCGCCTCCGGAGCCCCCTACCGCCTCGCGACCTCGGGCTGGATCGACAGCGCGGTCGTCAACGCCGGTGACGGCACGCACGAGCACCCCACCCAGGCCCTGCTCGACGCCTTCACCATGCGCCGCCGCCTGGTCGGCCCCGACGCCGGGATCGGCCGGGACCTCGAAGGCCGCCGGATCACGATCGTCGGCGACATCCTGCACAGCCGCGTGGCCCGCTCCAACGTCCACCTGCTGCACACGCTCGGCGCGCACGTGACACTGGTGGCCCCGCCCACCCTCGTGCCCGTCGGCGTCGAGCGGTGGCCCTGCGACGTCAGCTACCGGCTCGACGACGTACTGCCGAAGTCGGACGCCGTGATGATGCTCCGCGTGCAGCGCGAGCGGATGAACGCCGCCTACTTCCCGACCGAGCGCGAGTACTCCCGGCGCTACGGCCTGGACGGCGAGCGCATGGCGCGGATGCCGGAACACTCCATCGTGATGCACCCCGGCCCGATGGTCCGCGGCATGGAGATCACCGCCCAGGTCGCGGACTCCGACCGCTGCACCGCCGTCGAGCAGGTCGCGAACGGCGTCTCCACCCGCATGGCCGTCCTGTACCTGCTGCTGGGCGGCTCCGAGACCGCCCTGCCGTCCGCCGCCGCCCGTACCGAGGAGAACAAGTAACCATGAGCAAGATCCTGATCCGCGGTGCGAAGGTCCTCGGCGGCGAGCCGACGGACGTCCTCATCGACGGCGAGAACGTGGCCAGGACCGGCACCGGCATCGAGGCCGGGGACGCCACCGTCGTCGAGGCGGCCGGCCAGATCCTGCTGCCGGGCCTCGTCGACCTGCACACCCATCTCCGCGAGCCCGGCCGCGAGGACTCCGAGACGGTCCTGACCGGTACCAGGGCGGCCGCGTCCGGCGGCTTCACCGCCGTCCACGCCATGGCCAACACCTTCCCCGTCGCCGACACCGCCGGTGTCGTCGAGCAGGTCTGGCGCCTCGGCAAGGAGTCCGGATACTGCGACGTGCAGCCCGTCGGCGCCGTCACCGTCGGCCTGGAGGGCAAACAGCTCGCCGAGCTCGGCGCCATGCACGACTCCGCCGCCGGGGTGAAGGTCTTCTCCGACGACGGCAAGTGCGTCGACGACGCCGTGATCATGCGCCGCGCCCTGGAGTACGTGAAGGCCTTCGACGGAGTCGTCGCCCAGCACGCCCAGGAGCCCCGCCTCACCGAGGGCGCCCAGATGAACGAGGGCGTCGTCTCGGCCGAGCTCGGTCTCGGCGGCTGGCCCGCCGTCGCCGAGGAGTCCGTCATCGCCCGCGACGTCCTCCTCGCCGCCCACGTCGGCTCCCGGGTGCACATCTGCCACCTGTCGACCGCCGGCTCCGTGGAGATCATCCGCTGGGCCAAGTCCAAGGGGTGGAACGTCACCGCCGAGGTGACCCCGCACCACCTGCTGCTCACCGACGAGCTCGTACGGACCTACAACCCGGTCTACAAGGTGAACCCGCCGCTGCGCACCGAGGCCGACGTGATGGCCCTGCGCGAGGCCCTCGCCGACGGCACCATCGACTGCGTGGCCACCGACCACGCGCCGCACCCGCACGAGGACAAGGACTGCGAGTGGGCCGCCGCCGCCATGGGCATGGTGGGCCTGGAGACCGCGCTCTCCGTGGTCCAGCAGACGATGGTGGACACCGGGCTGCTCGACTGGGCGGGCGTCGCCGACCGCATGTCGGTCCGCCCCGCGGCCATCGGCCGGCTCGAAGGACACGGCCGGCCCGTCTCGGCCGGTGAGCCCGCCAACCTCACTCTGGTCGATCCGTCATACCGTGGAGCAGTGGACCCCGCGGGCTTCGCCTCCCGCAGCCGCAACACTCCGTACGAGGGTCGCGAGCTGCCCGGCCGAGTGACCCACACCTTCCTGCGGGGCCGTGCCACGGTCGTAGACGGGAAGCTCGCGTGACAACACCTCACCCCAACCATCAGCTCTACCAGCTGGCCGCCGACCAGAGGTCGGCCGAAGTGACGGACTGGTCCGCCCGCATCAGCTGGGTCCTCGGTCTGGCCGTCTTCATCGCGTTCGTCTACTGGCTGATGCGCCAGGGATGGAAGTGGCGGGGGAGCCTCCAGTCCGGCCTGCCGCCGCTCGCGACGGCCCCCGAGGGCTTCGCGGACGACGAGGTACTGCTCACACTCACCGGCCGCTACCACGCCTCGACGACCGCCGGGCAGTGGCTCGACCGGATCGTGGCGCACGGCCTCGGCACCCGCAGCCGGGCCGAGCTGACCCTGACCGCGCGCGGACTCGACGTCATACGCCCCGGCGCGGCCGGCTTCTTCGTCCCGGCCGCCGCACTGCGCGAGGCCCGGCTCGACAAGGCGCTCGCCGGCAAGGTCCTCCCCGAGGGCGGCCTGCTCGTCATCACCTGGGCACACGGCGACCGGCTGATCGACTCCGGCTTCCGCTCGGACCGCGCCGCCGAACACCAGGCGTGGGTAGACACCGTCGCCCGCCTCGCCGGTACGCCCGGCGACCACCTCACCAGCACCACCACCAGCACGACGGAAGGCACCGCACGATGACGATCTCCACCCGGGGGGCCGCGAAGGCTCCCGCCGTACTCGTCCTGGAGGACGGCCGCTCCTTCCGCGGCCGCGCCTACGGGGCCGTGGGGGAGACCTTCGGCGAAGCGGTGTTCTCCACCGGCATGACCGGCTACCAGGAGACGCTGACCGACCCCTCGTACCACCGCCAGGTCGTCGTCATGACCGCCCCGCACGTCGGCAACACCGGTGTGAACGACGAGGACCCCGAGTCCGGGCGCATCTGGGTCTCCGGCTACGTCGTCCGCGACCCCGCCCGGGTGCCCTCCAACTGGCGCTCCCGCCGGTCGCTGGACGAGGAACTCGCCGAGCAGGGCGTCGTCGGTATCAGCGGCGTCGACACCCGCGCGCTCACCCGCCACCTGCGCGAGCGCGGCGCGATGCGCGTCGGGATCTTCTCCGGCAACGCCGTCCAGGACGAGGGCATGCTGCTCGCCAAGGTGCGCCAGGCCCCCGAGATGTCCGGCGCCGACCTCGCGGCCGAGGTCGCCACCAAGGAGGCGTACGTCGTCCCCGCGGTCGGCACCAGGAAGTTCACCGTCGCGGCGATCGACCTCGGCATCAAGGGCATGACCCCGCACCGCATGGCCGAGCGCGGCATCGAGGTGCACGTCCTGCCCGCCACCGCCACCCTGGAGGACGTCTACGCCGTCGAGCCGGACGGAGTCTTCTTCTCCAACGGCCCCGGCGACCCCTCCACCGCCGACCACCCGGTCTCCGTCATGCGCGGTGTGCTGGAGCGGAAGACCCCGCTCTTCGGCATCTGCTTCGGCAACCAGATCCTGGGCCGCTCGCTCGGCTTCGGCACCTACAAGCTGAAGTACGGCCACCGCGGCATCAACCAGCCCGTGCAGGACCGCACGACCGGCAAGGTCGAGGTCACCGCGCACAACCACGGCTTCGCCGTCGACGCCCCGCTCGACAAGGTCTCCGACACCGAGTTCGGCCGCGCCGAGGTCTCCCACGTATGCCTGAACGACCAGGTCGTCGAAGGCCTCCAGCTGCTCGACCAGCCGGCGTTCAGCGTCCAGTACCACCCCGAAGCCGCCGCGGGCCCGCACGACGCCGCATACCTCTTCGACCGTTTCGTCACCCTGATGGAGGGCCAGCGTGCCTAAGCGCTCCGATATCCAGTCCGTCCTGGTCATCGGCTCCGGCCCGATCGTCATCGGGCAGGCCGCCGAGTTCGACTACTCCGGGACCCAGGCCTGCCGCGTGCTCAAGGCCGAGGGCCTGCGCGTCATCCTGGTGAACTCCAACCCGGCCACGATCATGACCGACCCGGAGATCGCCGACGCCACGTACGTCGAGCCGATCACCCCCGAGTTCGTCGAGAAGATCATCGCCAAGGAGCGCCCCGACGCGCTGCTGCCGACCCTGGGCGGCCAGACCGCGCTCAACACCGCCATCTCCATGCACGGGAACGGTGTCCTGGAGAAGTACGGCGTCGAGCTCATCGGCGCCAACGTCGAGGCCATCAACAAGGGCGAGGACCGCGACCTCTTCAAGGGCGTCGTCGAAGCCGTGAAGGCCAAGATCGGATACGGCGAGTCCGCCCGCTCCGTCATCTGCCACACCATGGACGACGTCATCGCCGGCGTCGACACCCTCGGCGGCTACCCCGTCGTCGTCCGCCCCTCCTTCACCATGGGCGGCGCCGGCTCCGGCTTCGCCCACGACGAGGAGGAACTGCGCCGCATCGCCGGACAGGGCCTCACGCTCTCGCCGACCACCGAGGTGCTCCTGGAGGAGTCCATCCTCGGCTGGAAGGAGTACGAGCTGGAGCTGATGCGCGACAAGAACGACAACGTCGTGGTCGTCTGCTCCATCGAGAACTTCGACCCGATGGGCGTCCACACCGGCGACTCCATCACGGTCGCCCCCTCCATGACCCTCACCGACCGCGAGTACCAGCGGCTGCGCGACATCGGCATCGCGATCATCCGCGAGGTGGGCGTCGACACCGGCGGCTGCAACATCCAGTTCGCCATCGACCCCGCCGACGGCCGGGTCATCGTGATCGAGATGAACCCGCGCGTCTCCCGCTCCTCCGCGCTCGCCTCCAAGGCCACCGGCTTCCCGATCGCCAAGATCGCCGCCAAGCTGGCGGTCGGCTACACGCTGGACGAGATCCCCAACGACATCACCGAGAAGACCCCGGCCTCCTTCGAGCCGACCCTCGACTACGTCGTCGTCAAGGCCCCGCGCTTCGCCTTCGAGAAGTTCCCCTCCGCCGACTCCACCCTCACCACCACCATGAAGTCGGTCGGCGAGGCCATGGCGATCGGCCGCAACTTCACCGAGGCCCTTCAGAAGGCCCTGCGCTCCCTGGAGAAGAAGGGCTCGCAGTTCGCCTTCACCGGCCGCACCGGCGACAAGGACGAGCTGCTCGCCCAGGCGGTCCGCCCCACGGACGGGCGCATCAACACCGTGATGCAGGCCATCCGCGCGGGCGCCACCCAGGAAGAGGTCTTCGACGCCACGAAGATCGACCCCTGGTTCGTCGACCAGCTCTTCCTGATCAAGGAGATCGCCGACGAACTGGCCGCCGCCGACCGCCTGGACACCGAGCTGCTCGCCGAGGCGAAGCGGCACGGCTTCTCCGACGCGCAGATCGGCGAGATCCGCGGCCTGCGCGAGGACGTCGTGCGCGAGGTCCGGCACGCCCTCGGCATCCGCCCGGTCTACAAGACGGTGGACACCTGCGCGGCGGAGTTCGCCGCCAGGACGCCGTACTTCTACTCCAGTTACGACGAGGAGAGCGAGGTCGCGCCCCGCACCAAGCCCGCGGTGATCATCCTCGGCTCCGGTCCGAACCGCATCGGCCAGGGCATCGAGTTCGACTACTCCTGCGTCCACGCCTCCTTCGCGCTGAGCGACGCGGGCTACGAGACCGTGATGGTCAACTGCAACCCGGAGACCGTCTCCACGGACTACGACACCTCCGACCGGCTGTACTTCGAGCCGCTCACCCTGGAGGACGTCCTGGAGATCGTGCACGCGGAGTCGCTGGCGGGCCCGATCGCCGGCGTCATCGTGCAGCTCGGCGGCCAGACCCCGCTCGGCCTCTCGCAGGCGCTCAAGGACAACGGCGTGCCCGTCGTGGGCACCTCCCCCGAGGCGATCCACGCCGCCGAGGACCGCGGCGCCTTCGGCCGGGTGCTCGCCGAGGCCGGGCTGCCCGCCCCGAAGCACGGCACCGCCACCACCTTCGCCGAGGCCAAGGCCATCGCCGACGAGATCGGCTACCCCGTCCTCGTACGCCCCTCGTACGTGCTCGGCGGCCGCGGCATGGAGATCGTCTACGACGAGACCCGCCTCTCCGCCTACATCGCCGAGTCCACCGAGATCAGCCCCACCCGGCCGGTCCTGGTCGACCGCTTCCTCGACGACGCGATCGAGATCGACGTCGACGCGCTCTACGACGGCACCGAGCTCTACCTCGGCGGCGTCATGGAGCACATCGAGGAGGCCGGCATCCACTCCGGCGACTCGGCCTGCGCGCTGCCCCCGATCACGCTCGGCGGCTTCGACATCAAGCGGCTGCGCGCCTCCACCGAGGGAATCGCCAAGGGCGTCGGCGTCCGCGGACTCATCAACATCCAGTTCGCCCTCTCCGGCGACATCCTGTACGTCCTGGAGGCCAACCCGCGCGCCTCGCGGACCGTCCCCTTCACCTCGAAGGCGACCGCGGTCCCGCTCGCGAAGGCCGCCGCCCGCATCTCGCTGGGCGCGACCGTCGCGGAACTGCGCGCGGAGGGACTGCTGCCGAAGCACGGCGACGGCGGCACCCTGCCCCTGGACGCGCCGATCTCCGTCAAGGAGGCCGTCATGCCGTGGTCGCGCTTCCGCGACATCCACGGCCGCGGCGTCGACACCGTCCTCGGCCCGGAGATGCGCTCCACCGGCGAGGTCATGGGCATCGACTCGGCCTTCGGCACGGCGTACGCCAAGTCGCAGGCCGGCGCGTACGGTCCGCTTCCCACCCAGGGCCGCGCCTTCATCTCCGTCGCCAACCGGGACAAGCGCTCGATGATCTTCCCGGCGCGTGAGCTCGTCGCCCACGGCTTCGAACTGTTCGCGACCTCCGGCACCGCCGAGGTGCTCAAGCGCAACGGCATCAACGCCACCGTCGTGCGCAAGCAGTCCGAGGGCGAGGGCCCCGACGGACAGAAGACCATCGTCCAGCTGATCCACGACGGCGAGGTCGACCTCATCGTCAACACCCCCTACGGGACGGGCGGCAGGCTCGACGGCTACGAGATCCGCACCGCGGCCGTCGCCCGGTCCGTGCCGTGCCTGACCACGGTCCAGGCGCTCGCCGCCGCCGTCCAGGGCATCGACGCGCTCAACCACGGCGGTGTCGGCGTACGTTCCCTCCAGGAACACGCGGAACATCTGACCGCGGCCCGCGACTGAGGCCCAGCCGCCCCCAGGGGGACACCGGAAACGGTGTCCCCCTCTTCATGAGGACACCGTGATGTACAAACTCTTCTTCCAGCTGGTCTTCAAGCGGATGGACCCGGAACAGGCCCACCACCTGGCCTTCCGCTGGATCCGCCTCGCCGCCCGCGTCCCCGTGCTGCGCACCTTCCTCGCCGCCGCGCTCGCCCCGCGCCACGAGGAGCTGCGCACCGAGGCACTCGGCCTGCGGATGCACGGCCCCTTCGGCCTCGCCGCGGGCTTCGACAAGAACGCCGTCGCCGTCGACGGCATGTCCATGCTCGGGTTCGACCACGTCGAGATCGGTACCGTCACCGGCGAGCCGCAGCCCGGCAACCCGCGCAAGCGGCTGTTCCGCCTCGTCGCGGACCGGGCCCTGATCAACCGCATGGGCTTCAACAACGAGGGCTCGGCGGCCGTGGCGGAGCGCCTGGCCGCCCGCAACCCCGTCTTCCGCACCACCGTCGGCGTCAACATCGGCAAGACCAAGACCGTCCCCGAGGCCGAGGCCGTCGGCGACTACGTGAAGTCGACCGAGCGGCTCGCCGCCCACGCCGACTACCTCGTGGTGAACGTCTCGTCCCCCAACACGCCCGGTCTGCGCAACCTCCAGGCGACCGAGGCGCTGCGCCCCCTGCTGACCGCGGTGCGCGAGGCCGCCGACCGCACCGTCACCGGGCGGCGGGTGCCCCTGCTCGTCAAGATCGCCCCGGACCTCGCGGACGAGGACGTCGACGCCGTCGCCGACCTCGCGGTCGAGCTCGGCCTGGACGGCATCATCGCCACCAACACGACCATCGCCCGCGAGGGCCTCGGCCTGACGTCCGACGCCTCCCTGACCGCGGAGACCGGCGGACTGTCCGGCGCGCCGCTCAAGGAGCGCTCCCTGGAGGTCCTGAGCCGGCTGTACGCCCGCGTGGGCACCAGGATCACCCTGGTGGGCGTCGGGGGCATCGAGAACGCCGAGGACGCCTGGCAGCGCATCCTGGCCGGCGCCACCCTCGTCCAGGGCTACAGCGCCTTCATCTACGAGGGCCCGTTCTACGCCCGCGCCGTCCACAAGGGCCTGGCGGCCCGGCTGGCCGCCTCCCCGTACGCCACCCTCGCCGAAGCCGTCGGCGCCGAGACACGGAAGGCCACCCGGTGACCCCCGAACCCTTCGGCGCGCGCCTGCGCCGCGCCATGGACACCCGCGGGCCGCTCTGCGTCGGCATCGACCCGCACGCCTCCCTGCTCACCTCCTGGGGCCTGAACGACGACATCACGGGTCTGGAGCGCTTCACCCGCACGGTCGTCGAGGCGCTGGCCGACCGGGTCGCCGTGCTCAAGCCGCAGTCCGCGTTCTTCGAACGCTTCGGCTCGCGCGGTGTCGCGGTCCTGGAGAAGGCCGTCGAGGAGGCCCGCGCGGCGGGCGCCCTCGTGCTCATGGACGCCAAGCGCGGCGACATCGGCTCCACGATGGGCGCGTACGCCGCGACCTACCTCGACCCGGACTCGCCGCTGTTCTCCGACGCCGTCACCCTTTCGCCGTACCTCGGCTTCGGGTCGCTGCGCCCGGCGCTCGACGCGGCCGCCGCCTCCGGCGCGGGCGTCTTCGTGCTCGCCCTCACCTCCAACCCGGAGGGCGCCGAGGTCCAGGGCGCCACCGCGGCGGACGGACGGCCGCTGGCCCAGCTGATGCTGGACCACATGGCCGCCGAGAACGCGGGCGCGACCCCGCTGGGCTCCGTCGGCGCCGTGGTCGGCGCCACGCTCGGGGACACCGGCGCCGACCTGGCGATCAACGGTCCGCTGCTCGCTCCGGGCATCGGCGCGCAGGGCGCCACCCCGGCGGATCTTCCGCGTGTCTTCGGCGCCGCGGTGGGCAACGTGGTGCCGAGCGTGAGCCGGGGTGTGCTGCGTCACGGACCGGACGCGTCAGGGCTGCGCGAAGCCGCCGGACGGTTCGCGGACGAGGTCCGAGCGGCCGTCCCGGAAAGCTGACCATGCCACGTAACAGGCTGTTGACGGAATCCTGACCAAAATTCCGGGTTGTTATGGCCGAAATGTCCGGGTCGGCGTCAGCTGACCAGGACTTTTCGTCTGTTCTCGCTGACTCAGGCGCCCGTGGCCGCTAGTCTCCGTCGAGAGCCAACGAGTACACGTTGTTCGTTGCTCACCAGGTGTGGAGCCACCCAGGGTCCGCACCGGTCCGTATCCGACAGATCGACATCCGAGGTGACGTAGGCGTGGCTCTTCCGCCCCTTACCCCTGAACAGCGCGCAGCCGCGCTCGAAAAGGCCGCCGCGGCTCGCCGGGAGCGGGCCGAGGTCAAGAATCGACTCAAGCACTCCGGCGCCTCGCTCCATGAGGTCATCAAGCAGGGCCAGGAGAACGACGTCATCGGCAAGATGAAGGTCTCCGCTCTTCTGGAGTCCCTGCCGGGCGTGGGCAAGGTCCGCGCCAAGCAGATCATGGAGCGGCTCGGCATCTCCGAGAGCCGCCGGGTCCGGGGTCTCGGCTCCAACCAGATCGCATCCCTGGAGCGAGAGTTCGGCGGCAGCGCCGTCTGACGTTCTCAGGCACTCCTGAGAACGGGGATAATCGCCCCATGGCTGCAACATCCCGGGGGACGTCCCCCGTACCCCCGGACGCACGTCCGCGGCTGACCGTGCTCTCCGGCCCCTCAGGGGTCGGCAAGAGCACGGTCGTCGCTCATATGCGCAAGGTCCACCCCGAGGTCTGGCTCTCGGTGTCCGCGACGACCCGTAAGCCCCGCCCCGGCGAGCGCAACGGCGTCCACTACTTCTTCGTGGACGACGAGGAGTTCGACAAGCTGATCGCCAACGGCGAGCTGCTGGAGTGGGCCGAGTTCGCCGGCAACCGCTACGGCACGCCCCGCCGTGCCGTGCTCGACCGCCTGGAGGCGGGCGAGCCGGTGCTGCTGGAGATCGACCTCCAGGGCGCCCGGCTGGTCCGCCAGTCGATGCCCGAGGCGCAGCTCGTCTTCCTCGCGCCGCCCGGCTGGGACGAGCTGGTGCGCCGGCTCACCGGCCGGGGGACCGAGGCGCCCGACGTGATCGAGCGGCGGCTCGCCGCGGCGAAGGTCGAGCTGGCCGCGGAGGCGGAGTTCGACACGACGCTCGTCAACACCTCCGTCGAGGACGTGGCGCGCGAGCTGCTAACGTTGATGCTGCAGGCTTCCGGCCTCCGCGGCAGCGACGACTGACCCACGAGTCCTCACCCGTCCGCGGACGCAGAGCATCACCACTGCGGAACCAGCACGGTCAAAGATCTCTTTGACCTCTATCCCCTTCGGAAGGCAGAGAGTGTCCTCTTCCATCACCACGCCCGAGGGCATCATCAACCCGCCGATTGATGAGCTCCTCGAGGCCACCGACTCGAAGTACAGCCTCGTGATCTACGCCGCCAAGCGCGCGCGCCAGATCAACGCGTACTACTCGCAGCTCGGTGAAGGCCTCCTCGAGTACGTCGGTCCGCTCGTCGACACCCACGTGCACGAGAAGCCGCTCTCGATCGCGCTCCGCGAGATCAACGCGGGCCTGCTGACCTCCGAGGCCATCGAGGGCCCCGCGCAGTAGGCAGGCGGCACGCAGGAAACGCACCTTCACCCCAGGCCCGGCGGTCGGTATCCGCCGGGCCTGCGGTGTGTCCGGCCCCGGGCCCGCCGGAACGGATCCGGGGCGGTGAGGGAGCATGGGTACGTACGCCACGAGGCGGCACGCGGGTGCGCGGAGACACGAGTGCGGGGAGACGCAGTGGAGAAGCCGAGGGTCGTCCTGGGGGTCAGCGGGGGCATCGCCGCGTACAAGGCGTGCGAACTGCTGCGCAGGCTGTCCGAGTCAGGCCATGACGTACGGGTCGTGCCGACCGAGGCGTCGCTGAACTTCGTCGGGGCGGCCACCTGGTCCGCCCTGTCCGGGAACCCCGTGTCGACCGAGGTCTGGGAGAGCGTCCACGAGGTGCCGCACGTCCGGATCGGACAGGGGGCCGACCTCGTCGTGGTCGCCCCCGCGACCGCCGACCTGCTGGCCAGGGCCGCCCACGGCCTGGCCGACGACCTCCTCACCAACACCCTGCTGACCGCACGCTGCCCGGTCGTGTTCGCGCCCGCGATGCACACCGAGATGTGGGAGCACCCCGCCACCCGGGAGAACGTCGCCACCCTGCGCCGCCGTGGCGCCGTCGTCATCGAGCCCGCCGTCGGCCGGCTCACCGGCGCGGACACGGGCAAGGGCAGGCTGCCGGACCCGGGGGAGATCTTCGAGGTCTGCCGGCGCGTCCTCACCCGGGGCCCCGGCGCCGGGGACCTCGCGGGCCGCCACGTGGTGATCAGCGCGGGAGGCACCCGCGAGCCGCTCGACCCGGTGCGCTACCTGGGCAACCGGTCCTCGGGCAAGCAGGGCTACGCCCTGGCCCGCACCGCCGTGGCGCGCGGCGCCCGCGTGACCCTGGTCGAGGCCAACACCGGCCTCCCCGACCCCGCCGGAGCCGACGTCCTGCGCGCCGGGACCGCCGTACAGCTGCGGGAGGCCGTCCTGAAGGCCGCGGCCGACGCGGACGTGGTGGTGATGGCGGCGGCGGTCGCCGACTTCCGGCCCGCCGAGTACGCCACCGGGAAGATCAAGAAGAAGGACGGCCTGGAACCCGCCCCCGTCGCGCTCGTCCGCAATCCCGACATCCTCGCCGAGGTGTCCGCGGACCGGGCCCGGCCGGGGCAGCTCGTCGTCGGATTCGCCGCCGAGACCGACGACGTCCTCGCCAACGGGCGCGAGAAGCTCCGCCGCAAGGGCTGCGATCTGCTCGTCGTGAACGAGGTGGGGGAGCGCAGGACCTTCGGGTCCGAGGAGAACGAAGCGGTCGTGCTCGGGGCCGACGGCAGCGAGACCGCTGTGCCGTACGGGCCGAAGGAAGCACTCGCCGACACGGTATGGGACCTGGTGGCGGCGCGTTTCGGTTAGATTGCGTAGACGCCGCCCCGGCGGCGGGAAAGCCACGACGAACGGCCGTGTCCCGGCCCCGTGAAGGAGGGATTGTCGTACTGCCGTCAACAGTGCCGCAGGTCACAGACCTCCCAAGGGGCGAGACGCGTGACCCAATCACCGGAAGCGACCGATAAACTGGTCGACGGAATGTGCCGGGCGCAGCTCCCGGAGTTCCATCAATGATCAGCCAGCAGCCGCTGCAACCCCAGGGAGCGATGTGTCCCGCCGTCTCTTCACCTCGGAGTCCGTCACCGAGGGCCACCCCGACAAGATCGCTGACCAGATCAGCGACACGATTCTCGACGCGCTCCTGACCGAGGACCCCTCCTCGCGTGTCGCCGTCGAGACCTTGATCACCACTGGTCTGGTGCATGTCGCGGGTGAGGTCACGACCAAGGCCTACGCCGACATCCCCAACCTCGTGCGCAACAAGGTCCTGGAGATCGGCTACGACTCCTCCAAGAAGGGCTTCGACGGCGCCTCCTGCGGCGTCTCGGTGTCCATCGGGTCCCAGTCCCCGGACATCGCCCAGGGTGTCGACACCGCGTACGAGAAGCGGGTCGAGGGTGCCTCCCGAGGGGAGGAGGACGAGCTCGACAAGCAGGGCGCGGGCGACCAGGGCCTGATGTTCGGCTACGCCTGCGACGAGACGCCCGAGCTGATGCCCCTGCCGATCCACCTCGCGCACCGCCTCTCGCGCCGGCTCTCCGAGGTCCGCAAGAACGGGACCATCCCGTACCTGCGCCCCGACGGGAAGACCCAGGTCACCATCGAGTACGACGGCGACAAGGCCGTCCGCCTCGACACCGTCGTCGTCTCCTCGCAGCACGCCTCCGACATCGACCTGGACTCGCTGCTCGCACCCGACATCCGCGAGTTCGTCGTCGAGCACGTCCTCAACCAGCTCATCGAGGACGGCATCAAGCTGGACACCGAGGGCTACCGCCTGCTGGTGAACCCGACCGGCCGCTTCGAGATCGGCGGCCCGATGGGCGACGCCGGCCTCACCGGCCGCAAGATCATCATCGACACCTACGGCGGCATGGCCCGCCACGGCGGCGGCGCGTTCTCCGGCAAGGACCCGTCCAAGGTCGACCGCTCGGCCGCCTACGCCATGCGCTGGGTCGCCAAGAACGTCGTGGCGGCCGGGCTCGCCTCCCGCTGCGAGGTCCAGGTCGCGTACGCGATCGGCAAGGCCGAGCCGGTGGGCCTGTTCGTCGAGACCTTCGGCACCGCCGCGGTCGACACGGAGAAGATCGAGCACGCCATCGGCGAGGTCTTCGACCTCCGCCCGGCCGCGATCATCCGCGACCTCGACCTGCTCCGCCCGATCTACGCCCAGACCGCGGCGTACGGCCACTTCGGCCGCGCGCTCCCCGACTTCACCTGGGAGCGCACCGACCGGGTGGACGCGCTGCGCGAGGCGGCGGGGCTGTAGCACGCCCGCACTCCGTCACGCCGGGGCCCGGACACCGCACGAGGTGTCCGGGCCCCGGCGTGTGCGGCCCCCGCGCACGGCCGGGCCGTGTCAGTGGCGTCTGGTAGGAAGGTGGCTGTGAGCAGCGACGACGAGCGGTCCGAGGAGCCCGGGTCCGGGGCGCCGGAGCAGCTTGCGCTGATCCGGGAGACGGTGCGCCGTGCCAAGGTGCCGCGCGCCAAGCCGCGTACCTGGCGGGGTGCCCCGCTCGCCGCCGAGCTTCCGGTCGCCCGCGTCCTGGTGAACAAGGGCGCCCTCCACCTCGACCAGTACTTCGACTACGCCGTCCCCGAGGAGCTCGACGCGGAGGCGCGGCCCGGCGTCCGCGTCCGGGTGCGGTTCGGCGCCGGGGGACGTCAGGTCCGCGGCGGGCGACGCGAGGGCGGCGGGCTGATCGACGGCTTCCTCATCGAGCGGCGGGCCTCGTCGGACTACCAGGGAGCCCTGGCGGCCCTCGCCTACGTCGTCTCGCCCGAGCCGGTGCTCGGCCCGGAGCTGCTGGAGCTCTCGCGGGCCGTGGCCGACCGTTACGCCGGCAGTCTCGCGGACGTGCTGCAGCTCGCCGTGCCGCCGAGGAACGGCCGCGCCGAGGGCAGGCCGTCGCCCCCGCCCCTGCCGCCGCCCCCCGCACCGTCCCCCGGTTCCTGGGAGCGGTACGCCCAGGGCCCAGGCTTCCTGCGGGCGCTGGCCGGCGGCGGGGCGCCCCGGGCCGTCTGGACCGCGCTGCCCGGCCCGCACTGGCCCGAGGAGATCGCCCGTGCCGTGGCGGCCACCCTGGCCTCGGGCCGGGGCGCGCTCGTGGTCGTACCGGACGGGCGGGCCGCCGGGCGGGTCGACGCCGCGCTGACCGAGGTGCTGGGGGAGGGCCGCCACGCGCTGCTGACCGCCGACTCCGGGCCGGAGAAGCGCTACCGGCAGTGGCTGGCCGTCCGACGCGGTTCCGTCCGCGCGGTGGTGGGGACCCGGGCGGCGATGTTCGCGCCGGTCGCCGATCTGGGCCTGGTGGCCCTCTGGGACGACGGGGACTCCAGCCACAGCGACGACAACGCCCCCTTCCCGCACGTCCGGGAGGTCCTGGAGCTGCGGGCCGCGCACGGCCGCTGCGCGTTCCTGCTGGGCGGCACCAGTTGCACGGTGGAGGCCGCCCAGCTGGTCGAGAACGGCTGGGCCCTGCCCCTGCGGGCGGACCGGGAGCAGCTGCGGATCGCGGCCCCCCTCGTGCGTACCGTCGGCGACGGGGAGCTGGCGCGGGACGGCGCCGCCCGCTCGGCGCGGCTGCCCAGCCTGGCCTGGCAGACCGTGCGGGACGGCCTGCGCAGCGGTCCCGTGCTGGTCCAGGTGCCCCGCCGGGGTTACGCGCCCCGGCTGGCCTGCGAGCGCTGCCGTGAACCCGCGCGGTGCCGGCAGTGCGCGGGGCCCCTGCAAGCGCCGGACCAGCGGGAACTCGACTGCGCCTGGTGCGGGCGGGCCGAGACGGCCTGGAGCTGTGCCGCCTGCGGTGGAGTGCGGCTGCGCGCCCGGATCGTCGGTGCCCGCAGGACCGCCGAGGAGCTGGGGCGCGCGTTTCCCGCCGTCCCGGTGCGGACCTCGGGGCGGGACCACGTGCTGGACTCCGTGCCCGGCGAGCCCGCCCTCGTCGTCAGCACCCCCGGCGCGGAACCGGTCGCCGAAGGCGGTTACGCGGCGGCGCTGCTGCTCGACGGCTGGGCGATGGTCGGGCGGCCCGACCTGCGGGCGGGCGAGGAGGCGCTGCGGCGCTGGACCGCCGCCGCGGCGCTGGTGCGGGGCCAGCCGGAGGGCGGCACGGTGGTGATCGTCGCCGAGCCGACCCTGCGGCCCGTGCAGGCCCTGGTCCGCTGGGACCCCGTCGGTCACGCCCGCCGCGAACTCGCCGAACGCGCGGAGCTCGGCTTCCCGCCGGTCTCCCGCATGGCCTCGGTGACCGGCCCGCCGGAGGCGGTGGCCGCCTGTCTCGCCGGCGCGGAGCTGCCGCCCGAGGCGGAGGTCCTGGGCCCGGTTCCGGTGCCCGGAGCCACTCCCGGTACGCCTCGCAGACAGGGGGACGCGCCGCCGGGCGTGACCTGGGAGCGGGCGCTGGTCAGGGTCCCGCCGGGCCGGGGAGCGGCCCTGGCCGCCGCTCTGAAGACCGCGCAGGCGGCACGGACGGCCAGGGGCACCGGCGATCCCGTGCGGATCAGGATCGACCCGCCGGACATCGGCTGAGCCACCGGGGCGGAGCGCCGGGCCGTCCGGCGGACGTCCTCAGCCGCCGGACGGCCCGTCAGGACCCCGCCCCAGGGCCTCAGCCGTTGCGGGGGCCGGGGAACGCGCCAGGGCGCTCCGACGGCTGCGGCGGCATGGAGCGGGCCGCGGGCACGGCCGGCAGGGCGGGGGAGGCACCCTGTACGGCGGGCACCGCGCGGGCCGTGTTCTCGGGGGCGGGCTCGGCCGCCGCCGGCTGCGGGGTGGCGCGGCGGGCGCCGTAACGGCGGTGCACCGCCTGTTTGGTGACCCCGAGGGCGGAGCCCACCGCGTCCCACGAGAAGCCCAGCGAGCGGTCGAAGTCCACCGCGGCGGTGACCAGCGTCTCGACGCTGTCCCGCAGTTCCTGGGCGAGCCGGACCGTCGGGGCCGGCGCCCTGCCGTAGACGACGAAGCCCGCGGAGGGACCGGAGCGGCGTGGACGGTAGACGTTGCCCAGCTGCGCAGTGAGGGTACGCAGTGCGTCCACCTGCCGCCGGACCCGCTCGATGTCCCGCACCAACAGGTGCAGACTGGCACGCGCTTGGGCGTCGTGGGTTGCGTGGTCGGCCATGAACAAGCCTCTCGAACCGGCGTTGAAAGGGAATCGGACCGCGCGGAGCGGTCCACTTCGGTCAATCTCACTTGACCAACGCGTCACCCGGCCATGTGGTCACGCAAGAGGGGCGTATGTGCCCATGCGCGGGGCGCACGGACCTGCGTACGCCCGGCGCACGCCGGGCCCGGGCGGGCTCGGCGCGGCCAGGGGGCGTGCCCGGGCGGTCCGACAGCCCGGTTCGACAGCCCGGTCCGACGGCCCGGGTCCGACGGTCGGGTCCGGCGCCGTGGCCGTCGTCGTGCGTCCTGCGGGCGGCGGCCGCCGCCCGGACGGTGCCCGGGCGCGTTCCGGGCGGGTCCGTGGTCCCGCGGGTCCGTGGTCCCGCGCCCGCCCTGGCCGGTGCCGCGCGCCCGGCGGGGACCACGGGGCAGCCCTTAGACTGGTGTGCTGCTCGCCACGTACGTTCCGCCCCGAGAGGCAGTGCGCCACCCATGAAGCTCGTCTTCGCAGGCACCCCCGAGGTCGCCGTTCCCGCTCTGGACGCCCTGATCGCATCCGGCCGCCACGAAGTGGCCGCCGTGGTGACCCGCCCCGACGCACCCGCCGGACGGGGACGCCGGCTGGTCGCCAGCCCGGTGGCCGAACGGGCCGAGGAGGCGGGCATCGAGGTCCTCAAGCCGGCCAGGCCGCGCGACGAGGAGTTCCTGGCACGGCTGCGGGAGATCGCGCCGGACTGCTGCCCCGTCGTCGCGTACGGCGCGCTGCTGCCCAAGGTGGCGCTGGACGTCCCCGCGCGCGGCTGGGTCAACCTGCACTTCTCCCTGCTGCCCGCCTGGCGCGGGGCCGCGCCCGTGCAGCACGCGGTGATGGCCGGGGACGAGGTCACCGGCGCCTCGACCTTCCTGATCGAGGAGGGGCTGGACTCGGGACCGGTGTACGGCGTGCTGACCGAGGAGGTCCGGCCCACCGACACCAGCGGCGACCTGCTGACCCGGCTCGCCTTCGCGGGCGCGGGGCTGCTCGCGGCGACCATGGACGGCATCGAGGACGGCACCCTGCACGCCGTCCCGCAGCCCGTCGAGGGCGTCACCCTCGCCCCCAAGCTCACCGTCGAGGACGCCCAGGTGCGGTGGTCCGCGCCCGCGCTCCGGGTGGACCGGGTGGTGCGCGGCTGCACCCCCGCGCCGGGCGCGTGGACCCTCTTCCGTGGGGAACGCCTCAAGCTGGTCCAGGCCGCACCCGTCCTGGACCGCACCGACCTCGCCCCCGGCGAGCTCTCCGCGGCCAAGAACAACGTGTACGTGGGAACCGGCTCGCACGCCGTGGAGCTGCTCTGGGTCCAGCCCCAGGGCAAGAAGCCGATGAGGGCCGCCGACTGGGCGCGCGGGGTGCGCATCGCCCACGGCGAACTCCTGGGCCCCTGAGGTACGGGGGCGGGCCGCCCCGGGGCCCGCGACGGCCTGGGACGGGCACCCGGTGACCGGCGACGTACGCTGGACGGGTTCGCCCCCTCACCCCCAGCGGAGCACCTTTCACGTGAACGACCAGCAGCGTCGCCGTCCCGCCAAGCCCCATCGCCGGCCCAAGAAGGACCCGGTCCGGTTCCTCGCCTTCGAGGTGCTCAGGGCCGTCGACGAGCGTGACGCCTACGCCAACCTCGTCCTGCCCCCGCTGCTGAAGAAGGCGCGCGCCAAGGGCGACTTCGAGGGCAGGGACGCGGCACTGGCGACCGAGCTGGTCTACGGCACCCTGCGCCGTCAGGGCACCTACGACGCCATCGTCGCGGCCTGCATCGACCGGCCGCTGCGCGAGGTGGACCCGCCCGTGCTCGACGTGCTCAACATGGGCGTCCACCAGCTGCTCGGCACCCGCATCCCCACCCACGCCGCCGTCTCGGCGAGTGTGGAGCTGGCGCGGGTGGTGCTCGGCGAGGGGCGTGCCAAGTTCGTCAACGCCGTACTGCGCAAGGTCTCCGCGCACGACCTCGACACGTGGGTGGAGCGCGTCGCGCCCTCCTACGACGAGGACGCCGAGGAGCACCTCTCCGTCGTCCATTCGCACCCCCGCTGGGTGGTCTCGGCGCTCTGGGACGCCCTCGGCGGCGGACGCGCCGGGATCGAGGACCTGCTCGAGGCGGACAACGAGCGGCCCGAGGTGACGCTGGCCGCCCGCCCCGGCCGCTCGACCACCGACGAGCTGCTGGAGGCACTCGGCGAGGAGAGCGGCCTTCCCGGCCGCTGGTCCCCGTACGCCGTGCGGATGGCCGAGGGCGGCGAGCCCGGAGCGCTCGCCGCCGTACGGGACGGCAGCGCCGGTGTGCAGGACGAGGGCAGCCAGCTCGTGGCCGCCGCCCTGGCCGCGGCACCGGTCGAGGGCGAGGACACCCGGTGGCTCGACGGCTGCGCCGGCCCGGGCGGCAAGGCCGCGCTGCTGGCCGCGCTCGCCGCCGGGCGCGGCGCCACCCTGCTCGCCGCCGAGAAGCAGCCGCACCGCGCCCGGCTCGTCGAGCGCGCCCTGGCGGGCAACCCGGGGCCCTACCAGGTGATCACCGCCGACGGGACCCGGCCTCCGTGGCAGCCCGCCTCCTTCGACCGGGTCCTCATGGACGTGCCCTGCTCCGGCCTCGGCGCGCTGCGCCGGCGCCCCGAATCCCGCTGGCGCCGCCGCCCCGAGGACCTGGAGAGCTTCGCCCCCCTCCAGCGCGGTCTGCTGCGCGAGGCGTTGAAGGCGGTACGGGTCGGCGGGGTCGTCGGCTACGCCACCTGCTCCCCGCACCTCGCGGAGACCAGGGTCGTCGTCGAGGACGTGCTCAAGGGGCGCGGCGGATCACCCTTCGAGGCGGAGTGGATCGACGCCCGGCCGCTCCTGCCGGGTGTGCCCGCGCTGGGCGACGGGCCCGACATCCAGCTCTGGCCGCACCTGCACGGCACGGACGCGATGTACCTCGCCCTGCTGCGCCGCACGGCCTGACACCTCGCCGCACCCCGCGGGGGCCGTCCGTCAGCGCGGACGGTCGCCCGCGACGGCGACCCGCTCGGCCACCCTGCGGTGCGGGGCGTAGTCGTTCACCGCGTAGTGCTGCGTCGCCCGGTTGTCCCAGAACGCGACGTCCCCCGCTCGCCAGCTGAAGCGCACCTGGTACTCGGGGACGTGCGCCTGCTGGAACAGCAGGCGCAGCATCCGGTCGCTCTCCTCCCGGTCCCAGCCCACGATCCGGGTGGTGAACGAGGTGTTGACGAAGAGCATCCGGCGGCCGGTGCCGGGATGCGTCCGCACCACCGGGTGCTCGACCGGCGGGAAGCGGTCCTGGAAGGGGACCAGCCGCTCCGCGGGCGTGAACCGCGCGAACCCCGGCACGAAGTCGTGCACCGCGCGCGCCCCCTCCAGCCGCGCCCGCACCTCCGGCGGGAGGTTGTCGTACGCGGCCGCCATGTCGGCCCACATCGTGTCCCCTCCGTACGGGGGCACCTCGCGCAGGTGCAGCACCGCACCGAGCGCGGGCCGCTCGCGGAACGTGACGTCGGTGTGCCAGACGTTCTCGAAGCTCGGTGCGGACGAGCGGTCGAAGCGCGCCACCTCCGGATCGTCCCCGGCGGCCAGCAGCGGATTGGTCTCCAGCTCACCCCAGTTGCGGGCGAAGGCCCGCTGCTCGGCCGAAGTGGGGTGCTGCCCACGGAAGAAGAGCACCTTCCACTCCAGCAGCGCCCGGTCCAGCTCCTCGCGTACGGCGGGCGCGAGCGGACGGATCAGGTCGACGCCGCCGATCTCGGCCCCGATCAGCGGGCCCAGCGGAACGACGTCGAACAGCGTGTAGGGCCGGTCGGGCTGTCCCGGCGCCAGCCTGCGCAGCTCGCGGGAGCCTTCGTACAGCCCGTCCGGAGGAAGCCGGGAGGCGCGCAGCGCGGGGGCGGAACCGAGGGACGTGGTCAGGGACATGGGGACTCCTGTCTGCGTGGGGGTGGGTACGGGGCCGCCCGCCGGGACGGGCGGCCCCGGCCGGCTCAGCGGGCCACGTCGCGCACCGCCGCACCGATCTCGGCGCGCAGCGCCGCGTACGCGGGCAGTCCCCGCAGCCCGTCCGGGTCCTCGTTCCCGGTGCGGGGCAGGGGGATCGGTACGTCCAGGGCGACGGTGCCCGGACCGGCGCTCAGGACGACCGCGCGGGTACCGAGGAAGACGGCCTCGTCCACGCTGTGCGTGACGAGGACCGAGGTGATCCCCGTGCGGGAACTGACGGTGCGCAGATCCTCCTGGAGCCGCTCACGGGTCAGCGCGTCCAGGGCGGCGAACGGCTCGTCCAGGAGCAGCAGGTCCTTGCCGCCCGCCAGGGCGCGCGCGATGGCCACCCGCTGCTGCTGGCCGCCCGATATCTGCCAGGTCCTGCGCCGCGCGGTGCCCGCCAGCCCGACCCGCTCCAGCAACTCCTCGACCCGTGCGGGCCGTTCGGCCCGGGGGACTCCCGCGTAGCGCAGCGCCAGGGAGATGTTCTCCCCGACGGTGCGCCAGGGGAACAGCCGCGGCTGCTGGAAGACGACACCGGCCTGACGGCCCGGCTCCGGCGTCCCGCCGTGCACGGCGACCTCGCCGGACGAGGCCTGCTCGAAGCCGGCGATCAGTCGCAGCAACGTGCTCTTCCCGCTCCCGGACGGGCCGACGAGCACCAGGAACTCGCCGGCCGGGACGTCGAGCGACAGCGGACCCAGGGCCGTCACGGCGTCCGGGCCGCGACCGTAGCGGTGGGTCACCTCGCGTACGGACACGGCGGGCGTGACGGTGGCCGTCGCGGGCTCCCGGACGCCGGCCCGGGCACCGGCCCTTCGGTCATCCGGAGACGGCATCGCTCAGTCCTTCCACGTACACGGCCTTCTCCAGCTCGGAGAGCTCGGGCGCGGCCGGGATCTGCTTCTGTCCCGCCAGGAACTCTGCCGCACTGTGCAGGTTCCGCGCCAGGCCGCCCACCCGGCCGGGGGTGCCCAGCCATGTGTCGCCGGCCTGCTCGGCGGGTTCGAGGAAGATGCCCTGCTTCAGCTGGGCGGCGGCGTCCTCGGAGCCGATCCCGAGCTGCTTGCCGACGGCCTCCGCCGCAGCTGACGGGTCGTCATGGATCAGGTCCAGCGCCTGGGCCTGGGCCTTGCGCCAGGCGGCGATCACCTCGGGCTGCTTCTCGATGAAGGCGGTGGAGGCCACCCCCAGATCGAGCGTGGGCTTCCCGGCGGCGGCCAGCTCCCTGCTGGAGACCAGGGTCTTGCCCGACCGGGCGAGTTCGTCGAGCGTGGGCAGCCAGACGTAGGCGGCGTCGATGTCCCCGCGCGACCAGGCCGCGACGATGTCCTGCGGTTCGAGGTCGAGCAGATCGACCTTCGCGGGGTCCACGCCCGCCCGGTCCAGCGCGGCGAGCAGGCTGTAGTGCGAGGTGGAGCTGAAGGGCGTGGCGACCTTGCGGCCCGCCAGATTCCGGACGTCCTCGACGCCGGAGCCGTCCCGCGCCACCAGGGCCTCGTTGTCACCGGCGACGTCCAGCACCCAGGTGACCTTGTACGGGATGTTCAGCGGCTCGGACAGACCGCGTGCCACCGGACTGGAGCCGATCGCGGCCAGATCGACCGAGCCGGCGACGAACGCGGTGTTGATGCTCGCGCCCGAGTCGAACTTGATCCACTTGACGGTGTGGTCGGGGAGGGCCTTCTCCAGCAGCCCCTTCTCCTTGACGATCAGGTCGCCGCTGGGGAAGGCCTGGTAGCCGATCCGTATCGTGCTGCCGCCGCCCTGGCCGCCGTCACCACCGCCTCCGCCGCTGCCGCAGGCCGTGACGGTGAGGAGCGCTCCCAGGGCCGCGACGAGCAGGGGGATGCGGCGCGGACCGCGTGTTCCGGGCATGGCGTAGTCCTTCGTTCGTTGATCGGGGGAGCTGAGGGGAACCGAGGGGACCGGCACGGGAGCCGGAGGGTCGGGGCGCGGGTCACGTGAGCCCGCGCCAGGGCGCGAGCCGGTTCTCGGCACCCCGGAGCAGGCCGTCGATCAGCAGACCGGAGACACCGATCGCGAAGAGCCCGAGGACGACCACGTCGGACTGGTTGTAGCGCTGCGCGTCGCGGATCATGCCGCCGATGCCGGGCAGTCCGTTGACGGTCTGGGAGGCGACCAACGTGGTGTAGGCGATGCCGATCGCCAGCCGTACGCCGTAATGTAT
>NZ_JBHVQX010000009.1:229637-241353 GCF_042886395.1 Streptomyces sp. NPDC058008 | reverse complement strand
CCCGCGGCGTCCCCGCCGGCGGGCGGGGGGCCCGCCCCCCGGCGCGCGGGGCGCGCGGCCCCCGCCCGCGGGACCGCGAGGACTCAGCCGCGGTAGATCGACTCGACCTCGTCCGCGAAGTCCTTCGCCACGACGTTGCGCTTCAGCTTCAGCGACGGGGTGATGTGGCCCGCCTCCTCGGTGAACTGCGCACCCAGCACACGGAACTTGCGCACCGACTCCGCCTTGGACACCGCCGCGTTGCCGTCGTCCACCGCCCGCTGCACCTCGGCCAGCAGCTCGGGGTCCTCGCGCAGCGAGAGCGCCGTCGATCCGGCGGGCTTGCCGTTCTCCTCGGCCCAGCGGGACAGGAACTCCTCGTCGAGGGTGAGCAGCGCGCCGACGAACGGCCGCCCGTCGCCGACCACCATGCACTCCGCGACCAGGGCGTGCGCGCGGATCCGGTCCTCGATCACCGCCGGGGCGACGTTCTTGCCGCCCGCCGTGACGATGATCTCCTTCTTGCGGCCGGTGATCGCGAGGTAGCCGTCCTCGTCGAGCGTGCCGATGTCGCCCGTGTGGAACCAGCCGTCGGCCAGCGCCTCGGCCGTCGCCGCCTCGTTCTTCCAGTAACCGGTGAACAGGTGCTCGCCGTGCAGCAGCACCTCGCCGTCGTCGGCGATCCGCACGACCGAGCCCGGCAGCGGCTGGCCGACCGTACCGATCTTCTGCCGGTCCCACGGGTTGAAGGCGGTCGCGGCGCAGGACTCGGTGAGGCCGTAGCCCTCCAGCACCGTGAAGCCGATGCCGCGGAAGAAGTGGCCGAGCCGCTCGCCCAGCGGCGCGCCGCCGGAGATCGCGTACTCCCCGCGCCCCCCGAGCACGGTGCGCAGCTTGCCGTACACCAGCTTGTCGAAGACCCTGTGCTTGATCCGCAGGCCCACCGACGGGCCCTCCGGGGTGCCCAGCGCGCGGCTGTAGGCGATCGCCGTGTCGGCGGCCCGGTCGAAGATCCTGCCCTTGCCGTCGGCCTGGGCCTTGGCCCGCGCCGCGTTGTAGACCTTCTCGAACACCCGCGGGACGCCGAGGATCAGCGTCGGCCTGAAGGAGGCCAGCTCGTCGGTGAGGTGCTTGATGTCCGGTACGCAGCCGAGCCTGATCGGGGCCATCACCGAGGCGACCTCGACCAGCCGGCCGAAGACGTGGGCGGTGGGCAGGAAGAGCAGGACGGAGCACTCGCCGGTGCGGAAGAGGGGCTTGAGCCGTTCCACGACGTTGCCGCACTCCGCGAAGAAGCTGCGGTGCGTCAGCACGCAGCCCTTGGGGCGGCCGGTGGTGCCCGAGGTGTAGACGATCGTCGCCGGGTCGTCGGCCTTGGCGCTCACCATGCGCAGGTCCAGCGTCTCGTCGGAGACACCGGCGCCCGCCGCCACCAGCTCGTCGACGGCGCCCCGGTCGATCTCCCAGACGTGCCGCAGGCCGGGGAGCCGGTCGCGCACCGAGGCGACGGACTCCGCGTGGGCCCCGCTCTCCACCACGACCGCGGACGCGCCTGAGTCGCCGAGTATCCACTGGACCTGCTCGGGGGAGCTGGTCTCGTACACCGGCACGGTCACGGCGCCCGCGCTCCAGATGGCGAAGTCCAGCAGCACCCACTCGAAGCGCGTACGGGACATGAGCGCGACCCGGTCACCGGGCTGGACCCCCGACGCGATCAGGCCTCTGGCGGTGTCTCTGACCTCGGCGAGGAAGCGGGTCGCCGTGACGTCCGTCCAGACGCCGGCCACCTTCCGGCTCATCACCGCGACATCGGGATGCTGAGCGGCGTTGCGGCGGATGAGATCCGTCAGGTTGCCGTCCGTGGGGACCTCGTACAGGGCCGGAAGGCTGAACTCGCGCAAGACTGCTGCTCCTCATCGGGCTCCGGTTCCACGGCTCTGTGTGACGCACCGGATCGGTCCAAGACTGGCAGATGCTCAAGGGTGGTGAGCACGACTGGACGGGCGGGACGTTACCCACCGGTACTCGGTTCCGGAAAGGGGGTTCCGGCCAGATGTCTTATGCATCACACATATCCATGGTCCTCCGGCGCACACTAGTCCACCCGTGTCCCGGCGCGGAAGTAATCGCAGGTCCGACGGCCTCTACCCAGAGCGGTGCGGCGCGACCTAGGGTGAACTCCATGCGAGCCGGCACACCGCACGATCAGCACACGACCTCCATCCGACGGACACGCGTGCACGTCGTCAGCGACGTGCACGGCAACACGGAGGCGCTGGCGCGCGCGGGGGACGGCGCGGACGCCCTGGTCTGCCTGGGGGACCTGGTCCTGTTCCTCGACTACGCCGACCACGCGCGCGGCATCTTCCCCGACCTGTTCGGCGTCGCCAACGCCGACCGCATCGTCGAGCTGCGCACCGCGCGCCGCTTCGAGGAGGCCCGCGCCTTCGG
Source organism: Streptomyces sp. NPDC058008 (assembly GCF_042886395.1). NCBI lineage: Bacteria > Bacillati > Actinomycetota > Actinomycetes > Kitasatosporales > Streptomycetaceae > Streptomyces > Streptomyces sp. NPDC058008. The sequence continues at coordinate 238,923 of NZ_JBHVQX010000009.1, read as the reverse complement.
CCGCGAGCTGTGGGCCGGCGTGGACCGCAACGCGGCGATCCTGTCCGCCGTACGCAAGCAGTACGCCGAGATGTTCGCCGTCATGCCCACCCCGACGTACGCCACGTACGGCAACGTCGACGTGCCCGCCCTCTGGCCCGAGTACGCAGGTTCCGGTACGACCGTGCTGGACGGCGAGCGTGCCGAGATCGGAGGCCGGGTCTTCGGGTTCGTCGGGGGCGGCCTCAGAACGCCGATGAACACCCCGTACGAGATCAGCGACGAGGAGTACGCGGCCAAGGTCGAGGCGCTCGGGCCGGTGGACGTCCTGTGCTCCCACATCCCCCCGGACGTCCCGGAGCTGACGTACGACACGGTCGCCCGGCGCTTCGAGCGCGGCAGCCGCGCCCTCCTGGAGGCCATCCGCCGCACCCGCCCCCGCTACGCGCTTTTCGGCCACGTCCACCAGCCGCTGGTCCGCCGGATGCGGATCGGCGTCACCGAGTGCGTCAACGTCGGCCACTTCGCGTCGAGCGGCCGGCCCTGGGCCCTGGAGTGGTGAGACACGGTCACCGGGGCGCGGGCGGGAGGGCCGCCGGCACGCGATAGCCTGCACACGGCAGGCCTCTGCCGAACGCGACCGGTACACCGCACTGGAGGGCCACGGCGATGGCTGAACACACCAGCTCGAGCATCACGATCGAGGCGGCACCGGCCGACGTCATGGGAGTGATCGCCGACTTCGCCCGCTACCCGGAGTGGACCGGCGAGGTGAAGGAGGCCGAGATCCTGGCCACCGACGACCAGGGCCGCGCCGAGCAGGTCCGCCTCGTCCTGGACGCCGGGGCGATCAAGGACGACCACGTCCTCGCCTACACCTGGAACAGCCCCTACGAGGTCGGCTGGACCCTCGTCAAGTCCCAGATGCTGCGCGCCCTCGACGGCAGTTACGCGCTGGCCCCCCTGGGCGACGGCGACCGCACCGAGGTCACCTACCGGCTCGCCGTCGATGTCAAGATCCCGCTGCTCGGCATGATCAAGCGCAAGGCCGAGAAGGTCATCATCGACCGCGCCCTCGCCGGGCTGAAGAAGCGCGTCGAGTCCGTCCCGAAGGCCTGATCGCGTGCGTACGGTCCTCGTCACCGGCCCCGGCGGCGCAGGCCGTACCACCGTCGCCGCGGCGACCGCGCTGGCCGCGGCCCGCGACGGCCGCCGCACCCTCCTGCTCTCCGCCGACCCCGTACCCGCCCTTCCCGAGGGCACCGGGGCCGGACAGCTGCCGCACCGCGTCCGCCTCGACCCCGCCGCGCACTTCCGCGCCGAGTTCCTCGAACTCCAGGACCGGGCGTCCGGAGTGCTCGACCTGCTCGGCGCCAACCGGCTGGACGGCGAGGAACTCACCGAACTCCCCGGCAGCACGGAGCTGGCCCTCCTGCACGCCCTGCACCGGGCGGCCGCGGGCGACTGGGCGGCGGACGGCTACGAGGTCCTCGTCGTCGACCTGCCCCCGCTCGCCGACGCCCTCGACCTGCTCGCGCTGCCCGGCCGGCTGCGCCGCTACCTGCGCCGCCTCCTGCCCAGGGAACGCCAGGCCGCACGCGCCCTGCGCCCGGTGCTCGCCCAGCTCGCGGGCGTCCCCATGCCCGCCCAGTGGCTGTACGAGGCCGCCGCCCGCAAGGACGCCGAACTGGCCGCCGTCGAGGCGCTGATCGAGGACGGCGCGACCACCGTGCGGCTGGTCGCCGAACCGGGGCGGGCCGCCGCCGAGGCGCTGAGCTCCGCCCGCACCGGACTCGCCCTGCACGGACTGCGCGTCGACTCCGTCGTGGCCTCCCGGGTCCTGCCCCGCCACTCCGCCGACCCCTGGTTCGCCGATCTCGCCGCCCGGCAGGAGAAGTGCCTGGACCACTGGCACCAGGAATGGGCGCCCGGGACCCCCGTGCACGAGAGCGCCCACCTCGGCCGCGAGCCGCGCACCGCCGAGGACCTCGCCCTGCTGGACGGGGCCCGCGCACCGGACGACCGCGCACCGGGACACGCCGGGAACCCCTGGTGGACCGAGGACGCCGGGGACGGAGTCATCGCCTGGTGCCTGCCGCTGCCGGGGGCTGCCAAGGAGGACCTCAGGCTGGTCCGCCGCGGTGACGAACTCCTCCTGACGGCAGGGCCGTTCCACCGGATCCTGCGCCTGGAGTCCGCGCTGCGCCGCTGCACGGTCTCCGGGGCCGCGCTGTCCGACGGCGTCCTGCGTGTCCGGTTCACACCTGACCCCGCGCTCTGGCCCCGTACACAATGAACGGCGTACCACCGTTCGGGTAACGTCGGTAGTACGTGGCTCGCACGGCCACGCAGGCAACCGCGTCGCAGGAGTCCGCCATGAGTGAAGCCACCGATCGTCCCGTCGACGACGACGCGTGGGCGGAGGCCTGCGCCGAGGACCTGGAGGCGGAGAAGGCGCGCCGCCGGGCCCAGTACGGACAGGAGCCGGGTTCCGCCGCCGACGAGCTGCGCAAGCTGATCGACGCGGTGGCCGACAAGGTCTCCTCGCTCCAGTCACCGCTGCTCGGCGCCGCCGCCCAGGGCACCGTCCAGCAGGTGATCCGGCAGGCACGGTCCGCGGTCGAGCCCGTCATCGAGCGCAACCCGGAACTCTTCGACCACCTCGCCGCCGCGGGCAGCGAACTCCTCGCGGCCTACCGCTCGGCGGTCGAGGGGCAGGAAGGCCGCTGGACCCGGGGCACCGAGGGCGCCGGAGGCACCTCGGCGGGCACCGGGAACGCCCCCGGACCCGGCAGGAAGGCGGCCGAGGACCCCTCGGACCCGCGCGACGAGGGCACGGGCGGCGGCGAACACATCGACCTGGACTGACCCGGGACAGGAAATACCCGTCCCCGGCTCGGGTACGGTTGGCCGTAGCGGGGCTCGACCGAAACTGAGGGATTCATGGGACTCACCATCGGCGTCGATATCGGCGGCACGAAGATCGCGGCTGGAGTGGTCGACGAAGAGGGCCGGATCCTCTCGACGTTCAAGGTATCGACCCCGCCGACCGCCGAAGGCATCGTGGACGCGATCAGCGCCGCCGTGTCCGGGGCGAGCGAGGGGCACGACGTCGAGGCGGTAGGCATCGGCGCGGCCGGATACGTCGACGACAAGCGTGCCACCGTGCTGTTCGCCCCGAACATCAACTGGCGCCACGAGCCGCTCAAGGACAAGGTCGAACAGCGCGTCGGCCTGCCCGTCGTCGTCGAGAACGACGCCAACGCCGCGGCCTGGGGCGAATACCGCTTCGGGGCCGGGCAGGGGCACGACGACGTCATCTGCATCACGCTCGGCACCGGCCTGGGCGGCGGCATCATCATCGGCAACAAGCTCCGGCGCGGACGCTTCGGCGTGGCGGCGGAATTCGGTCACATCCGGGTCGTCCCGGACGGACTGCTCTGCGGCTGCGGCAGCCAGGGCTGCTGGGAGCAGTACGCCTCCGGGCGGGCGCTCGTGCGGTACGCCAAGCAGCGCGCCAACGCCACCCCGGAGAACGCCACGGTCCTGCTGGGCCTCGGTGACGGCACCGTCGAGGGCATCGAGGGCAAGCACATCAGCGAGGCAGCCCGGCAGGGCTGCCCGGTGGCCATCGACTCCTTCCGCGAGCTGGCCCGCTGGGCCGGAGCCGGACTGGCCGACCTCGCCTCGCTCTTCGACCCGTCGGCCTTCATCGTGGGCGGCGGCGTCTCGGACGAGGGCGAGCTGGTCCTCGACCCGATCCGCAAGTCCTTCCGCCGCTGGCTGATCGGCGGCGAGTGGCGCCCGCACGCTCAGGTCCTCGCGGCCCAACTGGGCGGCAAGGCGGGCCTGGTGGGCGCGGCGGACCTGGCGCGCCAGGGCTGACCCCACCCGTGTTCCCGACGCCCGTCGCGCCCTCCGGGGAGCGGCGGGCGTCCGTCGTATCGTGCCTCCCATGGTCACGACGCCGACGCCGCTGCCCGACTCCCGTACCGAGCCCGACGGTTCAGCCGTCATCCGGGTGCTCAGCTACAACGTCCGCTCCCTGCGCGACGACACCGAGGCGCTGGCCCGGGTCATCCGCGCCTGCGCACCCGACCTGGTGTGCGTCCAGGAGGCCCCCCGCTTCTTCCGCTGGCGCAAGGCCGCGGCCCGGCTCGCGGCCATGACGGACCTGGTGACCCTCAGCGGCGGGGCCACGGCGGCCGGCCCGCTGCTCCTCTGCTCCCTGCGCGCCACCGTGGAACGCACCGAGGACATCCTGCTGCCGCTCACCCCGGGGCTGCACCGGAGGGGCCTGGCCACGGCCGTGGTACGGATCGCGGGGGCGCGGCTCGGCGTCCTCAGCTGTCACCTCAGCCTCCAGCGCGAGGAACGCCAGGCACAGGCCGGGATGCTGCTGGACGTGGTCGGGGCGATGGAGGTCCCGCACGCCGTCGTGGCCGGCGACCTCAACGACGTACCGGAGGGGGGTGCCTTCCGGCGGCTGGCCGGGCGGCTCCAGGACTGCCGCACCGTACGTCCGTGGGGCGGCGAGCTGACCTTCCCGCCCGGTGCGCCGCGCAAGCGGATCGACGCCGTGTTCGCCACCGGGCGCGTCGAGGTGCTCGGCTGCGGTGTCCCCACGGACCTGCCGGGCGTCACCGGCGCGGACCTGCGGGCGGCCACCGACCACCTGCCCGTGCTGGCCGCGCTCCGGGTGCCGGCGGGGGGCTGAGGCCGGGGCCCGGAGGCGCGGGGCCCCAGGACTCCCGGAACGACGGGCCCCGAGGCGCGGGGCCTCAGGTCCCGTAACGGCGGGGGCCGGGAGCTGCCCGCCCCGGGCAGCCGGGTCCCGGAGGCGCCGGGGCCCAGCCCCTCGACGCCCCGCCCGGACACCGGCCCCGCCCGGGGTCAGACGACCGCGCCGCTGCCCGGATCGTCGTGCTCCTCCTCGTCGGGGGGCATGCGGGCCACCAGGGTGGCGAAGCCGCCCAGGAAGCCGCCGATGGAGAGCGTGGTCAGCCACCACGTCATCTCCCACTGCATCAGGACCGCGACCAGCATCAGCACCGGGCCGCCGACGACCGCGAGCCACGCGAACTTCGCCGTCACGTCGGCCTCGGGGAGCGGCGGCGGCTCCGGCGGGACGAAGTGCCCCTCCTCGCTGTCGTCGGGGTCGTCGATGTCGCCGTCCTTGGGCTCCTCCAGCCCGTAGTCACGCGGGCCCGCGACCCCGGGGGCGAAGACCACCGAACCGCCGAGCGGCTTCTTCTCCGGCGGTCCGCCGGTCGCCTTCCCGCCCACGCCCTTGTCCGTGTCGTCACCCGCGCCGGACTCCGGCGACGGGTCCAGGACGTTGACCTGGCCGTCCTGGAGCGACGCCAGGTCCTCGACCGACTTGAACGGCTTGGCGCCCGGCGGGTCCGGCGGCTCCTCGCCGTACCCCGCGACGATCGCCTCCCAGGCGGCGGCCTCGTCGAGCGGGCGGGCCGCCTCCGTACCCTCGGGGACGGCCGTCCCCTCCGTGGGGCGCGGCTCGCGCTCCTCGTCACTGCCCGTGCGTTCCGCGTCGTGCTCAGCCACCGGACGTGCTCCCCTTCTTGCCAGCGTCGGTTGCGAGGCGTTCGATGAACCGGTAGCTCTCGTCGAAGATCCGCCCCGCATCGTGGTCCAACGTCGCCACGTGGTAGCTCTGTTCCAGCAGGATCTCCTCGACGTCCCGGGACGAGACGCGGCTGAGGATCCGCGCCGAGTCGGCCGGCGGCACGACATGGTCCGTCCGGCTGTGCAGGAGCACGATCGGCTGGGTGACCTGCGGCAGATCGCCGTCGACCAGCCGGAGGAACGTCCGCAGCGAGTGCGCGGCGTGCAGCGGCACCCGGCCGTACCCGACCTCCTCGGCGCCCTCCAGCGCGATGTCGCTGGTCAGCCCCTTCGTCGTACGCACCAGATGCCGGGCCACCGGCAGGGCGTACGCCGACAGGCCGTGCACCTTGTTCGCCGGATTCACCAGCACCAGGCCCGCGATCCGGTCCCCGTGCTTCGCCGCGAGGCGCAGCGCCAGGGCCCCGCCCATGGAGAGGCCGAGGACGAAGACCCGCTCGCACCGGGCGCTCAGCGCCCTCAGCTCGCGGTCCACCTCCGCGTACCAGTCCTGCCAGCCGGTGACCGCCATGTCCTCCCAGCGCGTGCCGTGACCGGGCAGCAGCGGGAGGGACACGGTCAGTCCCCGCTCCGCCAGGAAGCCGGCCCACGGGCGCAGCGACTGCGGCGAACCCGTGAATCCGTGACAGAGGAGGACGCCGGCCTCTCCGCCCTCGTGGCGGAACGGCTCGGCTCCGGGGAGGACCGGCACCAGGGTCTCCTGTTCGTGAAGGGGGGCGGGGTGCGGGGTGTGCGAAAGGATTACCTCACCGTACGCGACCGGACCGACACCGACCAGGGCCGTCACCGTCCGGGCGGCCCCCGCCCGCGCGGGCGCCTGTGAGGGACACCGCCCCGAGCGGGCGGGAAGGGCGGCGGCCCCACAGGCTAAGGTCGGTCGGACGGCACACAGGAGGCACCAGAGTTGATCTACGGCGCAATGAAGTTCTCCATCGGCGGTTCCCTGAAGCTCGCCTTCAGGCCGTGGGTGGAGGGCCTGGAGCACATCCCCGCACACGGGCCGGCGATCCTCGCGAGCAACCACCTCTCGTTCTCCGACTCCTTCTTCCTGCCGGCCGTCCTCGACCGCAAGGTGACCTTCATCGCCAAGGCGGAGTACTTCACCGCGCCGGGAGTGAAGGGCAAGCTCACCGCCGCGTTCTTCAAGGGCGTCGGCCAGCTCCCGGTGGACCGCTCAGGGGGCCGGGGCGCCGGGGAGTCGGCGATCAGGGCGGGCATCCAGGTGATCGAGAGCGGCGGGCTCTTCGGCATCTACCCGGAGGGCACCCGCTCGCCCGACGGACGGCTCTACCGGGGCAAGCCCGGCGGCCTGGCCCGGGTGGCCCTGGCCACCGGCGCGCCCGTGATCCCCGTGGCGATGATCGACACGGAGAAGATCCAGCCGCCCGGCCAGGTGATGCCCAGGCTCATGCGGCCGGGCATCCGCATCGGTCAGCCGCTGGACTTCACGCGCTACCAGGGCATGGACGGCGACCGCTTCATCCTGCGCTCGGTGACCGACGAGGTCATGTACGAGATCATGAGGCTCTCCGGCCAGGAGTACGTGGACGTCTACGCGACCGCGGCCAAGCGGCAGATCGCCGAGGAGGCGAAGAAGAAGGGCACGGAGGGGCCCGGCGCGTAACGGCGTCGCGGACCGTCCGGAGCGGGCAGCATGGCAGGGGAGACGTCGGGGGAGGGCGTGGGGGACATGGCCGGGCGTGAACGGGTCGTACGGATGTCGGTCGAGCTGCCGCTGTGGCGCGCGCTGAGCGCGTACCGGGTGCTGACGCTGGTCTACGCGGCGCTCCTCGCCGGCTTCGGCCGCGACAAGTGGGAGCGCCCCTGGGTCGCCGTCGCCTACCTGGCGTTCCTCGCCGTATGGACGCTCGCCACCCTGCCCCGGGTGGCCAACGCGGCGAGCTGCACCAAGCGCTTCCTCGGCCTGGACCTCACGGTCGCCCTGGCCGGCATCCTGCTCACCCCGCTCGCCGACTTCGACGCCCAGCACGTGGACGGGCCGACGCTCCCGTCGATCTGGACCGCTGGCGCGGTCCTCGCCTTCGCGCTGAAGGGCGGCTGGCGCTGGGCGGCCTTCGCCTCCACCCTCGTCGCCGCCGCGAACATCGTCGAGCGCGGCGAGCCCAGCGAGGACACCTTCCACAACGTGCTCCTGGTGTGGGTGGCCTCCATCGCCATCGGCTACGTCGTCGAGGTGGCCCGCGCAAGTGAGCGCACCCTGGCCCGCGCCCTGGAGATCGAGGCCGCGACCCGGGAGAGGGAGCGGCTCGCCCGCGACATCCACGACAGCGTCCTCCAGGTGCTCGCCATGGTCCAGCGGCGCGGCACGGCCCTCGGCGGCGAGGCCGAGGAGCTCGGCCGGATGGCCGGGGAGCAGGAGGTCGCCCTGCGGACGCTGGTCTCCAGCGGCCTGGTGCCCACGGCCCGGGTGTCCGGGGACAGCACCGGGAGCGCCGTGGACACCGACGGCGCGGACGGCGCGGAGACCGATCTGCGCACGCTGCTCGCTCCGCACGCGGGCTCCAGGGCCACCTTCGCGGAGCCCGGCGCCCCGGTGCTCCTCGCGGCGGGGGCGGCGCGGGAACTGGCCGCGGCGGTGAGCGCCGCGCTGGACAACGTCCGGGTCCACGCGGGACCGGACGCCCAGGCGTGGATCCTGGTCGAGGACGAGCCGGACGCGGTGATCGTCACCGTCCGCGACGACGGGCCGGGCATCCCGGAGGGCCGGCTCGACCAGGCGGAGGGCGAGGGCCGGCTCGGCGTCGCCCTCTCGATCCGCGGCCGGCTGCGCGATCTGGGCGGCACGGCGGAGGTGATCTCGGTACCCGGCCAGGGCACCGAGGTCGAGCTGAGAATTCCGAAGGTCTCACGGGGGAAGGCAGGAACGGCACGATGAGTACACCGAACACGCAGGCGTCCGGGGAGCGGGCCATCAAGGTGATGGTCGTCGACGACCACCCGATGTGGCGCGACGCCGTGGCCCGCGATCTGGCCGAGTCCGGCTTCGAGGTGGTCGCCACCGCCGGGGACGGCCCCGGCGCCGTCCGCCGGGCCAGGGCCGCCGGGCCCGACGTCCTGGTGCTCGACCTGAACCTGCCGGGAATGCCCGGGGTCCAGGTCTGCAAGGAACTCGTCGGCTCCCACCCCGGGCTGCGCGTCCTGGTGCTGTCCGCCAGCGGCGAGCACGCGGACGTCCTGGAGGCCGTGAAGTCGGGTGCCACCGGGTACCTGCTGAAGTCGGCCAGCACCCAGGAGCTGACCGACGCCGTGCGCGCCACCGCGGCGGGCGACCCGGTCTTCACACCGGGTCTGGCCGGGCTCGTCCTCGGCGAGTACCGCAGGCTCGCCTCCGACCCCGCGCCCGCCGCACCGGACCGGCCGAAGGCCCCGCAGCTCACCGACCGCGAGACGGAGGTCCTGAGGCTCGTCGCCAAGGGCCTCTCGTACAAGCAGATCGCCGAGCGCCTGGTCATCTCGCACCGCACCGTGCAGAACCACGTCCAGAACACCCTGGGCAAGCTCCAGCTGCACAACCGGGTGGAGCTCGTGCGCTACGCCATCGAGACGGGCCTGGACGACGCCTGACCCCCGGATCCCGGCGCCGCGCGGCCGCTCCGGCCGCGCGGCGCCCCCGGGGGACGCCGTATATTCGCGAGGACCG
>NZ_JBHVQX010000009.1:215673-229627 GCF_042886395.1 Streptomyces sp. NPDC058008 | reverse complement strand
CCCTGGGGTGGTGGTGCGCGCCCACCCCGTCCCGGGGGGCGGCCCCCCCCCCCCCCCCCGCGCCCGCCGCGCCGCGCCGGCCCCGCCGCCCCCCCCCCCCGCCCCGGGGGTACGCCTTATATTCGCGAGGACCGGCCCCACCCCCTCACCCGGGAGACGTCGTGGAAATCCTGGCATTCGGCGTGCAGTCCGACGAGAAGCCGCTGATCGAGAAGGCCTTCGCCGGCCTGCACGACGTCCGCTGCCTGGACGTCTTCCTCACCGAGGACACCGCACCGATCGCCGCGGGCCACGAGATCATCTCCACCAGCGTCAACGCCGACCTCGGCAGCCGCGTCCTGCAGACCCTCGCGGCCGGCGGGACGCAGATGATCGCCCAGCGCTCCACCGGCTTCAACAACATCGACCTGGACGTCGCCGAACGCCTCGCGCTGCGCGTGGCCCGGGTCTCGTACTACTCGCCCCACTCGGTCGCCGAATTCGCCTGGACCCTCGCCATGGCCGTCAACCGCCGCGTCGTCCGCGCGGTGAGCCGCACCCGGGACTTCGACTTCCGGCTCGACGGGCTGCTCGGCCGGGACATGCACGGGCGTACGGCCGGGGTGCTGGGCACCGGGAAGATCGGCGAGGCCTTCACCCGGATCGCCCACGGCTTCGGCATGGAACTGCTCGGCTGGGACGTCGCCGAGAACCCCGCCTGCACGGCGCTCGGCATGACCTACGTGGACAAGGAGCAGCTCTTCGCGGAGGCCGACCTGATCAGCCTCCACGTACCGCTGCTCCCCGCCACGCAGCACATCATCGGCCAGGAGGCGCTGTCCGCGATGAAGGACGACGCGATCCTGGTCAACTCCAGCCGCGGCGGCCTCATCGACACGCGCGCGCTCGTCACCGAGCTGCGGGCCGGCCGGTTCACCGGTGTCGGGCTCGACGTCTACGAGGCGGAGGCGGGGCTCTTCTACGTCGACCGGTCCATGGAGGGCATCGACGACGACACCCTCGCCCGGCTCGTGACCTTCCCCCACGTCATCGTGACCTCGCACCAGGCGTACTACACACGCGACGCCGTGGGGCAGATCATCGACGCCACGGTGCGCAACGTCACCGACTACCTGGCCGGCCGCCGCAGCGACAACTTCCTGGTCCCGGCGCTCCCCGGGCCCCCGGCGGGCTGATCACCCGCCGAGCACCGGCAGCGCCGCCAGCAGCTCCGTCACGATCGCCGCGCCCCGCAGCGTCAGCACCGACTCCGGGTGGAACTGCACCGAGGCGAAGCCCCGGCCGCGCAGCGCGTGCAGTTCACCGGAGGCCGGGTCCCTGCTCGCCCCGATGCCGTGGGCGCTCAGCTCGACGGCCGCCGCGTCGTCGCAGAGCGCGGTGAAGCTGTTGTAGAAGCCGACGGTCTCGGGCCTCCCGAACAGGTCGATCCGGGTCTGCGCCCCCTGGTGGGGCACCGCCTTCCGCGCGATCTCCAGGCCCAGCTCCGCCGCGATCAGCTCATGGCCGAGGCAGACACCGAGCAGTCCGTGCCGGTGCTCCCGCACCAGCTCGGCGGCCAGCCCCCGCAGCAGCCGCATCTTCGGATCGGCCGTGTCCGCCGGATTCCCGGGGCCGGGGCCGAGCACCACCGGCCCCTCGTGCGCCCGTACGGCCGTCAGCAGCCCGGGTTCGTCGTAGCGGCGCACCGACACGGTGAGGCCCGAGGTGCGCAGCAGATGCGCCAGCATCGCCGTGAAGGTGTCCTCGCCGTCCACCACCAGCGCGTGGCCGGAGAGGTCCCCCGTGCGCTCCTGCATGCGCAGCCAGAAGGGCGCCAGCCCGCCGCGCCGGTCGTCCAGGGCCGCCCGCACCCGCGGGTCGGAGGCCAGCCGCGGCCGGACCGCCTCCGACTCCGGGCGGCCCGGCCGGACGCCCAGCGCCGCGAGCACCCCGGCCGCCTTCGCGTGGGTCTCGGCGACCTCACCCGCCGGGTCGGAGTGGCGCACCAGCGTGGCCCCCACCGGGACCCGCAGCCCGCCCCGCGCCGAGATGTCGGCGGTGCGGATCAGGATCGGCGAGTCCAGCGTCTGCGCGCCGCCGGGCTCCCGGCCCACGAGCGCCAGGGCGCCCGCGTAGTAGCCGCGGCCCCCCGGTTCGTAGCGCTCGATCACGCGGCAGGCGTTCTGGACGGGGGAGCCGGTGACCGTCGCCGCGAACATGGTCTCCCTGAGGACCTCGCGCACGTCCAGCGAGGACCGCCCGCGCAGCTCGTACTCCGTGTGCGCGAGGTGGGCCATCTCCTTGAGGCGGGGCCCGACCACCACCCCGCCCATGTCACCGACGGTGCACATCATCTTGAGCTCCTCGTCGACCACCATGGAGAGCTCCTCGGTCTCCTTGCGGTCCCCGAGGAAGGCCAGCAGACCCTCGGCCGTCGGCCCCCCGGCCGGGTAGCGGTAGGTCCCGCTGATCGGATTCATCACGACGGTCCCGCCGGACATCCGCACATGGACCTCGGGACTGGCCCCGACCAGCGTCCGTCCGCCGAGGCCGGGCCGTCCGGGTGCCGGTGCGCTCCCCGTGTGCACGACGAACGTCCAGTACGCGCCGCGCTCACCCGCCAGCAGCCGCCGGAACAGTGCCAGCGCGTCGGCACGGCCGAAACCGGGGATCTCACCGGTGAAGGTCCGCCGGATGACGAAGTTCGCGCCCTCGCCCTGCCCGATCTCGTCCTCCACGACCCGCCGGACGACGTCCGCGTACTCCTCGTCGGAGACGTCGAAGGCGCCGTCCCGGACCCGTACGTCGTGGCCGGGCAGATGCGCGAGCACCTCGGCCAGCGGCAGTTCCCGCACCTCGTCCGCGACCAGTACGGCGAGCGGGGTGCCGTCGTCCCGCACGTCGAAACCGCGCTCGGCGATCTGCCGGAAGGGCACCAGGGCCAGGGAGGGCAGCTCGCCCACCGGGACGGCGGCGAGCCGGTCCACCTCCAGCATGTCCCCGGTCAGGACCTCCACCGTGTCGTGGTCCCGGCCGGGCGTCCGCCTGCGCAGCAGGGCGAACGGCGGGGCGTCGTCGTGGAGCAGGGCGGACAGGAGGGCGGCGGTGCGGTCGGGCATGGGTGGTCCTTCCTGGGGGAGGAACGGCACCCGGCTCCGGAACGCGGAGAAGGCCGCCCCTCGGGGCGGCCTTCGCGAAGTCTGTACGCGCGATGAGTCAGCGGGCCGCCGGAGGAGCGGTCCACCACCAGTTCTGGGTCGTCGGCGCGAACATGCCCCGTACCCTAGCGGAAGGGGTGGACAGATGAGCGCGCGTCTCATTTGCTGAGCGGCCGGACGGGGCGCGCCCGCCGACCCCGTAATGTTGTCGAGGTGACCGTGAACGCCAACACCTCCGTCGCCGGTGGCCACACCTGGCGAGACCTTCCCGCGGCGCAGCAGCCCGAGTACCCCGATGCCGAGGCTCTGCGCGACGTTCTCGCGGACCTCGAGTCGTATCCTCCGCTCGTCTTCGCGGGCGAGTGCGACCAGCTGCGCGCCCGCCTGGGAGCCGTCGCCAAGGGCGAGGCGTTCCTGCTGCAGGGCGGCGACTGCGCCGAGGCCTTCGACGCCGTGTCCGCCGAGCACATCCGCGCCAAGCTGAAGACCCTGCTCCAGATGAGCGCCGTCCTGACGTACGCGGCCTCCGTGCCGGTCGTCAAGATCGGCCGGATCGCCGGTCAGTACTCCAAGCCGCGCTCCAAGCCGACCGAGACCCGCGACGGCGTGACCCTGCCGACCTACCGCGGCGACTCCGTCAACGGTTTCGAGTTCACCGAGGCCGCCCGCATCCCGGACCCCGAGCGGCTGAAGCGGATGTACCACGCGTCCGCCTCCACGCTGAACCTCGTGCGGGCCTTCACCACCGGCGGGTACGCCGACCTGCGCCAGGTGCACGCCTGGAACCAGGACTTCGTGAAGTCCTCGCCGTCCGGGCAGCGTTACGAGGCCCTGGCCCGCGAGATCGACAACGCGCTGAACTTCATGAAGGCGTGCGGCACGGACCCGGCCGAGTTCAAGGCGGTCGAGTTCTACGCCTCGCACGAGGCGCTGCTCCTGGACTACGAGTCCTCGCTGACCCGCACCGACTCGCGGACCGGCCAGCTCTACGACACCTCGGGCCACATGGTCTGGGTCGGTGAGCGCACCCGCCAGATGGACGGCGCGCACATCGAGTTCGCGTCGAGGATCCGCAACCCCATCGGGATCAAGCTCGGCCCGACGACCACCGTCGACGAGGCCCTCGGCTACGTCGACCGCCTCGACCCCGAGCGCGAGCCGGGCCGGCTGACCTTCATCGTCCGCATGGGCGCCGACAAGGTCCGCGACAAGCTCCCCGAGCTGGTCGAGAAGGTCACCGCCTCCGGTGCGGCGGTGGTGTGGGTCACCGACCCGATGCACGGCAACACCTTCGAGGCGGCCTCCGGGCACAAGACGCGCCGCTTCGACGACGTCCTGGACGAGGTCAAGGGCTTCTTCGAGGTGCACAAGGGCCTCGGGACGCACCCCGGCGGCATCCACGTCGAGCTCACGGGTGACGACGTCACCGAGTGCGTCGGCGGCGGCCACGAGATCTTCGTGGACGACCTCCACCAGCGCTACGAGACGGCCTGCGACCCGCGCCTCAACCGCAGCCAGTCCCTCGACCTGGCCTTCCTCGTCGCCGAGATGTACCGCGACCAGTAGGGACCGTCCCCGGTGACACCTGTGGGGCACGGATCGATGTGATCCGTGCCCCACGGGCGTACCGGGGCTTTTGCGTACCGGGGCTCGCGGGTAAGGTTAGGTTAGCCTCACCGAGAATTCGGGACGGCGCCACGATCGACCCGTCGGGAGGTGAACCGCGTGTACGTCTGCTCCTGCTTCGGCATCACGGAGGAACAGGTCAAGCGGCATGCGGACGGCGGAGCGTGCACGCCCCGCCAGATCGCCTCGGCCTGCAAGGCCGGCACCGACTGCGGCGGCTGCGTCCGCAGGATCCAGGCGCTCCTCGGCCGCGGCGACTGCCCGCGCCGCGAGCTCGTCGAAGGGCGTACGGCTCCGGGCGGCGCCCCGGCCGGTGCGCCCGCCGCCTTCGGCGCCACGCCGGACGTCAGGCTCCCCGACGCCGCCTGAGGCGTCGGCACGCCGCGCGGGGACTCCCGGCGGATCAGCTCTCCGGCTGTTCGATCACCTGGGCGATGTAGAGGGGCTCACCGAGCTTCTCGACCAGATCCAGCTGGGTGTCGAGATAGTCGATGTGGTGCTCCTCGTCCTCCAGAATGGACTCGAAGATGTTCGCCGACGTGATGTCGCCCTTGCCGCGCATCACCTCGATACCCCGCTTGAGGCGGTCGATCGCCTCGACCTCGACCTGGCGGTCGGCCTGGAACATCTCGGTGACCGTCTGGCCGACCCGCACGTGGAAGAGCCGCTGGTAGTTGGGCAGCCCATCGAGGAACAGGATCCGGTCGGTGAGGATCTCCGCGTGCTTCATCTCGTCGAACGATTCGGCCCGTGTGTACTTCGCGAGCTTCGTCCAGCCGAAGTTCTCCTGCATCTTCGCGTGCAGGAAGTACTGATTGATGGCAGTCAATTCGGCGGTCAGCTGTTCGTTGAGGAACTCGAGGACCTCGGGGTCGCCCTGCATCGCAGAGGCTCCTTCCAACCGGTGAACTGGGCATGTTTGCGCGCATCCTCGCACCGCGCCAAGCGGTCGTCCAGTAAGTGCATGCTTAGTACGAGTTGCCCGAATCGACTCTCCCCTGGTCATGACCACCCCTGCCTGTCTGTCACCATGGAGGCATGGGTCAGCCGGAAAGCCGGGAACGCGGCACAGCAGAGCAGTCCGGGCTTCCGCCGGGGCAGCGGCTGCAGCGGGGATGGCCGGTCACCCATTACGGCCCGGTCCCCAAGTTCAGACCCGACCGCTGGGAGTTCCGGGTCTTCGGCGCCACGGCGGACGGCGACAAGCACTGCTGGAATCACCAGGAATTCACGGCGCTTCCCTTCTCTTCGGTCGTCGCCGATCTGCACTGCGTGACCAAATTCAGCATGCTCGGATCCGAATGGGGCGGAATCCTCGCCCGTGAGGTCCTGGAACTCGCACCGCCCGGCCCCCGGGTGACGCACGTGATGGTCTGGGCCGAATACGGATTCAGCTCGAATCTGCGGATCGACGACTTCGCGGCGGACCGGACGCTGTTCGCCACCCATAAGGACGGCGAACTGCTCACCGCGGAACACGGATTCCCGCTGCGACTGGTCGTTCCGCATCTGTATGCCTGGAAGGGGCCCAAATGGGTCCGGGGCATCGAATACATGACCGCCGACCGGCGCGGGTTCTGGGAGGAACGCGGCTACCACAACATCGGCGACCCGTGGAGCGAGCAGCGCTACTCCTACCAGGAGGAGCCCGGGGACGGCCCCGAACTCTGAGCCGCCGGGGGCACGAGCACGACGCCGGCCCTCACTTCGCGGCGGGGCCCCGGAGTTCCTTCAGCCGGGCCACGTCCGCCGCGTGGCCTTCCTTGCCGCCGGGCGTCTCGATGATCAGGGGCACGCCCTCGGTGGCGGGGTGGGCGAACAGCTCACGGAACGGCTCGGCGCCGATGTGGCCCGCGCCGATGTTCTCGTGCCGGTCCTTGTGGGCGCCCACCACGTCCTTGGAGTCATTGGCGTGGATCAGCTTCAGCCGGCCCTCGCCGACGGTGTCCACCAGCAGATCCAGGGTCTGACGCATCCCGGCGGGGCCCGTCAGGTCGTGGCCCGCCGCGTAGATGTGGCAGGTGTCCAGGCAGATCCCCAGCCTGGGGTGGGAGTCCAGGGCCTCGAAGTACGGCCCGAAGTCCCAGGTCCGTGAGCAGAGCGAGGAGCCCTGCCCGGCGGTCGACTCCAGCAGCAGGAACGGGTCGTCGTCGTGCGTGAGCTCGTCCAGCAGCGGGAGCATGTGCGTGCGCACCTGGGCGAGGGCCTCCTCGCGCGGGCGTCCGCCGGTGGCCGAGCCCGTGTGCACCACCACACCCAGGGCGCCGATCTCCCGGGCCCGGCGCAGCGAGTGGCGCAGCGAGAGGACCGAACGCTCCACCGTGGCCTCGGTGTGCGAGCCGAAGTTGATCAGATAGGGGGCGTGGACGTACGCCGGAACCGAGCCGGCGGCGCACTCCGAACGGAACAGGTCGTCCTGTGCCGGGTTGCCGGGCGGTGTCGCCCAGCCGCGCGGGTTGGCGACGAAGACCTGCACGGTCTCCGCCGCCAGCTCCCGGGCGTAGCCCAGGCCTGCCTTGGCGAGTCCGCCGGCCACGGGAACGTGACCGCCGATCGGGTTGCGCATGTGCCGCCATTCCTCGGTGGGTCTACAGACCCTTGGTCCTGATGGTGATCGTGGAGCCCTCGGCGGCCTTCGCGCCGCCCTCGACCGACTGGCTGCCGACCGTGTCGCTGAAGGAGAGGAACGGCCGGTCGACCTTGACCTCGAACCCCGCCCCCTCCAGTGTGCTCCGTGCCTCGTCGACGTCCTTGCCCGTGACGTCGGGCACCTGGACCATGCGCGGGCCCTTGGAGACCGTCAGCTCCACGGTGTCCCCCTCGGCGGCCTCGGCGCCGCTGCCGGGCGACTGCCGGGCGACGCCGCCCGCGTCCTCGGGGGAGTCGACCCGGCCGGGCAGCACCTTCGTCCTCAGACCCGCCTCGTCCAGCGCGGCCGTGGCCTCGTCGACGGAGAGGCCGGTGACATCGGGCACGTCGACGGGGCTGCCCTTGCTGACGACCAGGGCCACCGCCGAGTCGGTCCGGCGCTCCGTGCCGGCCCGCGGATCCGTGCGGATGACCTTGCCCCGGTCGATCTCCTCGCTGAACTCCCTGGTCACCATCCCGGGCGCGAACCCCGACCCGGTCAGCTCACGCTTGGCCTCCGCGAGGGCGAGGCTCTCGACATCGGGAACCTCGACGACCTCCGGACCGCGCGAGACCACCAGCTTCACCGCGGCGTTGCCGCGGACGCGCTCCCCGGAGGCCGGATCGCTGCTGATCACCGTGCCGCGCTTCACCGTGTCGCTGTAGGCGCGCTCGACGCCCTTGAGGCCGAGGCCCTCGTCCGCGATCCGCTTCTCGGCCGTGCTCTGGGTCTGGCCCAGGAGGGAGGGGACCCGGGTGAACTGGCCCGAGTTGATGTACCAGACGCCCGCCCCGGCCCCCAGCACCAGCAGGACGGCCGCGAACAGGGCGATCACCCCGCGACGGCCCCGGCCGTGGAAGGGCCCGCGCCGCCGCCGGGGCTCCGGATCCTGCGGCGGCATCTCCAGCCTGCTGGTGTGGTGCGCGGTGCCCTGGCCCGCCGGTATCACCCGGGGGATCACGCTCGTACGGTCCTCGGCGGCGTCGTGCGACTCCGCGAGGGCCTGCGGGGGCATCGCGTCGAGCTGCTCCTCGGTGAGGTCCGCGCGTATCTCCCGGGACCGGGCGAGCAGGGCCACCGCGTCGGACGGACGGGCGCCGGGGGCGCGGGCCGTCGCGGCGGCCACCAGCTCGTCCAGCCCCGGGGCCAGGCCGGGGACGGCGGCGGACGGCGCCGGCACGTCCTCGTTCAGGTGCTGGTAGATGACCTGGGCGGCGGTGTCCCCGGTGTGGGGCTTGCCGCCGGTCAGCATCTCGTAGAGCACCACACCGCAGGCGTACACGTCGGACCGGGTGTCGGCGGTCCCCTGCTCGATCTGCTCGGGGGCGAGGTAGGAGACCGTGCCCAGCAGCGAGCCGGTGGTGTCCGTGGCCGTGCCCACGGCGCGTACGAGGCCGAAGTCGGCGACCTTCACCCGGCCGTCGTCCCCTATCAGGACGTTCTCCGGCTTCATGTCCCGGTGGACGAAGCCCGCGCGGTGCGCGGCGCCGAGGGCGGCCAGCACCGGTTCGAGGATGTCCAGGGCGGCCCGCGGCTGAAGCGCCCCGCGCTCGCGCAGGACGTCACGCAGGGTGCACCCGGCGACGTACTCCATCGCCAGGTAGACGTACGCGCCCTGGGCGCCCTGGTCGAAGACACCCACCACGTTCGGGTGGGCGAGCCGGGCGACGGACTTGGCCTCGCGGATGAAGCGTTCGACGAACGCGGCGTCCGTCGCCAGCGCCGGGTGCATCACCTTCAGGGCGAGCACCCGGTCGAGCCGGGTGTCCACGGCCCTGTACACCGTGGCCATACCGCCGACGGCGATGCGCGCATCGATGCGGTAGCGGCCGTCGAGCAGCTGCCCGACGAGGGGGTCCTGGAGGGTCGTGTCCACGGAGCGAGTCTACGATCCGCCACGGACACCCCGGACGGTCCCGGGTCCCCCCGGGGCCGTTCCGGTGCCGAGCCGTGACAGGGGCATGCACATGCTGTGACCAGGAGGGCTCCGCCGGGCCCCCGGACTCAGAAGGCCGGCCGCTCGGGGTCCAGCACCGCACGGCCCTCCACGGGCGAGGACGCCTCGGCGAAGTGCCGGCGCGGGATGCGCCCCGCCCGGTACGCCAGCCGCCCGCCGTCCACCGCGTGCCGCATCGCGGCGGCCATCAGCTCCGGCTCCTGCGCCCGGGTCACCGCGGAGGCGAGCATCACGGCGGAGCAGCCCAGCTCCATCGCCAGCGCCGCGTCCGACGCGGTCCCCGCTCCGGCGTCGAGGATCACCGGGACCGTCGCCCGCTCGACGATCAGCTGGAAGTTGTGGGGATTGCGGATGCCGAGGCCGGAACCGATGGGGGAGCCCAGCGGCATGACCGCCGCGCACCCCACGTCCTGGAGCCTGCGCGCCAGGACCGGGTCGTCGTTGGTGTAGGGCAGGACCGTGAAACCGTCGTCGACCAGGATCTCGGCCGCGTCCAGCAGCTCGACCGGATCGGGCAGCAGGGTCCGTTCGTCGGCCACGACCTCCAGCTTGATCCAGTCGGTGCCGAGCGCCTCCCTGGCGAGCCGGGCCGTCAGCACGGCCTCGCCCGCGGTGAAACAGCCCGCGGTGTTCGGCAGGACCTGGATGGAGAGGCGCTCCAGGACGGAGAGCACCGACCCCTGGACGGAAGGGTCGAGCCGGCGCATCGCGACGGTGGTCAGCTCGGTGCCCGAGGCGGCCAGGGAGCGTTCCAGCACGTCCAGGCTGGGTGCCCCGCCCGTCCCCATGATCAGCCGCGAGGAGAACGTGGCCGGGCCGAGGGTGAGGAGATCGCCGGACACGGTCAGCCCCCCTGGACCGCGGTGAGGACCTCGACGCGGTCGCCGTCGGTGAGGGCCGTGGCCGACCACCGCCCGCGGGGGACGACGGTCTCGTTGACCGCGGCGGCGACACCCGAGGGCGCCGCGGTCAGCCCCGCGACCAGGGTGTCCAGGGTGGTGCCCGCGGGGAGGGCGCGGCGCTCCCCGTTGACGGACACGGAGACGTGGACGGGTACGGCGGCGGGCTGTGTCATACGGGCTGCTCCTGCGACGCGGGGGTGGTCTGTCCGGGGGTGCGGGCCGGCGCGCTCCCCGGGGAGGCGGGGGCGAAGCGGTGCGGCGAGAAGGGGCGGGCGAGCTCGGGCAGCTCGCCCGCGGTCAGCACATGGGCCATCACCTCGCCGGTCACGGGGGTCAGCAGCACCCCGTTGCGGTGGTGCCCGGTGGCCAGGTGCAGGCCGGGCAGGGCCGTGGGGCCCAGCAGCGGCGCGTTGTCCGGCGAGGCGGGCCGCAGCCCGGCCCGGGTCTCGGTCAGCGGCAGTTCGGTGATGCCGGGTATCAGCTCGTGGGCGTCACGCAGCAGCTCGTACACCCCGCCCGCCGTGACCGTGGTGTCCCAGCCCAGCTCCTCGGTCGTCGCGCCGACGACCAGCTCGCCGTCGGCGCGCGGGACGAGGTACACCTGGCTGCCGCGCACCACGGCCCGTACGGTCCGGCTGAGGAAGGGGGCGTACGCGCGCGGCACGGTGAGCCGCAGCACCTGCCCCTTCACCGGGCGCACCGGAGGTACGACGTCCTCGGGCAGCCCCTCCAGCCGGCCGCTGAGACTGCCGCCGGCGAGCACCACCTGGCCGGCCGTGAGCCGGGTGCCGTCGGCGAGTTCCGCCCCGGCCGCCCGGCCGCCCGTGACGGAGAGCCGCCGGGCCCGGTCACGGCGGAAGGCCACCCCCGCCCGCTCGCACGCGGTGACCAGCGCCGCGGCCAGCCGCCTCGGGTCCACCTGGTGGTCGCCGTCCACCCGCAGCCCGCCGCGCACCCCCGGCGCGAGCATCGGCTCCAGGCGGCGGCACTCCCGGCCGCTGAGCCACTCGGACTCCAGCCCCGAACGCCGTTGCAGTACGTGCAGTTCCCGCAGGTGCGCCCGGTCGTCGGAGTCCAGGGCGACGGACAGGGTGCCGCAGGCCCGGAAGCCGGTCGTCCGGCCGCTCGCCTCCTCCAGCTCGGCCACGAACGCCGGATAGCGTTGCGCGGAGGCCACGTTGAGGCCGAGCAGCATCTGCTCGCCGTAGTGGAGTTCGGTGACGGCGGCCAGCATCCCGGCCGCGACCTGGGCGGCCCCGCCGCCTGGCTCCGGATCCGCCAGCGCGGTGCGCAGGCCCCGCTGCGCCGACCGCCAGGCGGTCACCAGGCCGATGAGCCCGCCTCCGACGACCAGGACGTCGGAGGTGTCCGTGGAGATGCGCATGGGCGTCCAGCCCCTCCCTTCGCCGGCATGACCCGGATCAGGTTCGTACGGTCGGAGGCCGGTCAGCCTCCCTCTCAGCCCGGTGCGTCCGGACTCCCGCGAGTGCCTTACGGTGGCCAGCCTAGACCCCGCCGCCGGTAAGGGAGCAGCGCCCGTGGCCCGTTCGCTCGACGGACTCGTCCTCTCGCCGGTGGCGGACCAGGCCCCCGGCCAGGTCGGGACCCTGACCCGGTTCACGTACCACGAGCGGGACGGCCGGATCTGGGCCGAGTACGCGGGCGGGGACGTCGTCCGGGGACACCTCGTCGGCACCCGGGACGCGGACGCCCTGGACTTCCGCTACGTCCAGTTGAAGCGGGACGGGACGACCTCCGGCGGCCACTGCGTCTCCCTCGTCACCGACCTGCCCGACGGCAGGGTCCGCCTGGACGAGACCTGGCACTGGGAGTCCCAGGAGGGCAGCGGGACGAGCGTCGTGGAGGAGCTCCCGCGCTGACGCCATGTCACGGGGCAGCCCTTAGGGTGGTCGGGTGAACGAGCAGACACAGGACCCGGCAGCGGGGGACCGGCCGCGGGACGTCGTGATCGTGGGCGCCGGCATGGCCGGCGTGCAGACGGCCGTGGCCCTGCGCGAACAGGGCTTCACCGGCCCGGTCACCCTGATCGGCGCCGAACCGCACCAGCCGTACGACAGGCCGCCCCTGTCCAAGGCGGTCCTGCTGGGCAAGGCAGAGGACTCCGCCTTCGACGTCGACTTCGAAGCCCTGGACATCACCCTGCGCCTGGGGCTCGACGTGTCCGGCCTGCGTTCCGGGGCGCACGAGCTGGACACCCCGGAGGGGCCCGTCGGCTACGGCGTACTGGTCCTCGCCACCGGGGCGGAACCCGCCGCGCTGCCCGGATCCGAGGGCGTGCCCGGCGTCCATCTGCTGCGCACCCTCGACGACGCCGCACGGCTGCGGCCGGTCCTGGAGCGGCAGCACGACGTGGTCGTCGTCGGGGCGGGCTGGATCGGCGCCGAGTTCGCCACCGCGGCCCGCGCCGCCGGGTGCGCGGTCACCGTCGTCGAGGCCGCCGGCCGGCCCCTCGCGGGCACTCTGCCCGCCGAGGTCGCCGCCCCGATGGCCGGCTGGTACGCCGAGAGCGGGGCGGAACTGATCACCGGCGCCCGCGTCGACCGTGTCCGGCAGGGCGCCGTCCACCTGGCGGACGGGCGGGTGATCCCCGCCGGGGCGGTGGTCGTGGGCATCGGCGCCCGGCCCGCCACCGGGTGGCTCACGGACTCGGGCATCGCGCTGGGCGCGGACGGCTCGGTCACCACCGACAGCTCCCTGCGCACCTCGCTGCCCGACGTCTACGCGGTCGGCGACTGCGCCTCCTTCCCCTCCGCCCGCTACGGGGAGCGGCTCCTGGTCCACCACTGGGACAACGCCCTCCAGGGCCCCAGGACGGTCGCGGCGGCCCTGGCCGGCGGGGCAGCGAGCTCCTACGACCCGGTGCCCTACTTCTGGTCCGAGCAGTTCGGACGCTTCGTCCAGTACGCGGGCCACCACACCGGGGCCGACACGCTGCTGTGGCGGGGCGACCCCGCCGACCCGTCCTGGACGGTCCTCTGGCTGCGCCACGGGGTCCTGGTGGCCGTGCTGGCCGTCGGCAGGCCCCGTGACCTGGCGCAGGGGCGCAAGCTCGTCGAAGCCGGGGCGCGGATCGATCCGGCGCGGGCCGCCGACTCCTCCGTCCCGCTGAAATCGGCGGCGCTCTAGGGCTGGCCACGGCCTCGTACGCCCGGCCCGGCTACCGGCCGCCCGTCCGGGATGGCACGCTTGTCCTTGTGACCGAGATTGACGCAAAGATCGATGCTCTCGTCCCCGCATGGCTCCACCTTCCCGACATCGCGGAAATGCTGGGTGTCGAGGTGACGCGCGTACGGCAGCTGGTGAAGGAAGGCCAGCTGATCGCCGTACGACGTGGTGAGAACCGTGCGCTCCAGGTGCCTGCCGCCTTCATCGACGGCGACAAGGTGGTCAAGGGCCTCGCGGGGACCCTGACACTCCTGAGGGACGACGGCTACAACGACGAAGAGATGCTGGACTGGCTCTTCACCCCCGACCCCAGCCTGCCCGGAACCCCGGCGCAGGCCCTGAGCGAGAATCGCGGTACGGAGGTGAAGCGCCGCGCCCAGGCGCTCGCCGTCTGACCGGACGACCGTGAGTGGAGTGCGGGGCGCGGCCCACGCGGCCCCCCCACCCCCCGTAAGGGGCCCCCCCGCCCCGCGGGGCACCCCCCGACCGGGGGGGAGCCCCCCCACCGGGGCCCAAC
>NZ_JBHVQX010000009.1:105544-215663 GCF_042886395.1 Streptomyces sp. NPDC058008 | reverse complement strand
CCGTGGGTCCCCCCCCCCCCCCCGGCCCCCGCCGTCTCCCCGCCCGCCGGGGCGGGGCGGGGGGCCCGCCCCCCCCGCGCCCCCCACTCCGCCGTTACGGGACCCGCCGGCCCGGCGGTCCACCGACGTACGGGCGGTCAGCCGCCGCACCGTGCCCATCCACGCACCGACGGGGGAACTCATCATGTCCACGGCTCGCAGCCCGCTGTCCGACGCCCGGCTCTACCTGTGCACGGACGCCCGCAAGCGGCAGGGCGACCTCCCCGAATTCCTCGACGCGGTGCTGGCCAACGGCGTGGACATCGTCCAGCTGCGGGACAAGGGCATGGAGGCGGCCGAGGAGCTCGAACACCTCGCCGTCCTCGCCGACGCCTGCGAGCGCCACGGCGCACTCCTCGCGGTCAACGACCGGGCCGACGTGGCCCACGCCGCCCGCTCCGACGTGCTGCACCTCGGGCAGGGAGACCTGCCCGTGCCCGCCGCCCGCGCCGTCGTCGGCGGTGGCGTGCTGATCGGCCGCTCCACCCACGCCGAGGCCGAGGTCGACGCCGCCGCCGTCCAGGAGGGCGTCGACTACTTCTGCACGGGCCCCTGCTGGCCGACCCCGACCAAGCCCGGCCGCCACGCCCCCGGCCTCGGCCTCGTGCGCCACGCCGCCTCGCTCGGCACGGCACGGCCCTGGTTCGCCATCGGCGGCATCGACGCGGGCAACCTGGACGAGGTGCTGGACGCCGGCGCACGGCGCGTCGTCGTCGTCCGGGCGATCACCGAGGCCGCGGACCCGGCCGCCGCGGCGGCCTCGCTCGCGCGCCGGGTCAGGGAACGCACCGGCTGAGGCGCGTCGCCGAGGCGGTGGAGGAGGGCTCCGAGGGGGTGGGGCGGGGGAGTGTCCGAGGGGTGGACAAAATCCGCCTCATTCCGGTCAATTCCCGCACTCTGGTTGGGGTACCGCCAGGCCCTGGTTAACCTCCCAGTATGGCTCTTGGCACACCTTCCACCAGGACGGATCACGCGCGCACCGTGCGTGAGCTGCTGGCGACCGGCGAGACGTCGTTCTCGTTCGAATTCTGGGCGCCCAAGACCGAGAAGGGCGAGCGGAACCTCTGGAACGCCCTGCGCCGGGTCGAGGCCGTGGCGCCGAGCTTCGTCTCCGTGACCTACGGGGCCGGCGGTTCGACCCGCGCCGGGACCGTCCGGGCGACCCAGCAGATCGCCGCGGACTCCACGCTCACCCCGGTCGCGCACCTGACCGCCGTCGACCACTCGGTCGCCGAACTGCGCAACATGGTCGGGCAGTACGCCGACGCCGGGATCCGCAACATCCTCGCGGTGCGCGGAGACCCGCCCGGCGACCCGATGGGCGAGTGGGTCGAGCATCCGCAGGGGGTGCGGTACGCGGCCGATCTCGTCCGCCTCATCAAGGAGGCCGGTGATTTCTGCGTCGGCGTGGCGGCTTTTCCCGAAATGCATCCGCGATCCACCGACTGGGACTCCGACATCGGTCATTTCGTGGACAAGTGCCGCGCCGGTGCCGACTACGCGATCACCCAGATGTTCTTCCACCCGGAAAGCTATCTGCAGATGCGTGACCGCGTGGTCGCTGCGGGTTGCGACACCCCGGTCATTCCCGAGGTGATGCCGCTCACCAGCGTCCGGCAGCTGGAAAGATTCGCGCAGCTCAGCAACGCGTCCCTGCCGGCCGCGCTGAAAGAGCGCATCCTCGCCGCGAAGGACGACCCGGCCGCTGTACGCTCCATTGGCATCGAGTTCGCCACGGAGTTCTGCGCGAAACTGCTCTCGGAAGGTGTTCCGGGGCTGCACTTCATCACGCTCAACAACTCGACGGCGACACTCGAGATCTACGAGAATCTCGGACTGCACAAGCAGTCGTGACCGGCCGTACCCGCCACCAACCGGGGCGGTGGCCGTAGGAGGGGGCGGGCGTGGGCTGGACGGTCCTCTACATCGCATTCGGCATAGTGGCGCTGTGGCTGCTGGGCGAGGTGCTCCTGCAGTACAAGGCGCGTCTGCGCTGGCGGTTGCTCGCCTTCGCCGGCTTCCTCGGAGTGGTCCTCGGCGTCCTGCTCGCCTCCGTCCCGGTGATCGTCCTCGGGGCGATCGCCTTCGCGACGGGCCAGACGTACGTGACGCTCTCCTTCCGGCGCGGCTTCTCGACCGGCTGGGCCGTGGGCGGCAGCCCGGGGGAGAGCCGCCGCCGACGCAAGGGCGGGGCGCCGGTCAGCCAGGAGCCCGTCCTGGAGGTCTCCGGCCTGGAGTACGGGGGAGAGTCCGGACCGGACGGGAGCGAGCCCGCCCCGACGGCGGTCTACGCGCCGCAGCCGATGCCGGAGGACACCGGCCAGTACGGCGTCTACACCGACCCCGTCCCGGCAGGCAACGACCACCACCAGCCTCAGCACCAGCCCGAGCACCAGCCTCAGCACGGTGAGCAGCAGCCGCAGTACGCCGCCTACGACCCGTCGTACGACGGGTACGGCCAGCAGCCCGCCGCCCACGACCCCTACGCCGTCCAGGGGGGCTACCCCGGCCAGGAGACCTACCAGCAGGACCAGGGCGCCTACGCGGGACAGTACGACTACGGCACGGGCCGGCAGCAGGACGGCTACCAGGCCTACCCCGACCCCTACACCGGCGCGGAGACCACCTCGGGCACCGGGCAGTACGCCCCGTACGACAACCACGGCAACGGCTACGACCCGTCCTACGGCGCCGGGCACCAGCCCGCGGCCGACCCGTACGCCGCGCCGTACACCGACACCCCGCCCGGCGGGGTGTGGGTGCCGCAGCAGCGCGAGAACGAGCCCTACCACTCCCCGCTGCCGCCCGAGGTCCCCGTCCGGCCCGCCCCGTACGGCAACGGGTACGACACCGGCCAGAACGACCAGTACCGCTACTGACCCGCCCGCCGGCCGTCCGCACCCGGCGGCCGGCTCCGGCGCGCCGTCCGCGGCCTCACTGAGAGCCGCGGAAGCCGTCCCCCTCCACGATCAGTCCGGCGACCAGGGCGCCCGACATCCCGGCGTGGGCCGGCCCGCCGCCGGGATGCGACCAGCCGCCCGCCCGATACAGCCCCGGCAGCGCGGTGCGGTTCGCGGAGTGCAGACAGGCGCCCCCGGCCCCGGCGAGGGCCGGAGCCGGCACCGAACCGCCCGCCGCGCCCGTGTCCGCCGCGGTCTCGGCGGGCGTCCGCACCTCGGCGTGGAGTATCCGCTCGCGCAGGCCGGGCACCGCCTCGGCGGCACGGCCGGTCACCACGTCCGCGTACCGCTCGCGCAACGCCGCGTCCGTCCAGTCCACCGGACCGTGCGGCGCGACCGTCACCATCAGGGTCACCGCCTCGTGCTCCCCGTCGGGCCGGGTGGCGGGGTCGTCCGGGCGCAGCACCGTCACCGTGGGAAGCTCCGCCGTCCGGCCACCGAACACCGCCTCCTGCTCCGCGCCCGGATCCGGGCCGTGCACCACCGTCCGGTGGACGGCGCCGGCCTCCCGCGCGCCGCGCAGCGACAGCATGACGAGGAAGCGGCCGGGCACCGGATCCCCTGCGGGCCGTTCGTCCGGGAACGGCAGAAGACCCGGCGCCGGCTGCGCGCCCAGGACCACATGGGCGGCCTCCACGCTCCGGCCGTCCGCCAGTTCGACGCCCGCCGCCCGGCCGTCCTTCTCGGCCACCCCGACCACCTCGGCGCCGAAGACGAACTCCACCTTGCGCGCCAGGCACCGGGCGTACACCGCGTCGGCCAGCGCGCGCATGCCCCCCGCGACGTACCAGCTGCCGAAGGTCTCCTCCATGTACGGCAGGAGGGCGGCGGAGGCCGGGGCGCGGCGCGGGTCGAGACCGTACGACAGGGCGTATCCGTCGAGCAGGGCCGCCAGGCGGGGGTCGGCCAGCTCCCAGGCGCCCACCTCCGCCACCGTCGACGCCTGCCGGGACGGGCGCAGCAGCCTGCGGTGGCGCGTCGCGGGGTAGGGGTCGCGGCCGAACATCTGCCGGTCCTCGGGCAGCGGCTCCTCCAGCAGGGGCCTGCGCGAGCGGTTCCAGGCGACGCCCGCCCGGTCCATGAAGTCGCCCCAGCGGGCCCCGGCCCCCTCGCCGAGCGCCTGGTCCAGCGCCCCGACGACACCGGCCCGCGAGGCGTTGGGCAGCGACACCGCGGTGCCGTCCGCGAAGAGATGCCGGCTCGCCGGGTCGACCTGGGTGAGGGTGACGCACTGCTCCAGGCTCTCGCGGCCCGTCTTCACGAACAGGTCGCGGTGGACCGCCGGCAGATGCAGCAGCCCGGGGCCCGTGTCGAAGACGAAGCCGTCCCGGGCGTACCGTCCGAGCGAGCCGCCGTAGGTCCCCGACCGCTCGTACACCGTCACCCGGTGGCCTGCCACGGAGAGCCGGGCGGCCGCCGCCATCGCGCCTGTCCCGGCGCCGATCACCGCGATTCGTGCCATGCGAGTGACCTTACGGGGTGCCGCCGGCGCTCATCCGTACGGCCACCTTCTGCCCGCCCCGGCCGGCCGCGCCTCCGCGCGGCGCCGTGCCCGGCGCCGCAGGAACCGGCGGATCCGGGAGGCCAGGAAGAACAGCACCACCAGGCCGAGCAGCAGCAGGGACCCCGCGACGACGGCGGCCGCCACCGGGTTGAAGACGGCGAAGGTGATGACACCGGCGACGCCGAGGTCCTCCAGGACGCTGACCCCGGCGTTGCTGAACGGTTCGGGTGAGGTGTTGACCGCCATCCTGGTGCCCGCCTTCACCAGGTGGCTCAGCAGCGCGGTGGTCCCGCCCACGGCCCCCGCCGCGATCTCCGGCAGCGACCCGCTCGCGCCGGCCAGCAGCGCGGCGACGACGGCGCCGGCCACGGGCCTGATCACGGTGTGCGCCGCGTCCCAGGCCGAGTCCACGTACGGGATCTTGTCGGCGACCGCCTCCAGCAGGAACAGCACGGCCGCGGCCACGAGCACATCGGTGCGCCGGAGGGGCTCGGGCACCTCGTCGGCCAGACCGGTCGCGCCGAACAGACCGAGGAGGAGGACCACCGCGTAGGCGTTGATCCCGCTCGCCCAGCCGCTCGTGAACACCAGGGGGAGTACGGACACGGACGCGATCGTAGCCAGTCCGGCCGGCGCCCGGACGGGTGCTGCCGCACAGGTCTGAGTATCCCTACCTAGTACGGGAGATGAGTAGCGGCGCGGATGGGCTCCCACCTGCGCGGACGGAAGAGTGGGGACCACGGAAGGGGCGCGGCCCGGCACCGCCGGCACGGGGCGGCGGAACGGCGCGGTACCCCGGACGTGACGGGGCGTCGGCGCGGAGCTCCGGGACCACGGGGGACACGGGGTCACGGGGGAGGGCTCCGCGGCGGGACGCCGAGCCGGTCCGGTGGAATTCGGGGGGATCGAATTCCACCGGACCGGCGTTCTTCCGTGTGCGGGCCGCCGGGCGGTCTCAGCGTCCGCTGACCCGGCCGTGCAGCAGCAGGGACAGGGCGGAGTGCACGTCGTCGATCGTCCGCTCGGGCTGGAACGCCTGCCAGTCGAGCGCCGCTACCAGGACCATCCCGACCAGCGCCGCGGCCGTCAGCTGGATGTCGATCTCCTCGCTGAGCTCCCCGCCCGCGACGCCCTCCCGCAGCACTCCCTCGACGACGGCCACGGCCTCCTGACGCAGCACCAGGAGGGTCGACTGCCAGGCGCGGTTGGTGCGCCAGAGCTCGGCGACGTACAGCTGGGTGAAAGCCGGGTAGCGGTCGATGAAGACCAGGCCGGCCCTGATCATCGCGTCCAGCGCCTCCACCCGGGTGCCGCCCCGCGCGTCCGTCGAGTCGGCGGCGGAACGCAGCGACTGCGTGAGCAGTCCGACGCCGTGCCGCAGCAGCTCCTCGAACAGTTCCGTCTTGCTCTTGAAGTTGTAGTAGACCGTGCCCTTGGCGACCCCGGCGCGCTCCGCGATCTCGTCCACCGTCGTGGCGGAGAACCCCTTCTCGGCGATCAGGGTCACCGCCGCCTCGTAGAGCTTCTGCCGGGTGATCTGGCGGCGCGTGGTGCTACTGCTGTCCATGCCGTCGATTCTCACAGGTCCCGGGGCGCTCACAGACTCAGCTCCGGGTGCAGCCGGTCCAGGGTCCACACCTGCTTGCGGCGGGCGGAGAGGGCGGTCAGCGCGAGCGCGCCCGCGGTGAAGGCGAGCAGCACGGCGCAGCCCTGCCAGACGGGGCCGAGCCCGCCGCCCGTGATCAGCCGGCGCAGCCCTTCGACCACGTAGGTCATCGGCAGGTAGGGGTGGATCGCGCCGAAGAACCCGGGGCTCGTCTGGACCGGGTAGGTGCCTCCGGCCGAGGTCAGCTGGAGCATCAGCACCGCCAGGACGAGGATGCGCCCGGCCGCCCCGAATCGGGCGTTGAGCCACTGCACGATCGACGCGAAGCAGCAGGTCACCAGCGCCAGGAAGCCGATCGTCCCGGCGGCGTGCGTCATCTGGAGGCCCAGCCGCCAGTGCAGCACCGACATCAGCGCGGCGACCTGGAGCAGGCCGACCGCGGCGACCGGCAGCCAGCCCGCGAAGGCGATGCGCCAGGCGGGTGCCCCGGCCGCGAGGGCCCGCCGGTTCAACGGCTGGATCAGCATGTACGCCACCATCGCGCCCACCCACAGCGAGAGCGGGATGAAGTAGGGGGCGAAGCCGGTGCCGTAGTTGGGCGCGGCGTGCAGCGAGGAGGAGGCCAGCTTCACGGGATCGGCCATGACACCGGTACGGGCGTCGCGTTCGTCCTGGTCGTAGTCGGGGATCCTGCCGACCCCGTCGTTCAGCCCCTGGGCGAGCGTCGACGAGCCGTCGCCCAGGCGCTGGAGCCCGCTGTCCAGGTTCACGGCACCCGTCCTGAGCTTCCTGACGCCGGAGTCGAGGTCCGTGGCGCCCGTCCGCGCGGTGCCGAGGCCGGTGCGGAGCGTGCCCGCGCCCTCGGCCACCTGGTGCGCACCGGTGTTCAGCGCGTTGATCCTCGACACGGCGGACTCCAGGTCGGTGTCCAGGTCCGGTGAGCGCTTCGCCAGGGCGTCGGCCTGCTTCTCCAGGTCGGTCAGCCGGGTGCGCAGTGTCGTCAGGTCCCCCTTCTGGTCCTTCACCAGGGCGTTCAGGTCGTCGGACACCGCGGCGACGTCCTTCGCCGCCGTCACGGCGCGCTGGAGCTGCGGGCAGACCTCCGGGTCCGCGGGGAGCTGTTCCTCGCAGCGGACGCGGTGGACGTCTGCCAGGTCGTCGGAGGCCTTGTGGGCGGCGGCGGAGGCGCCCGGCGCCGTCTCGGCCAGCAGGTCGAGGTTGTCGCGTACGGCCTTCGAGGAGTCGGCCACCAGCCGGGCGGTGTCACCGATGGCCTTGCCGTTGTCCTTCAGGAACGGGCGCACGTCGGCGGCGACCGCGTCGACCTTGTCGGCGAGCAGCTGGGTGCCGTCGGCGACCTGCCGGGAACCCGTCGCGAGGCCGGCCGCGCCCTTGTCCAGCCGGGTGATGCCTGCGGAGAGGGTGCCGCTGCCCGACCTGGCGTCCCTGAGGCCGTCCGCGAGGTCCTCGGAGCCCTTCTTCGCCTTCGTCAGGCCGCTCTCCAGGTCGTCGGCTCCCTCGGCCGCCTTCGCGGTCGCGTCGTGCAGGTCCGAGAAGTCGATGAAGATCCGGTCCAGGAAGCCCCGCGAGGCCTTGGCCGACGCGGCGCTGCGGACCTCGGCGAAGACCGTCCTGGAGATCTGCCCGACGATGTAGTTGTTGGCGTCGTTCGTGCGGACCCGCAGGGCGCCGGTGGCGGGGGAGTCCCCCGCGCTGGAGGCGATCCGCTCGCTGAAGTCCGGCGGCACGGTCAGCGAGAGGTAGTACGTCCCGTCCTCGACGCCCTTCCCGGCCTCGGCGGAACCGACCTCGTGCCAGTCGAAGACCTCGGAGTCGAGCAGCCGCCCGGCGATCTCGTCCCCGGCCGCGAGGTGTTCGCCCCCGGTCCGCGCGCCCTTGTCCTCGTTGACGAGCGCCACGGGGATGCGGTCGAGCCGGCCGTAGGGGTCCCAGAACGACCAGAGGTAGAGCGCCCCGTAGAGCAGGGGCAGCAGGAGGAGTGCCACGAGTGCGGCGCGCGGCATCCGGCCCCTGCCGAACCGCCGCAGCTCAAGCGCGGCCAGCCGTGGTGATCGCATCGGCCGTCCCCTTTCCGGTCGTCGTGCCGTCCGAGGGCGCGGCCGTCGTGGCCGCCGGGCGGGTGGGAACGGTGAGCGCGTCCTCCGGGGCCTCGTCGCACACGGCCAGCACGGTGGTCCCGCCGGCCGCGATCGCGCGCAGCAGCTCCCAGGCCGGTGCGCGCTCGGCGGGGGAGAGCTTGAGGTCGGCGTCGTCCACGGCGAGGAGCCGGGGACGGCCCATCAGGGCGAGGGAGACGGAGAGGCGGAGGGCCTCCAGGCGCTCCAGGTCCCGCACGGAGGTCCGGCCGGCCTTGGGCAGGGCCGCGAGGTCGAGCCCCGCGCCCTCCAGGGCGGTGTCGATCACGGCCCGCGCCGTGGCGGTCCGTTCGGCGCGGGAGCGCAGCAGGGAGCGCGGTGAACCGTCGAAGCGGCGCCGCAGCAGGGCCCGTTCCCGCAGGTGCTCGGCGACGGTGAGGGAGGGGTCGAGCTCATTGACGCCGGGGACCGGGCCCAGCGCGCTGAACCGCCGTACGGCGGTGAGCCGGCCCGGCAGGCGCTCCCCGCCGACCTCCGCCCGGCCCTGGGTGGAACGCATCCGTCCGGTGAGTGCGAGCAGCAGGCACGTACGGCCCGAGCCGGACGGGCCCTGGACCGCGACGAGCGATCCGGGCGCCGCGGTGAACCCCACCCCCCGGAAGGCCCAGCCCCGCGGCCCCTTCAGTCCGAAGTCCTCGGCGCTCAGCGCCGCACCGTGCGGGCCGTCCATGACCCCACCCCTGTCTTTTAAACTGACCAGTCAGTGCAAAAAGCTAGCCCGAACTCGCGCTGGAAGCAAAGTGCCTGGTCAGGGCCGGATTCTGAGGGATTGTCAGTGCCGGGCGGCATCATGGATACAGACGGCCACCGAGCCGTCACACGACGACAGGAGGTTCGTCATGGCCAGCTCGTCCGCAGCCGCCGCCCCGCGGCGCCGCGCAGGCAGCCCTGCCCCCTCACTGACCGGTCCGGCAACCGACGTCCACCCCGTGCCGCGCCGCACCGCCGCGCCGCCCGCCGCCCTCGACCTCCTCGCCCAGGCCCACGCGGGCCTGGCCGAGGCCGCCGTCCTCGACGTCCCC
This sequence comes from Streptomyces sp. NPDC058008, assembly GCF_042886395.1. Lineage (NCBI taxonomy): Bacteria > Bacillati > Actinomycetota > Actinomycetes > Kitasatosporales > Streptomycetaceae > Streptomyces > Streptomyces sp. NPDC058008. Next base: position 206,376 of record NZ_JBHVQX010000009.1, on the reverse strand, counting down.
AACGAGCGGTACGCCACCGCCCACCTCGCCGCGCTGCGCACCGCCGCCGCCGTACTCGCCGCCCGCGGCCGGCCCGAACCGGGCAGGCGCCGCAGGGAGCCGATCCGCAGCGCCTGGGAGGTCCTTCCGGACATCGCGCCGGAACTCACCGAATGGAGCGCCCTGTTCGCCTCCGGGGCCCGGCGCAGGGCCCGCGCCGAGGCGGGCATACCCGGCGCGGCCAGCAGCCGCGACGCCGACGATCTGCTGCGCGACGCGGAGATGTTCCTGCGTCTGGCCGAACGGCTGCTGGTGCTCCAGCCCGTCCTTCCGCAGCCCCGGAAGGAGAGGCCCGGGCAGCGGTCCGACGCGGGGTGACCGTGAGGGCGGTGCGAGGCAATAGGGTGGAGAGCACCCGTACCACCTGCACCGTTCACGCTCCGCCGTCCGCGGCGGCACCGTGCCGAGGAGTCAACTGCCGTGTCGGACCAGCTGCGCCCCCGCGCCTCCCTCCGTACCGCCGTGGTCTGGGAGGTCCTCAAGGACGCTCTCGAGCGCCGGGTCAAGGCGACCGGCAGGGAAGCCCTGGACGTGCTGGACACGGGCGGCGGCACCGGTAACTTCGCGGTGCCCGTCGCCCGGCTCGGCCACCAGGTCACCGTCGTCGACCCCAGCCCCAACGCCCTGTTCGCGCTGGAGCGCCGGGCCGACGAGGCCGGCGTCGCCGACCGGGTCCGGGGCGTCCAGGGCGACGTCCTCGGTCTGTTCGAGGTGGCGGACCGGGCCGGTTACGACGCGGTGCTCTGCCACGGCGTCCTGGAGTACGTGGACGACCCGGCCGAGGGCGTACGCAACGCGGTCGACGCGCTGCGGCCGTCCGGCGCGCTCAGCCTGCTCTGCGCCGGTCTCGGCGGAGCCGTCCTGGCCAGGGCCCTGGCCGGGCACTTCGCCGAGGCCCGGCAGGCGCTGACGGACCCCGCCGGGCGCTGGGGCGACGGTGACCCCGTGCCCCGCAGGTTCACCGCCGGCCAGCTCACCGGACTGGTCGACGCGGCGGGCCTGGAGGTCGGCTCGGTCCACGGGGTGCGGGTCTTCGCCGACCTCGTGCCGGGCGTTCTCGTGGACACCGAACCGGGCGCCATGGAGGAGCTCCTCAGGCTGGAGGCGGCCGTCGCCGAACTGCCGGCCTTCCACTCGGTGGCGACCCAGCTGCACGTTCTCGGCGAGAAGCGCGCCTGAGCCGCGACGGCGACACCGTCGGAGTAGGGCCGCGAAAGCGACGGGAGCACGGCTGATCAGCAACGCAGCTGCAGACGGAGTACCGCCCGGAACACCCGATCGGGCCGCGAGCCCCGTATGATCGGGTGACACCATCCGGCATGACGGATCGGAGGTCGGGGAATCTACGCCTCAGCAGCCGAGCCGACATGGCGGTCCGGACTGGCTATGGCTAGAGGGCGGGTTTCACGGGGGCGAATCCCTGCCTATCCTGGAAGGGCCGCATACCGGTCGCCCCCGCGGCCGACGACGAGGAGGACTCCGTGCCGCTCTCGGAGCACGAGCAGCGAATGCTCGAGCAGATGGAGCGAGCGCTGTACGCCGAAGATCCCAAGTTCGCTACAGCGCTTGAGGGAAGCGGGCTGCGCAGGTACACCCGGCGACGGGTCTACCAGGCGGTAGCCGGTTTTCTGGTGGGTATCGCGCTCCTCATGGCCGGAATGGTTTTCCAGCAGACCTGGGTCAGCGTGGCGGGATTCCTCGTCATGCTGGGCTGTGCCGTGCTGGCGGTCACCGGGTGGCGCAAAGCGCCGAAGCCCGGTGAGCAGCAGCCGGCGGGGAGCGCGGGCGGGGGCGGCGGCGAACGCCGGCACCCCAGGCAGCGCCGGTCGATGATGAACCGGATCGAGCAGCGGTGGCAGCGTCGCCGCGACGAGCAGGGTCAGTGAGCTCTCCGCTTCCCGGCCGGCGGTGACAGCAGCACCGTCCACCGGCCCAGGAAGCGGACCGGGCACACCGACAGATGGACGCCGGACCTCACCATGAGGGGCGGTCGCCTCAGGGCGACCGCCCCTCACGCGTTCTCCGCGCGGCCCCGGCAGGCGGGAGCCCTGAGCCCGGGCCCGGCTCCACGGCCCGCCCTCGTCGGGGGAGGGGCAGGGATGCCGGGCACCCGTAGCTGCCCTTGGCCGGGTGGGGGCGTGGGGCCCGGCACCCACGGCTGCTCCGGTCCGCTGAGGGGCGTGGGGCCCGGCACCCACGGCTGCTCCGGTCCGCTGAGGGGCGTGGGGCCCGGCACTCGTGACTGCCTTGGCCGGGTGAGGGGCGTGGGCCCCGGCGCGCGCGGCCGCCAGTCCCGCGAGGGGCGTGGGGTCCGGTACCTGCGGCCGTCCCGGGTCGATCGTGTCCGCCCGGGTTCCGGCGCCCACGGCCCGCCTTGGCCGGGGAGTGGGGCCCGGCACTCGTGGCCCCTTGGTCGGGTGAGGGGCGTGGGGCCGGGCTCTCGTGGCTGCCTTCGGCGGGTGGGTGGCGTAGGCCCTGGCGCGCGTGGCCGCTTGTCGGTGAGGTGCGTGGGCCCCGGCGCCCACGACCGCCCCGGTCGGGTGAGGCGTGCGGGCCCCGGGCCCGGCGCGGACGCCGGACGTGGGGGCCGCCCGGGACCAGCCCCGCTGTGGCGGCCGGCCCCCGGGGATCAGCCCTGCTGCCGTGACGGGCGGCGCAGCCGGGCCGCCCAGCGGTCGCGACCCAGACGGTCCGACCACCGGCGGCCGAGCTCCGCCCGCCGCTCCGAGACCGCCCACATCACCCGTACGGCCGAACGCGGTGCGAGCGTCGCCCGGATCCTGCCCCAGCGCCCGGCCGAGGCCCACAGCCCCGCCCGGACAGCCCGTACGTCCTCGGCCGTGGCGGAGGCCCCGTCCGGCCCGGGGGCGTACAGCACCCGCTCCACGGCGCCCGCCACCCGGTGGACCGCGGCGGCCGCCCCACCGTCGAGACCGCCCAGCCGCACGATCCGCGCGGCGGCCCTGCGCGGGGTCTGTGACTCGTCCGGCGCGATCCCGTGGTCCCAGGCCGTGTCGGTGATCTCCCGCCACGCGGCCATCACCCGGTCCGCCGCGTCCCCGGCGGTACGCCCGCCCGAGGAGCCGAGCCGCCGGGCACGGGCCCGTACGCGCCAGAGCATCGGCAGCAGCGGGAGCACGACCACCGCGAGCGCGCCGAGCACCCACAGCGCCACCGTGCCCGCAGGGGTCCCCGGATCTCCGGAATCCACCGCACCCGGAGCCGCGGACGCGCCGCACTCACCCTGCCGGCGCTCCTGCGCGGGGCAGGACTCCGAGGTGGAGGGCTCGGACGTCGGCGCGGCCGAGGCACCGTCCGTCGGCAGCGCCGGATCGCTCGGGTTCTGCGACGGCGCCTCCGGCAGGGTGTACGCCGGGGTGGTGCCACGGGACGGCGTCGGCTCGAAGCGGGTCCAGCCCACGCCCTCGAAGTACAGCTCGGGCCAGGCGTGCGCGTCCCGCAGCCCGACCGACACCGATCCGTCCGCCTGGGCCGTGCCGGGCGTGAAGCCCACCGCGACCCTGGCCGGAATGCCCAGCGTCCTGGCCATCGCCGCCATCGAGAAGGAGAAGTGGACGCAGAAGCCCTCCTTGTCCTTCAGGAAACGCTCGATCGCCGCGGTACCCGTACCCGACGTCACCGTCGTGTCGTAACGGAAACCGCCCTCCGAGGCGAACCAGTCCTGGAGCTTCACGGCCCGCTCGTAGTCGTTGGCCGCGCCCTCGGTCACCCGCTGCGCGGTCTCCCCCACCACATCGGGCAGCGAGGAGGGCACCCGCGTGTACTCGCGGGCCAGCTCCGAACGCGGGGCCATCGCCCCGGCGAGCTGCTCCGCCGTCGGCTCCACGACCAGACTGCTGACCTCGTAGCGGACTCCGCGCGTCGTCTGGCCCCCGTCGCCGACGAGGGTCCGCCCCTCGGGCTCGTACCGCCAGCGGCCCAGGACGTCCACCTCGCTCGCCGGATAGGGGAGCGGCAGATACGTCTGCTGGTAGGAGCGTGACGCCGAGATGTTCGTCCGGACCTCGGTGACGGCGACGTCCTCGCCCAGCCCGGCCGGCTGCGGCAGCCGGTCGGGGACGTTCTTCAGCTTGCGGGTCGACGGACGCCATTCACCGCCGGTGAACTGGTCCAGCGCCAGGATGCGCAGATAGAAGTCCTGCGGAGCGGCGGAGTTGGTGCGATACGTCAGCACCTCACGGTTCTCCGGCTGGTTGAGGTTGTTCTGCAACGAGACCAGGGGGTTCACCGCGGAGATCGTGCCGCCGCCGCTCCCCTTGCCCGACCCGCCGCCCGTGCCGCCCAGCAGACCGCCGTCCAGAGCGGGCAGGGCCGCGGGCACGGCCAGCGCGATGCCCAGGGCCACGGCGCCGATGCGCCGCCCCGTACGCACCGGTGCCAGGGCGCGCCCGGCCCCCTCCAGGCCGCCGGCCAGGCCGTTCGACGTACGGGACACCCCGCCGAACACCCGCCCCCAGCGGGACAGCCGGTCCCGGCCCTCGGCCAGCAGGAGCAGCAGGTATCCGCACGCGGCGAGCAGGAACCAGAGCCATCCCGCGCCGCCGTCGGAGAGCCCGGCCGCGACCGAGTACAGCGCGAGCAGCGGCAGACCCGCCGGAGCCGCGGCCCGGAAGGTCACCGCGAGGACGTCCACGGCGAGCCCGATCAGCAGGACCCCGCCGATCAGCATCAGCCGGATGCCGTCCGTCGCCGGTGCCGGGATGGCGTACCTGCCGACGTCGTCGGTCCCCGCCGTCAGCAGACCGGCGAGGTGCTGGACCGCCCGGGGGCCGGGCACCACCCCGAACAGGGCGTGCTCCCTGGCGAAGACCACGGTCAGCGCGAGCAGGGTGACGGCCACCTGGAGCGAGACCGTCAGGACCCGGGCCGGCCGGAACCGGCGGGCCAGCGCACCCACCCCGCTCTGGACGGCCAGCAGGAACGCGGCCTGCAGGGCCCACCTCGACGTCTCCACCAGGGGCAGCAGGGCGCCCGCCGCCATCATCGTGGCGACGAACGCACACACCGCCAGCCGGTTACGCCCGCTCATGACCATCCCCCGGAGAACCCCGCCGTCGATCCCGCCCCTGATGCCGGAGCCCCCGGGGCCCGCGTCCCCGCGGGCTGCCCGCCGGAACCCTCCTGGCCCGCCCGCTGCCACAGTCCGGCGAGCTCCGCACCGGGCGGCACCGCCATCGCCGTCCATCCCGCCTCACGCAGCAGCCGCAGACGGGCGGCGGCCGGGGCGGAGGCCACGCCCTCACCGCCGCCCACCCAGTCGTCGCTGTCCAGCACGAACGCGACGGCCCCGCGGCTGCGCTGCCGCAGCCTGGCCGCCACCGCCGTCTGCTCCTCGTCGAGGTCGCCGAAGAACGCCACCAGCAACCCCTCGTCGCCCCCGCGCAGCACGTCGACCGCGCGGGAGAGGCCGCCCCCGTCGGAGTGGTCGACGACCGCGAGGGTGTCCAGCATCAGGCCGGCCGACTCCGCCGACTCCTGCGCCGGCCCGGCGAAGCCGTCGCCGCTGCCCTCCGGCATGGCGCTCCCCTCGTCGGTGAGCAACCGCACCGAGAAGCCGCGCTCCACCATGTGCACCAGCGCGGACGCCGCCCCGGACACCGCCCATTCGAAGGCCGATCCGGGCCCCGCACCCTGGTAGGCGATGCGCCGGGTGTCCAGCAGGACCGTGCACCGGGCCCGCTGGGGCTGCTCCTCGCGCCGGACCATCAGCTCGCCGAAGCGCGCGGTGGAGCGCCAGTGCACCCGGCGCAGGTCGTCACCGTGGCGGTAGCCGCGCGGAATGATGTCGTCCTCGCCGGCCAGCGCCAGCGACCGGTGCCTGCCGTCGCCGTACCCGGAAGCCGCACCGGACAGCCGCAGCGGCGGGAGCGGCTCGGTGCGGGGGATGACGACGAGCGTGTCGTACGCGCTGAAGGAGCGGGTCAGCTCGCACATCCCGAACGGATCGTTCAGCCGGAGCTGGAGCGGCCCCAGCGGGTAGCGCCCGCGCAGGTCGGAGCGGACCCGGTAGGACACCTCCCGTACGCCGCCGGGCTCCACCCGGTCCAGCACGAACCGGGGCCGGGGACCGAGGACGTAGGGAACGCGGTCCTGGAGCATCAGCAGGCCCGTGTGCAGACGGGAGACGTTGTCCATCCGCAGATGGACCCGCGCCTCCGAGCCCGCCGGAACGCGCGAGGGCGACAGCCGCCGGCTGCCGGTCACCCGGTAGCGGGTGCGGTGCAGCACGGCGACGCAGACCAGCGGCAGCACCGCGAGCAGCAGCCCCACCCGGAGCAGGTCGCCCTGGCCCAGCACGTAGGCGCAGACCGCCGCCGCCACACCCGCGGCCAGGAAGGACCGTCCACGCGTCGTCAGCCCGCCGAGCGCCGCCCGCAGACCGCCCCTGTCGTCACTTCCGTCCACGGGGCCGGCCGCCCCGGCCGCCGTCACAGCCGCCGCGCCCCGGGCTGCCGGCCGTACACCGGGGCGCCGGGCCGGTGCTGGGGCTGCACGGGAGCGGCCGCGCCGCCCGACACCGGCACCGGGGTGCGTTGCAGGATGTCCAGCACCACCTGCTCGGCGGTGCGGCGGTTCAGCTGGGCCTGGGCCGTCGGCAGCAGCCGGTGGGCGAGCACCGCGACCGCGAGCGCCTGGACGTCGTCCGGCAGGGCGTAGTCCCGCCCGCTCAGCGCGGCCGACGCCTTGGCGGCGCGCAGCAGGTGGAGGGTCGCGCGGGGCGAGGCGCCCAGCCTCAGGTCGGCGTGGTGACGGGTGGCGGCCACCAGCTCCACGGCGTACCGCCGGACGGCCTCGGCCACGTGGACCGTGCGCACCGCGTCGATCAGCTTCACGATGTCGTGGGCGTGCGCCACCGGTTGCAGGTCGTCCAGGGGCGAGGAAGCACCGTGCGCGTCGAGCATGCGGAGCTCGGCCTCGGCACTCGGGTACCCGATCGACACGCGCGCCATGAACCGGTCGCGCTGCGCCTCGGGCAGGGGGTAGGTGCCTTCCATCTCCACCGGGTTCTGGGTGGCCACCACCATGAACGGGTCGGGCAGTTCGTAGGTGTGCCCGTCGATCGTGACCTGGCGCTCCTCCATCGACTCCAGCAGTGCCGACTGGGTCTTGGGCGACGCGCGGTTGATCTCGTCGCCGATCACGATCTGGGCGAAGATGGCGCCCGGCTTGAACTCGAAGTCCCGGCGCTGCTGATCGAAGATCGAGACCCCGGTGATGTCCGAGGGCAGCAGGTCCGGTGTGAACTGGATACGCCGCACCGAGCAGTCGATGGACCGTGCCAGCGCCTTGGCCAGCATCGTCTTGCCGACGCCGGGCACATCCTCGATCAGGAGGTGCCCCTCCGCGAGCAGCACGGTCAGCGAAAGCCGTACGACCTCAGGCTTGCCCTCGATCACACCCTCGACCGACCCGCGTACCCGCTCGGCTGTGGTGGTCAGATCTGTGAGGCTCGCTCGATCGTCATAGGTCGTCACCCGGCCCTCCTCGGCCCCTTGTGCTCGGACCGGCGCAGAAAGCTGCCCGGCCCGCCCCGATATACGGACACTCTCCGGAGTACCCGGAGAGATGTCACACCCGCATTCTTGTTGCCGTTACCGCTTCGTGTCACTCGCCCGAGGACAAGTGAGCCTGAAATGCCGGGTGTGGTCCGTATGTCGGGGGTGCTTCAGGAGACGGGGAGGATCTCGCGCAGCTTGCCCGTCGTCACGTCGAAGACGAAGCCCCGGACATCGTCCGTGTGCAGGAGGAACGGTGAGGTGCGCACGCGCTGCATCGACTGCCGCACGTCCTGGTCGGCGTCCGAGTAGGCCTCCACCGCCCATGCCGGACGCTGCCCGACCTCGAGCTCCAGCTCCTGCCGGAAGCCCTCGGTGAGCGACTCCATGCCGCAGTTGGTGTGGTGGATGAGGATGACGCTGCGGGTGCCGAGGGCGCGCTGGCTGATGGTCAGTGACCGCAGGACGTCGTCAGTGACCACACCGCCCGCGTTGCGGATGGTGTGGCAGTCACCCAGCTCCAGGCCGAGCGCCCGGTGCAGGTCGAGGCGGGCGTCCATGCAGGCGACCACGGCCACCTTCAGCACGGGACGCGCGTCCATGCCCGGATCGGTGAACGCCTCCGCGTAACGCGTGTTCAGGCCGACCAGGCGGTCGGTGACGGTCTCTCCGGAGGTCGTGGGGGAATCGGTCTCGGCGGGAGTCTGCGCAGAAGTCGACATGGCTACGACGTTAACCGTCACGACCGTCCTGGCGTGCTGTGGAAGGGGACAAAGAACATCAACGGGGCTTGTTGTGAGGTAACCCACAAGTCTCACCGCCGGACACCCGACCGGGTGAGGTCCGCGCCCCCGCCGCAGCCGGGTGACGCGCTGCGCGGTTCGTTGATCGGGAATGGATCGAATGGCAGGGTGGACTAAAGTGACGCGAAGTTACCGACACGCCTGCACATTCTGCATATTTTTACACGTTTCGCTTCCCCGTGATGTGCGGCGTACATGCGGCCCGGCCCTCTCCCGCCCGTCGGCCGGCCGACGCCACCTTCCCCGGCGCCGGCCGACCTCCCCTTCCGGGCGGGTGGGGACCAGACCGCGTGTACGGCCACACGGGACAGAGCCTGAGAGGGCGCTTTGAGCCAGACCCGACACGTCCCGGTGATGCTCCAGCGATGCCTGGACCTGTTGGCCCCGGCTCTGGAGGAGACGGGACCGAGGCCCCCCGTCGTCGTCGACTGCACCCTCGGACTCGGCGGGCACAGCGAGGCCCTCCTCGCCGCGTTCCCCGCCGCCCGGCTGGTCGCCCTGGACCGGGACAAGGAGGCGCTGAGGCTCTCCGGCGAACGCCTCGCCCCGTACGGCGACCGCGCCACGCTGGTGCACGCCGTCTACGACGAACTGCCCGAGGTCCTCGACCGGCTGGGCATCCCCAAGGTCCAGGGCGTGCTCTTCGACCTCGGGGTCTCCTCCATGCAACTGGACGAGGCCGACCGCGGATTCGCCTACGCCCAGGACGCGCCGCTCGACATGCGCATGGACCAGACGACCGGCATCGGCGCGGCCGAGGTGCTCAACACCTACCCGCCCGGCGAACTCGTCCGGATCCTGCGGGCGTACGGCGAGGAGAAGCAGGCCAAGCGCATCGTCTCGGCCGTCGTGCGCGAACGCGAGAAGGAGCCCTTCAGCAACAGCGCCCGTCTCGTCGAGCTGATCCGGGACTCCCTGCCGCAGGCCGCCAAGCGCACCGGAGGCAATCCGGCCAAGCGCACCTTCCAGGCCCTGCGCATCGAGGTCAACGGTGAACTCACCGTCCTGGAGCGGGCCGTCCCGGCCGCGGTGGGGAGCCTCGCCGTCGGCGGCCGGATCGCCGTCCTCTCGTACCACTCGCTCGAGGACCGTCTGGTCAAGCAGGTCTTCGCGGCCGGTGCGGCCAACACGGCGCCGCCCGGACTGCCCGTCGTCCCCGAGCGCTACCAGCCACGCCTGAAGCTGCTGACCCGCGGCGCCGAACTGCCCACGGAGGAGGAGGTCGCCGAGAACCGGCGCGCCGCCCCCGCCCGGCTGCGCGGCGCCCAGCGGATCCGTGAGGAGGAGCGATGAGCCGGTCGCGCCGGGCGGGCCGTACGCGGACGAGGACGGTGGGACCGCGGTGACCAGGACGGCCGAGCAGATGAAGGGGAGGGCCGGCCGGCTCGCCCGGCTGATGCCGTCGGGGCCGAGCACCGCCGCCCGCACCCCCTTCGTCCTGCTGGTCGTGCTGCTGCTCGCGGGTGGCCTGATCTCGCTCCTGCTGCTGAACTCGGCGCTCAATGAAGGATCGTTCAGGCTGAGCAAGCTGAAGAGGGAGACCACCGAGCTCACCGACGAGCAGCAGGCCCTCCAGCGTGACGTGGACGGCTACGCGGAACCCGACGCCCTGGAGCGCCGGGCCCGGGAGCTCGGCATGGTCCCCGGCGGCAGCCCCGCCTTCCTGAACCCCGACGGCACGGTCAGCGGGGTGGCCGAGCGGGCCACCGCCGAACCCTCGCCCGCCGAACCCTCATCCGCCGGGCCCTCGCCCACCGAGGCGCCGAAACCGGAGCCGAGCGAGGCGGAGTCCGCCGGTTCCGATCCCGCGTCGCCCTCCGCCTCCCCGGCGGGCCCGTCGCCCGCCGACCCCTCCGCGACCCCGTCGCCCCCCGATCCCGCGGCCCCGGCCACCCAGGCCCCGGCCGCCCCGGCCCCGACAAGCTCCGGCAGGTGACGCAGTGCCGTCCAAGGAACCGCCGCGCCGCCGCGTACCCGGCCCCTCGCGCTCCCGCAACGCGGCCGGCGGAGCGGGGCGTTCCCGGCCCTCCGCCCGTACCGGGGACCGGCGTCCCCGGCGCCCCGCGGCACCCCGCAAGCGGTCCGGCGGCTCGGCGCAGCCCATCCGCCTGGGCAGCCCGCGCCCCCGGCTGCGCCTGATCAGCCTCTGCCTGACGCTCGTCATGCTGGCCTTCGTCGTCCGGCTCCTCCAGGTCCAGGCGGTCGACGCCAACGCGTACACCGCCAAGGCCGAGAAGAACCGGTACCTGGAGTACACGGTCGCCGCCGAGCGCGGGGAGATCACCGACCGCAGCGGGATCGCCCTGGCCACCAGCGTCGACGCCCACGACATCACCGCCGACCCGAAGCTGTTCACGCCCGAGGACAGCAAGGCGCCGGACGCCCCGCAGCAGGCGGCGGCCCTGCTCGCCCCGATCCTCGGCAAGGACGAGGCGGAGCTGGCCAAGAAACTCGCCACCCCCAAGAGCCGCTACCAGGTGCTGGCGCGCAGGCAGACCCCCCAGGTCTGGAAGCAGATCAAGGACCTCAAGTCCGTCTTCGCGGAGAAGGCCGCCGCCGACCGGGCGAAGGGCGGCCCCGGGGCGAACGTGCTGGCCGGGGTCCTCCAGGAGCCCACCACCAAGCGCGTGTACCCCAACGGCGACCTCGCCGCCGGGATACTGGGATTCGTCAACGCCGAGGGCAAGGGCGGCGGCGGCCTCGAAGCACAGCTGAACAAGGAGCTCCAGGGCGAGGACGGCAAGATCCGCTACGCCCAGGCGGGCGGACGGCCCGTGCCGACCGCCGGCTCCACGGAGATCCCTGCCGTCGCCGGCACCGACGTCGAGCTGACGATCGACCGCGACATCCAGTGGGCGGCCCAGCGCGCCATCGCCGACCAGGTCGAGAAGTCCAAGGCCGACCGCGGCTACGTGGTCGTCCAGAACACGAGGACCGGAGAGGTGCTGGCCATGGCCAACGCCCCCGGCTACGACCCCAACGACCTGGCCCGGAGCAACTCCGCCGCCCTGGGCAACGCCGCCCTCCAGGACGTCTACGAACCCGGCTCCACCAGCAAGGTCATGTCCATGGCCGCCGTACTGGAGGAGGGGGCGGCCACACCCGGCACGCACGTCACCGTCCCCAACCGGCTGCACCGGGGCGACCGGCTCTTCAGGGACGACATCGACCACCCCACCTGGTACCTCACGCTCAACGGCGTACTCGCCAAATCGAGCAACATCGGCACCATCCTGGCCACCGGGCAGCTCGGGAGGACCCAGCCCGAGGCCAACAAGGTCCTGCACTCCTACCTGCGCAAATTCGGCATCGGCAGCACCACGGGACTCGGCTACCCGGGCGAGTCGCCCGGCATCCTCGCCAAGCCCCAGGACTGGTCGACCTCGCAGCAGTACACGATCCCGTTCGGCCAGGGGCTCTCCCTCAACGCCATGCAGGCGGCGTCGGTCTACCAGACCATCGCCAACGGCGGGGTCAGGATCGAGCCGACCCTCGTCCGCGGGACCAAGGGCGCGGACGGCCGCTACACGGCGTCCGACGCCCCCCAACGGACCCGGGTGGTCAGCGAGAAGACGGCCACGACCCTGGCGAAGATGCTGGAGTCCGTGGTCGACGACGAACAGGGCACCGGGACCAAGGCGCACATCCAGGGCTACCGGGTCGCGGGCAAGACGGGCACCGCCAACCGCGTCGACCCCGTACGCGGCGTCTACAAGGGCTACACCGCCTCCTTCGCCGGCTTCGCCCCCGCCGACGACCCGCAGATCACCGTCTACTGCGCCATCCAGAACCCCACCAAGGGCAGCTACTTCGGCGGCCAGATCTGCGGCCCGATCTACAAGAAGGTCATGGAGTTCGCCCTCAAGACCCTCCAGACCCCGCCGTCCGGCAGCGCTCCCGCCCGGCTGCCGGTCTCCTTCAAGCCCGGCGAGTGACTCGGGGAACCCTCAGTGACCACCATCACCCCTGATCCCGGGAACCGGAACGAGAAGTACCGCGACCCCGGCCCCTCACTTCGCGAGAGGCCGGGTCCGCCCGGTACGCTCACCGCCGTGCCCCACGCTGATCAGTGTCAAACCACTCAGAAGGACGCGCCTGTGACCTACCCGGGAGCGCCCCGACCGGACCGGCTCAGGCCGACGCCCCTCGGAGAGCTGGCCGCCCGGCTCGGTGCCGGACCGCAGGATTCCGGTGAGGTCACCGGCATCACCCACGACTCCCGGGCCGTGCGCCCGGGCGATGTGTACGCGGCCCTGCCCGGTGCCCGCTTCCACGGTGCCGACTTCTCCGCCCAGGCCGCGGGCCTCGGCGCCGCCGCGATCCTCACCGACCCGGCGGGCGCCGACCGCGCCGCCGCCACCGGCCTTCCGGTCCTCGTCACCGACGACCCGCGCGGCCGGATGGGCGACATCGCGGCCGAGATCTACGGGCGGCCCGGTGTCGGCCTCCTCCAGATCGGCATCACCGGGACGTCCGGCAAGACCACCACCGCCTACCTCGTCGAGGGCGGGCTGCGCGGCGCCGGACGCAGCACCGGACTGATCGGCACCGTCGAGATGCGGATCGGCGACGAGCGCATCAAGTCCGAGCGCACCACCCCCGAGGCCACCGACCTCCAGGCCCTGTTCGCCGTCATGCGCGAACGCGGCGTCGAGGCGGTCGCCATGGAGGTCTCCAGCCACGCCCTGGTGCTCGGCCGGGTCGACGGCTGCGTCTTCGACGTCGCCGTCTTCAACAACCTCAGCCCGGAGCACATGGAGTTCCACTCCGGGATGGAGGACTACTTCCAGGCCAAGGCGCAGCTGTTCACCCCGCACCGCAGCAAGCTGGGAGTCGTCAACTTCGACGACGAGTACGGCCGCAGGCTGGTCGAGGAGGCGTCCGTCCCGGTCGTCACCTTCTCCGCCGAGGGCCACCCGGACGCCGACTGGCGCGCCGAGGACGTCGAGGTGGGCCCCCAGGACAGCCGCTTCACCGTGACCGGCCCGAAGGGCGAGCGCGTCACCGCCAGGGCCCCGCTGCCCGGCCCGTTCAACGTCGCCAACACCCTCGCCGCGATCGTCACCCTGGCCGCCGCGGGCGTCGACCCGCAGGCGGCCGCCGACGGCGTCGCGGCCGTCCCCGGCGTTCCCGGCCGGCTCGAACGGGTCGACGCCGGACAGCCGTACCTCGCCGTCGTCGACTACGCGCACAAGACCGACGCCGTCGAGTCCGTCCTGCGCTCCCTGCAGAAGGTCACCGAGGGCCGGGTGCACATCGTGCTCGGCTGCGGCGGCGACCGCGACACCACGAAGCGCGGGCCGATGGGCGCCGCGGCGGCCCGGCTCGCCGACACCGCCGTACTGACCTCCGACAACCCCCGCTCCGAGGACCCCCTCGCGATCCTCGCCGCGATGCTCTCCGGCGCGGCCGAGGTACCCGTCCACGAACGCGGCGACGTGCTGGTGGACGCCGACCGGGCCGCGGCCATCGCCGCCGCGGTCGCCCGGGCCGAGCCCGGTGACACCGTGCTGGTGGCCGGAAAGGGACATGAGCAGGGGCAGGACATCCACGGAGTGGTGCGCCCCTTCGACGACCGGAAGGTCCTGCGCGAGGCCATCGAGCGCTCACGAGGACGTACGGGCGCGGCGCAGGACGCCCCCGAGGACCGCGTACACACCCATGAGAACAACAGTCAGGGATGACCAAGTGATCGCCCTTTCCCTCGCCGAGATCGCCGGAATCACCGGCGGGCAGCCGCACGACGTACCGGACCCGTCCGCCGTCGTCACCGGCCCCGTCGTCATCGACTCCCGGGAGGTGCGGCAGGGCTCCCTGTTCGCCGCGTTCGCGGGCGAGCGGGTCGACGGCCACGACTACGCGCAGCGCGCCGTCGAGGCCGGAGCGGTGGCCGTGCTCGCCGCCCGCCCCGTCGGCGCGCCCGCGATCGTCGTCGACGACGTCGTGGCCGCGCTCGGCGCCCTCGCCCGTGCCGTCGTCGAACGCCTCGGCACCACCGTCGTCGCCCTGACCGGTTCGGCGGGCAAGACGTCCACGAAGGACCTGATCGCCCAGATCCTGGAGCGCAGGGCGCCCACGGTCTGGACGCCCGGATCCCTCAACAACGAGATCGGCCTGCCGCTCACCGCGCTGCGCGCCACGGCGGAAACCCGCCATCTCGTCCTGGAGATGGGCGCGCGCGGTATCGGTCACATCCACTACCTCGCCGACCTGACGCCGCCGCACATCGGCCTGGTCCTCAACGTGGGCAGCGCCCACCTCGGGGAGTTCGGCAGCCGCGAGGCGATCGCCCGGGCCAAGGGCGAACTGGTCGAGGTCCTGCCGGAGGACGGCGCCGCGGTCCTCAACGCCGACGACCCGCTGGTGCGGGCGATGGCGTCCCGTACAAAAGCCCGGGTGCTCCTCTTCGGAGAGGCCCCGGATGCGGACGTACGGGGAGAGAACGTGCGGCTGACCGACGACGGACGCCCCGCTTTCGCTCTCCACACACCCACCGGGTGCAGCGACGTGACCTTGCGCCTGTACGGTGAGCATCACGTGTCGAACGCGCTCGCCGCGGCCGCCGTCGCCCATGAGTTGGGCATGTCCGTGACCGAGATCGCCGATGCGCTCTCCGGGGCGGGCACCCTCTCCCGCTGGCGCATGGAGGTCACCGAGCGTCCGGACGGTGTGACGGTCGTCAACGACGCCTACAACGCGAACCCCGAATCCATGAAGGCCGCACTCCGTGCGCTGGCCGCCATGGGCAAGGCCCGACGGGCAGACGGGGGGCGCACGTGGGCGGTGCTCGGTCAGATGGCCGAGCTCGGTGACGCGTCGCTCGCCGAGCACGACGCCGTCGGACGGCTCGCCGTCCGGCTCAACGTCAGCAAGCTCGTCGCAGTCGGGGGAAGAGAAGCCTCCTGGCTGCAACTGGGCGCATATAACGAGGGTTCGTGGGGTGAGGAGTCGGTGCACGTGTCCGACGCACAGGCGGCCGTCGACCTGTTGCGCAGTGAACTGCGCCCGGGAGACGTCGTGCTGGTGAAGGCGTCCCGGTCGGTCGGCCTGGAGAAGGTCGCCCTGGCACTGCTGGAGACGACCGAGGGCGAGGTCGCCGTCCGATGAGGCAGATCCTCTTCGCAGGGGCCATAGGGCTCTTCCTGACGCTGGTCGGCACCCCGCTGCTGATCAAACTTCTGGCCCGCAAGGGCTACGGGCAGTTCATCCGGGACGACGGCCCGCGTACCCACGGCAGCAAAAAGGGCACACCCACCATGGGTGGTATCGCCTTCATCCTGGCCACGATCATCGCGTACCTGCTGGCGAAGGTGATCACCGGCGAGCCGATCCGCTTCTCCGGTGTCCTCGTCCTCTTCCTGATGGCGGGGATGGGCCTCGTCGGCTTCCTCGACGACTACATCAAGATCGTGAAGCAGCGTTCGCTGGGTCTGCGGGCCAAGGCGAAGATGGCCGGCCAGCTGATCGTCGGCATCGCCTTCGCGGTGCTCTCGCTCCAGTTCGCGGACACCCACGGCAACACCCCGGCCTCCACCCGGCTCTCGTTCGTCGAGGACTTCGGCTGGTCGATCGGCCCGGTGCTCTTCTGCGTCTGGGCGCTGTTCATGATCCTGGCCATGTCCAACGGCGTGAACCTGACGGACGGTCTGGACGGACTCGCCACCGGTGCCTCGGTGATGGTCTTCGGCGCCTACACCTTCATCGGGCTCTGGCAGTTCCAGGAGTCCTGCGCCAACGCGCAGACGCTGACCAACCCCAGCGCCTGCTTCGAGGTACGCGATCCCCTCGACCTCGCGGTCGTCGCCTCCGCCCTCATGGGCGCCTGCTTCGGCTTCCTGTGGTGGAACACCTCGCCCGCGAAGATCTTCATGGGCGACACCGGTTCGCTGGCCCTCGGCGGCGCGCTCGCCGGCCTCGCGATCTGCTCCCGCACCGAGTTCCTGCTGGCCATCCTCGGCGGCCTCTTCGTGATGATCACCATGTCCGTGGTCATCCAGGTCGGTTCCTTCAAGATGACCGGCAAGCGGGTCTTCCGGATGGCTCCGCTCCAGCACCACTTCGAACTCAAGGGGTGGTCCGAAGTCCTTGTCGTGGTCCGCTTCTGGATCATCCAGGGCATGTGCGTGATCGTCGGACTCGGCCTCTTCTACGCAGGATGGGCAGCCAAGAAGTGAGCAACGTGGACTGGCAGGGCAAGCACGTCACGGTCGCCGGACTCGGCGTCAGCGGCCTTCCCGCCGCCCGTGTCCTGCACGAGCGCGGGGCGCTGGTCACCGTCGTCGACGACGGCGACGACGAGCGCTCCCGCGCCCAGGCCGCCGTGCTGGAGGCGCTCGGGATCACCGTGCGCCTCGGCGACGGCGACACCCTGCCCGAGTCCACCGAGCTCGTCGTCACCGCCCCCGGCTGGAAGCCCGGCAAGCCGCTCTTCCTGGCGGCCGCCGCGGCGGCCGTCCCCGTGTGGGGCGACGTCGAACTGGCCTGGCGGCTGCGGGGCCCCGACGCCGCACCCTGGCTCGCGGTCACCGGCACCAACGGCAAGACCACGACCGTGCGCATGCTCGCCTCGATCCTGGAGGCGGAGGGCCTGCGCACGGCCGCGGTCGGCAACATCGGGGTCTCCCTGCTGGACGCGGTGCTCGGCGACGAGACGTACGACGTGCTCGCCGTCGAGCTCTCCAGCTACCAGCTCCACTGGGCGCCCTCCCTGCGCGCCCACTCCGGGGCCGTCCTCAACCTGGCCCCGGACCACCTCGACTGGCACGGCTCCATGGACGCCTACGCCGCCGACAAGGGCCGGATCTACGAGGGCAACACCGTCGCCTGCGTCTACAACGCGCAGGACCGGGCGACCGAGGACCTGGTGCGCGAGGCGGACGTCGAGGAGGGCTGCCGGGCCATCGGCTTCACCCTCGGCACCCCGGGACCCTCCCAGCTCGGTGTGGTCGACGGCATCCTCGTCGACCGCGCCTTCGTCCCCGACCGCCAGAAGCGGGCGCAGGAGCTCGCCGAGGTCGGGGACGTCAGTCCGCCGGCCCCCCACAACATCGCCAACGCGCTGGCCGCGGCGGCCCTGGCCCGCGCCTTCGGCGTGCGGCCGGCCGCCGTGCGCGACGGACTGCGGGCCTTCCGCCCCGACGCCCACCGCATCGAGCACGTCGCCGACGTCGCCGGGGTCACGTACATCGACGACTCCAAGGCCACCAACACCCACGCCGCCGAGGCCTCCCTCGCCGCCTACGAGCCGATCGTCTGGATCGCCGGCGGCCTCGCCAAGGGCGCCACCTTCGACGGTCTGGTCACCGGGGCCGCGAAGCGGCTGCGCGGTGTCGTGCTGATGGGCGCCGACCGGGCACTGATCCGTGAAGCCCTGGCGCGACACGCCCCCGAGGTACCGGTGGTCGACCTCGACCGGACCGACACTGGGGCGATGTCCGCCGCGGTCGTCGAAGCGGCACGGCTGGCCCGGCCGGGCGACACCGTGCTGCTGGCCCCGGCCTGCGCCTCGATGGACATGTTCGTCAACTACAACAAGCGGGGCGAGGCGTTCGCGGACGCGGTCCGCCGACTCCCCGACGAGAGCGCCTGACGGGCCGGCTCTCCGCGTCGTACTGTCCCGGAGAGCCCGAGGCGTCCGTGGACCCGGTCACGCGCGGCACCGCCGGGGCGGGACACCGGCGGCGGCCCCCGGGCACGAGCAGTGGAGGGGACAGCGACAATGCCGGCCGACGAGAGCTCAGCCGCGCGCGGAGCCGACCGCTCACGGGCGGGGGCGGCCATCAGCCGGGCGCTCACCCCGCCCCTGCTCGCCGGAGCGCTGCCCGCGGGCCCCGGACCCCTCGCCGGGCTCGTCCTGCGCAGCCGGTCCGCCACGGGGTCCAGGCGGCCCCCCGCGCCGCGCGGCGGCGGCCGTACGGCGGGCACACCGCCCCGGCCGCGCCGCGGCGCCGGGATGCGGCGGACCTACGAGCGGGCACGACGGGCCTGGGACCGCCCTCTGACCGCGTACTACCTGATCCTCGGCGCCGGACTGCTGATCACGGTCCTCGGCCTCGTCATGGTCTACTCCGCCTCGATGATCAAGGCGCTGGAGCTCTCCCGGCCCAGCACCTACTTCTTCCGCAAGCAGTTCATCGCCGCCGTGATCGGGTCCGGACTGATGCTGCTGGCCTCCAGGATGCCCATCAAGCTCCACCGGGCCCTGGCCTACCCGCTGCTCGCCGGCACCGTCTTCCTGATGGTCCTGGTCCAGGTTCCGGGGATAGGGATGTCGGTCAACGGCAACCAGAACTGGATCTACCTCGGCGGCCCCTTCCAGCTCCAGCCCAGCGAGTTCGGCAAGCTCGCCCTGATCCTCTGGGGCGCGGACCTGCTCGCCCGCAAGCAGGACAAGCGGCTGCTGGCCCAGTGGAAGCACATGCTGGTACCGCTGGTGCCGGTCGCCTTCATGCTGCTCGGACTGATCATGCTCGGCGGCGACATGGGCACCGCGATCATCCTCACCGCGATCCTCTTCGGCCTGCTCTGGCTGGCGGGCGCCCCCACCAGGCTCTTCGCCGGGGTGCTCTCCTTCGCCGTCCTCATCGGGTTCGTCCTCATCAAGACCAGCCCCAACCGGATGTCCCGGCTCGGCTGCATCGGGGCCTCCGAGCCCGGTCCCGGCGACTCCTGCTGGCAGGCCGTGCACGGGATCTACGCCCTGGCGTCCGGCGGATGGTTCGGTTCCGGGCTCGGCGCGAGTGTGGAAAAATGGGGCCAACTTCCGGAGCCGCACACCGACTTCATCTTCGCCATCACCGGCGAGGAACTGGGCCTGGCGGGGACGCTGTCGGTACTCGCCCTCTTCGCGGCTCTAGGCTATGCGGGTATCCGCGTGGCCGGACGCACGGAGGACCCCTTCGTGAGGTACGCAGCGGGAGGCGTGACCACCTGGATCACGGCCCAGGCCGTGATCAACATCGGTGCGGTGCTCGGCCTGTTGCCGATCGCCGGTGTCCCGCTGCCGCTGTTCTCCTACGGGGGCTCGGCCCTGCTGCCGACCATGTTCGCCGTGGGGCTGATGATCGCCTTCGCGCGGGAGGACCCCGCGGCGAGAGCGGCCCTGGCCATGCGGAGGCCCGGGGTCAGATGGAAGACGATGAGACGGCGCGTCATGAAGCGTCCGTCCGGAGAGCGGTGAATTTCGGTGCATGTCGTACTCGCCGGCGGGGGGACCGCCGGGCACATCGAGCCCGCGCTTGCCCTCGCAGACGCCCTGCGGAGGCAGGACCCGACCGTGGGAATCACTGCCCTCGGCACGGAGCGCGGACTCGAGACCAGGCTCGTACCCGAGCGGGGGTACGAGCTGGCACTGATCCCCGCCGTACCGCTGCCGCGCAAGCCCACACCCGAGCTGATCACCGTCCCCGGACGGCTGCGCGGCACGATCAAGGCCGCCGAGCAGATCCTGGAGCGCACCAAGGCGGACTGCGTGGTCGGCTTCGGCGGCTACGTCGCCCTGCCCGGCTATCTGGCGGCCAAGCGGGCCGGGGTGCCGATCGTCGTCCACGAGGCCAACGCCAGGCCGGGACTGGCCAACAAGATCGGTTCGCGCTACGCCCACGGGGTCGCCGTCTCCACCCCTGACAGCAAGCTGCGCGGCGCCCGCTACATCGGCATCCCGCTGCGCCGGACCATCGCCACCCTCGACCGGGCCCGGGTCCGCCCGGAGGCGCGTGCCGCGTTCGGTCTCGACCCCAACCTGCCGACCCTCCTGGTCTCCGGCGGCTCGCAGGGCGCCCGCCACCTCAACGAGGTGGTCACACGGATCGCGCCGCTGCTCCAGCGGTCCGGGATCCAGATCCTCCATGTGGTCGGTCCGAAGAACGAATTGCCGCGTATCGACAACATGCCCGGGATGCCGCCCTACATCCCGGTACCGTACGTGGACCGGATGGACCTCGCGTACGCCGCGGCCGACATGATGCTCTGCCGCGCGGGCGCGATGACCGTCGCCGAACTCTCCGCCGTCGGGCTGCCCGCCGCCTACGTCCCGCTGCCGATCGGCAACGGCGAACAGCGGCTCAACGCCCAGCCGGTGGTCAACGCCGGCGGTGGTCTGCTGGTGGACGACGCGGCCCTCACCACGGAGTGGGTGCAGAGCAACGTCCTTCCGGTGCTGTCCGATCCGCACCGGCTGTACGAGATGTCCCGGGCCGCCGCGGAGTTCGGGCGGCGGGACGCCGACGACCTGCTCGTCGGCATGGTGTACGAGGCGATTGCCGCACGCCGCCAGGCGTGAGGCGGGGCGGACCCGGGGCGTGCGCCCCGGGTCCGGCGAAGGAGCGAGCGTGGCCGGACCGACGACCGCCCAGCGCGGCGAGGCCGAGCGGGCCGACACCCCGGCCCGCCCGCCCCACATCAGCCCCGAGGGGCGCCGGCTGACCGGCCGGACACGGCTGGTCCTGGCCGCGGCCGGTCTCGTGCTGACCGCCGCGGCCACCGTCTGGGTCCTCTACGGATCGTCCTGGCTCCGGCTGGAGCGGGTGGCGGTCAGCGGCACCGACGTCCTGACCAGGAGTGAGGTCGAGGACGCCGCGGCGGCCCCCGTGGGCGCTCCGCTGGCCTCCGTGGACACCGGGGCCATCGCGTCCCGGTTGCGCCAGAAGCTGCCTCGTATCGACTCCGTGGATGTCGTACGGTCATGGCCGCACGGTGTCAGCCTTAGAGTGACCGAGCGGAAGCCGGTCCTGCTGGTCGCCAAGGGAGCGAAGTTCGTCGAAGTGGACGCGAAGGGCGTACGGTTCGCGACCGTGGACGAAGCGCCCCCGCACGTGCCGCTCCTTGAGCTGGCCCCCGAGCGGTCGGCGAGCCTGCGCCGCTTCGGCGGTGACCGTCTGCTCCGGGAGGCGGTCCGCGTCGCGGGAGACCTCCCGGGGAAGGTGGCCGGGGAGACGAAGACCGTACGGGTCACCTCGTACGACTCCGCCGTCCTCGAACTGACCCGGGGCCGCACGGTGATGTGGGGCAGTGGTGAGGAGGGACCCGTGAAGGCGCGGGTGCTCACCGCTCTCATGAAAGCGTCCCCCAAAGCGGGACACTTCGACGTGAGCGCGCCCACCGCCCCTGCGGTGTCGAAGAGTTGACGCACGTTTGGCCTGGCCAGCCCCCTGGTTGGTCAGCGCTACGGGTGATCACATAGGGTGAAAAGAAAAACGGGAGGTTCGGCGTGTTCGTTGAACGTGCGCCACTTGTCGACTTAGTGTCCTGTTCGGAAGAGTCCAAGAAGCAGACACACTGGTAACCCTAAACTTCAACGTTAGGGTTTGGGTCGGCACCCGGACCGACCCAATCGGCATCCGTCGTCGCGGCGGGACTACCGCGAAGCGACGACACGTAACTCGAGGCGAGAGGCCTTCGACGTGGCAGCACCGCAGAACTACCTCGCAGTCATCAAGGTCATCGGTGTCGGCGGCGGTGGTGTCAATGCCATCAACCGAATGATCGAGGTCGGTCTCAAGGGCGTCGAGTTCATCGCGATCAACACCGATGCGCAAGCACTGTTGATGAGCGACGCCGACGTCAAGCTCGACGTCGGCCGTGAACTCACCCGCGGCCTCGGCGCCGGGGCGAACCCGGCCGTCGGTCGTAAGGCGGCAGAGGACCACCGTGAGGAGATCGAGGAGGTCCTCAAGGGGGCCGACATGGTCTTCGTCACCGCCGGAGAGGGCGGCGGCACCGGCACCGGCGGGGCACCCGTCGTCGCCAACATCGCGCGCTCGCTGGGCGCCCTGACGATCGGTGTGGTCACCCGCCCGTTCACCTTCGAGGGCCGGCGGCGCGCGAACCAGGCGGAGGACGGCATCGCCGAGCTCCGCGAAGAGGTCGACACCCTCATCGTCATCCCCAACGACCGGCTGCTGTCCATCTCGGACCGCCAGGTCAGCGTGCTCGACGCGTTCAAGTCGGCCGACCAGGTGCTGCTCTCGGGTGTCCAGGGCATCACCGACCTCATCACGACCCCGGGTCTGATCAACCTCGACTTCGCCGACGTCAAGTCGGTCATGTCCGAGGCCGGATCGGCGCTCATGGGCATCGGCTCCGCCCGCGGCGACGACCGCGCGGTGGCCGCCGCGGAGATGGCGATCTCCTCGCCGCTCCTGGAGGCGTCCATCGACGGCGCCCGCGGTGTCCTGCTCTCCATCTCCGGCGGCAGCGACCTCGGTCTCTTCGAGATCAACGAGGCCGCCCAGCTGGTGAGCGAGGCGGCCCACCCGGAGGCGAACATCATCTTCGGCGCGGTCATCGACGACGCGCTGGGCGACGAGGTACGGGTCACCGTCATCGCCGCGGGCTTCGACGGCGGACAGCCGCCGGCCCGCCGCGAGAACGTCCTCGGGTCGAGCGCCGGGAAGCGCGAGGAGGCGGCCCCGCCGGCCCGCACCTCCGAGCCGGCGCGCCAGACCGGCGGGCTGGGCTCCGTGCCTCCGCGCGAGGAGCCCCAGACGCCGGCCGAGCCGGCCCCGGTGGCGAGCGAGTCCTCGCTGCCGCAGGTCACCCCGCCGCACGTGCCGACGGCTCGTCCCTACCAGGACACCCAGGCCGAAGAGCTGGACGTACCGGACTTCTTGAAGTGATAGATCCGCAAGCCGCGGCGCGAGCCGCGGAGTCTTCGGGCGGCGCCCATTTCGCCTTCACCGACAGGTGGGGCGGAGTGAGCGCCGTTCCGTACGAGGAGCTCAACCTCGGCGGCGCGGTCGGCGACGACCCCGCCGCCGTCCGTACGAACCGTGCGCGCGCCGCCCGTTCCCTCGGTCTCGACCCGGACCTGGTGGTCTGGATGAACCAGGTGCACGGGCGCGACGTGGCCGTGGTCGACGCCCCCTGGGGCGCGGCCCCCGCCTCGGAGGTACCCGCCGTGGACGCGGTGGTCACGGCCCGGCGCGGACTGCCGCTCGCGGTGCTCACCGCCGACTGCACGCCCGTGCTCCTCGCCGATCCGGCGGCCGGTGTCGTCGCGGCGGCGCACGCCGGGCGCCCCGGCCTGGTCGCCGGCGTCGTCCCGGCCGTGGTCGAGGCGATGACCGCTCTCGGCGCCGCACCGTCCCGGATCGTGGCGCACACCGGACCGGCGGTCTGCGGACGGTGTTACGAGGTTCCGGAGGGGATGCGCGCGGACGTCGCCGCGGTCGTCCCGTCGGCCTGGTCGGAGACCAGCTGGGGAACGCCCGCGGTCGACGTCACGGCCGGGGTCCACGCCCAGCTCGACGAACTCGGCGTCCGTGACCGGCACAGCTCGCCGTACTGCACCCTGGAATCCGGTGACCACTTCTCGTACCGCCGGGACCGCACGACGGGACGGCTCGCCGGATATGTCTGGTTGGACTGATAGGGCATGACGGATCGCAGGACTCAACTCGCGGCGAACCTGGCACAGGTGGAGGAGCGCATTGCCTCCGCCTGCGCCGCGGCCGGCCGCGCGCGGGAGGAGGTGACCCTCGTCGTGGTCACCAAGACCTACCCCGCGAGCGACGTGCGCATTCTGCACGAACTGGGTGTGCGGCAGGTCGCGGAGAACCGTGACCAGGACGCGGCACCGAAGGCCGAGGCGTGTGCGGATCTGTCGCTCACATGGCACTTTGTCGGACAGTTGCAGACCAACAAGGTCCGCTCCGTGGCCGGTTATGCCGATGTGGTGCAGTCGGTGGACCGGGTGAAACTCGTCACCGCGCTCTCGGCGGCGGCGGTCCGGCGCGGGCGTGAACTCGGCTGCCTCGTCCAGGTCGCCCTCGACGCGGAGAGCGGCGGACGGGGCGACCGGGGCGGTGTCGCGCCGGACGCGATCGAGGAGTTGGCCGCCGCGGTCGAAGCGGCGGAGGGGCTCAGGCTCGACGGCCTGATGACGGTCGCCCCGCTCGCCGGCCCCTACGCGGGGCGCCAACGCGACGCGTTCGACCGCCTGATGGAATTCTCATCCCGCCTGCGCGGGAACCATCCGACTGCGAACATGGTCTCTGCCGGGATGAGCGCGGATCTCGAGGACGCCGTGGCGGCCGGGGCGACACATGTACGCGTCGGTACGGCGGTGCTCGGAGTCCGACCCCGGCTCGGGTAACGTCGCGAAGCAAGTCGGACCACAGCAGAAAATATGGTCATTCCCGCTTCGGGCGGGATGGCCGGAGTGGATCTCGGGCACTTGGTGACACGAATGCCGATCCACCACAGAGCGGAGGACTCGGAGCATGGCCGGCGCGATGCGCAAGATGGCGGTCTACCTCGGCCTCGTGGAGGACGATGGGTACGACGGTCCGGGGTTCGACCCCGACGACGAATTCGAACCCGAGCCGGAGCCGGAGCGCGACCGGCGCCGGCACCAGCCCGCGCATCCGGTGGAGCGGGAAAGGGACGAACCGGTGCGATCGGTGCAGCCACCCGCACCGCGGGAACCGGTTCAGCTCCCGGCGGAAAGCGGACGACCCGCCCGAATCGCCCCCGTGGCATCCATCACACCTGACCGCCCGAACATGGAGAAGAACGCGCCGGTGATCATGCCCAAGGTCGTGTCCGAGCGGGAGCCCTACCGGATCACCACGCTGCACCCCAGGACCTACAACGAGGCCCGTACCATCGGGGAACACTTCCGTGAGGGCACTCCGGTGATCATGAATCTCACGGAGATGGACGACACCGATGCGAAGCGACTTGTCGACTTTGCCGCGGGACTCGTCTTCGGTCTCCATGGCAGCATTGAGCGTGTGACGCAGAAGGTGTTCCTGTTGTCGCCTGCTAACGTCGATGTCACGGCGGAGGACAAGGCCCGCATCGCAGAGGGCGGGTTCTTCAACCAGAGCTGAGAACACCGGGAACAAACCCGGCCGGGAGGCCGGGGGCAACGTGAGCCAGGGGAGAGGGAAGCGCGGGACATGGGCATCGCACTGGATGTGGTCTATATCGCGCTGATGTGTTTCCTCATCGTGCTGATCTTCCGGCTGGTCATGGACTACGTCTTCCAGTTCGCACGTTCATGGCAGCCAGGCAAGGCGATGGTGGTCGTTCTCGAGGGCATCTACACTGTCACCGATCCACCGCTGAAGCTTCTGCGGCGGTTCATACCGCCGTTGCGTCTCGGGGGCGTGGCACTTGACCTGTCCTTCTTCGTTCTGATGATCATCGTCTACATTCTGCTCAACATCGTGGGCAAGCTTGCGAGCAGCGTGTGAACGATACGGTCTTGCCGACTGCCGACGACTACGTAGAGGTGAAGAAGAGATGCCGCTGACCCCCGAGGACGTGCGGAACAAGCAGTTCACGACCGTCCGCCTCCGAGAAGGCTATGACGAGGACGAGGTCGATGCCTTCCTCGACGAGGTCGAATCGGAACTGACGCGTCTGCTGCGTGAGAACGAGGATCTTCGCGCCAAGCTGGCCGCCGCCACGCGTGCGGCCGCGCAGAACCAGCAGCAGCAGCAGCAACAGGGCATGCGTAAACCGCCGGAGCAGCAGGACCGGCCGGGCGCTCCGGTGCCCGCCGCCATATCTGGTCCGCCGGTCCAGCAGCAGCAGCCCCCGCAGATGGGTCCCCCCCAGCTGCCCGGTGGTGCTCCTCAGCTGCCCGCCGGCCCCAGCGGCCATGGTCCCGGTCCTCAGGGCGGCCACGGTCCCGGTCCGCAGGGCCCGCACGGCCCCGGCCCGATGCAGGGCGGTCCCATGGGTGGCCCGATGGGCGGTCCCATGGGTGGTCACGCTCCGCAGCAGCAGATGCAGCAGCAGATGCAGCAGCAGCAACAGCAGCAGATGCAGCAGCCCGGTCAGGGCCCCGGTGGCGACAGCGCCGCCCGTGTCCTCTCCCTCGCCCAGCAGACCGCCGACCAGGCGATCGCGGAGGCCCGTTCCGAGGCCAACAAGATCGTCGGTGAGGCGCGCAGCCGTGCCGAGGGCCTCGAGCGCGACGCCCGTGCCAAGGCGGACGCCCTGGAGCGGGACGCGCAGGAGAAGCACCGCGTGGCGATGGGCTCGCTGGAGTCGGCCCGCGCGACGCTGGAGCGCAAGGTCGAGGACCTGCGCGGCTTCGAGCGCGAGTACCGGACGCGTCTGAAGTCCTACCTGGAGAGCCAGCTGCGCCAGCTGGAGACCCAGGCCGACGACTCGCTGGCTCCGCCGCGGACCCCCGCCGCCGCCTCGCTGCCGCCGTCGCCCTCGCTGGCTCCGGCCGGTGCGGGTGCGATGGGGCACACCATGGGCAGCAGCCACGGCGGTCACGGCAGCCAGCAGATGGGCGCCGGCAACCAGTCCATGGGCGGCGGCCCGTCGTACGGCGGTGGCCAGCAGCAGATGTCACCCGCGATGACGCAGCCGATGGCGCCGGTCCGGCCGCAGGCGCCGCAGCCGATGCAGCAGGCTCCTTCGCCGATGCGCGGGTTCCTCATCGACGAGGACGACAACTGAGCGGCGCGCGCTCGCTGAGCGCGTAGCCGTCGGCAGGCTGAGGGCCGGGCCCCGGGGTTTTCCCCGGGGCCCGGCCCTTTTGCGTGCGGCGTACCCCGTCCGCCGCCCGCCGCACGACCGGGGGCTCCGCCCCGGAAGCCCGGCTCCTCGAACGCCGCGGGGGCTGGTGAGCGAGGAGGGGAAGGCGGGAGCGGGGCTTCGGCGGGGAGCGGGAGCCGCGGCCCCGTGTGCGCACGCGAAACGGCCCGTCCATCCGGTCGGATGGACGGGCCGCTCGGGTGGTGCGGGTCAGTGCTCCGTCTTGCGGAGGCGGAACGTGAGGCCCAGGCCCTCGTCCTCGAAGGCGGTGCCGTAGGTGTCGTCCGCCTCGCCCTGCGCGTAGTCCAGGGCCAGGACCTCGTCCGCGACCAGGGTCGCGTGCGCGGTCAGGGCCTCGGCCGTCGCGGGCGACGTCGACGTCCAGCGGACCGCGATCCGGTCCGCCACGTCCAGGCCGCTGTTCTTGCGCGCCTCCTGGATCAGCCGGATCGCGTCACGCGCCAGTCCGGCGGCGCGCAGCTCCGGGGTGATCTCCAGGTCCAGGGCGACCGTCGCCCCCGAGTCGGAGGCCACCGACCAGCCCTCGCGCGGGGTCTCCGTGATGATGACCTCGTCGGGTGCCAGGGTGACCTGCTCGCCGTCGACCTCCACGGAGGCCGTGCCCTCGCGCAGTGCCAGGCCGAGCGCCGCGGCGTCCGCGTTCGCGACGGCCTTGGCCACCGCCTGGACGCCCTTGCCGAAACGCTTGCCCAGCGCGCGGAAGTTCGCCTTCGCCGTGGTGTCGACCAGCGAGCCGCCGACCTCCGAGAGGGAGGCCAGGGAGGAGACGTTCAGCTCCTCCGTGATCTGGGCGCGCAGCTCGGGCGTGAGCGAGTCGAAGCCCGAGGCCGCGACGAGGGCCCGCGAGAGCGGCTGCCGGGTCTTGACCCCCGACTCGGCGCGCGTGGCCCGGCCCAGCTCCACGAGACGGCGCACCAGCGCCATGTGGGAGGACAGCTCGGGATCGACGGATGACGGGTCGGCCTTCGGCCAGTCGGACAGGTGCACCGATTCCGGGGCGTCCGGGGTGACCGGGACGATCAGGTCCTGCCAGACACGCTCCGTGATGAACGGGGTCAGCGGGGCCATCAGCCGCGTGACGGTCTCCACGACCTCGTGCAGTGTGCGCAGCGCCGCCTTGTCGCCCTGCCAGAAGCGGCGGCGGGAGCGGCGGACGTACCAGTTGGAGAGGTCGTCGACGAACGCGGAGAGCAGCTTGCCGGCGCGCTGGGTGTCGTACCCCTCCAGGGCCTTGGTGACCTCCTCGACCAGGGTGCCGAGCTCGCTGAGCAGCCAGCGGTCCAGGACCGTGCGGTCGGCGGGGGCCGGATCGGCCGCGGACGGGGCCCAGGCCGACGTACGGGCGTACAGGGCCTGGAAGGCGACCGTGTTCCAGTAGGTGAGGAGCGTCTTGCGGACGACCTCCTGGATCGTGCCGTGGCCCACCCGGCGGGCCGCCCACGGGGATCCGCCCGCCGCCATGAACCAGCGGACCGCGTCGGCGCCGTGCTGGTCCATCAGCGGGATCGGGTCGAGGGTGTTGCCCAGGTGCTTGGACATCTTGCGGCCGTCCTCGGCGAGGATGTGGCCGAGGCAGACGACGTTCTCGTAACTGGACTCGTCGAAGACCAGGGTGCCGACCGCCATCAGCGTGTAGAACCAGCCGCGGGTCTGGTCGATGGCCTCGGAGATGAACTGCGCCGGGTAGCGGCTCTCGAAGATCTCCTTGTTCTTGTAGGGGTAGCCCCACTGCGCGAACGGCATCGAACCCGAGTCGTACCAGGCGTCGATGACCTCCGGGACGCGGTACGCCTCCAGCTGGCAGTTCTCGTGCGAGCAGGTGAAGGTGATCTCGTCGATGAACGGGCGGTGCGGGTCGAGGTCCGTCTGGTCGCGGCCGGTGAGCGTGGAGAGCTCGGCGCGGGAGCCGACACAGGTCAGGTGGTCGTCCTCGCAGCGCCAGATGGGCAGCGGGGTGCCCCAGTAGCGGTTGCGGGACAGTGCCCAGTCGACGTTGTTGTTCAGCCAGTCCCCGAAGCGGCCGTTCTTGACGGACTCCGGGTACCAGTTGGTCTTCTCGTTCTCCTGGAGCAGACGGTCCTTGATCGCGGTCGTACGGATGTACCAGGACGGCTGCGCGTAGTACAGCAGGGCCGTGTGGCAGCGCCAGCAGTGCGGGTAGCTGTGCTCGTAGGGGACGTGGCGGAAGAGCTTGCCGCGCGCGGCCAGGTCCTCGGTGAGCGCCTCGTCGGCCTTCTTGAAGAAGACGCCGCCGACCAGCGGGAGTTCCTCCTCGAAGGTCCCGTCGGGACGCACGGGGTTGACGACCGGAAGGCCGTACGAGCGGCAGACCAGGAGGTCGTCGGCGCCGAACGCGGGGGACTGGTGGACCAGACCCGTGCCGTCCTCGGTCGTGACGTACTCGGCGTTGACGACGAAGTGCGCCTCGCTCGGGAACTCGACGAGCTGGAAGGGGCGTTCGTAGGTCCAGCGCTCCATCTCGCGGCCGGTGAAGGACTCACCGGTCAGCTCCCAGCCCTCGCCGAGGGCCTTCTCGACCAGCGGGCGGGCCACGACCAGCTTCTCCGTGCCGTCCGTCGCGACGACGTAGTCGACGTCGGGGTGCGCGGCGACGGCGGTGTTGGACACCAGGGTCCAGGGGGTCGTCGTCCAGACGAGCAGCGCGGCCTCGCCGGCCAGCGGTCCGCTCGTCAGGGGGAAGCGCACGAAGACCGAGGGGTCGACGACCGTCTCGTAGCCCTGGGCCAGCTCGTGGTCGGAGAGGCCCGTGCCGCAGCGCGGGCACCAGGGGGCGACGCGGTGGTCCTGGACCAGCAGGTCCTTGTCGAAGATCCGCTTCAGCGACCACCACACGGAGTCGACGTACTCCGGGTCCATCGTGCGGTAGGCGTCGTCGAGGTCCACCCAGTAGCCCATGCGGGTCGTGAGCTCGGAGAACGCGTCGGTGTGCCGGGTCACGGACTCGCGGCACTTCGCGTTGAACTCGGCGATGCCGTACGCCTCGATGTCCTTCTTGCCGCTGAAGCCCAGCTCCTTCTCCACCGCGAGCTCGACCGGCAGGCCGTGGCAGTCCCAGCCGGCCTTCCGGCCGACGTGGTAGCCCTGCATGGTCCGGAAGCGCGGGAAGACGTCCTTGAAGACGCGGGCCTCGATGTGGTGGGCCCCGGGCATGCCGTTGGCGGTGGGCGGGCCCTCGTAGAAGACCCACTCGGGGCGGCCCTCGGACTGTTCGAGGCTCTTGTCGAAGACCTTGCCGTCGCGCCAGAAGTCGAGCACGGCGTGCTCGAGGGCGGGCAGGTCGACCTGGGCGGGTACCTGGCGGTACTGCGGCGATGTCATGTGCGGGCTTCCTCCGGCGGACGTCTTCCACTTCCGTCGGAGGGACGAGAGCCGGATCAGCTCCCGCGGTACCACCCTCCTTGGCCCCGGGCGTGCGCCCGTGGCCCCCTCATTGGGGTCGCGATGCCGGGTCTAGTGGCCTCGTACCGGTGGGCTGCGCCCATGGTCCGAGGTGTTCTTCCGGCGGCTCCGGGGTGATCTTCACGGCGCGCTCGCCCCCGGGCTCCCACCGTCCCCGGGTCGCTCCTGGCTGCGTACGACGCTACTCGTCCCGTCCCTGCCTCTCGCTGCGGCCAGTGTACGGGCCCGCACGGGCGGCGGCCGACCGGTTTATCCGCGAGGCGGGGCTTGACCCGAATGGCCACACGGGGCGGACGGAGTCCCGGAGAGCGCGCGGCGACGGATTACGGCGCGGGGAGCTGGGCACAACCGTTGCAGGCGCGCTGATCCCCGGCCGCGGGGAGGGGCGTACCGGCGGCGTGCCCCGTTGCCGCGGGGCTGGGGTCGATTTATCGTCCCAGCACGATTCGCGTGCAAGATCACAATATGTGAAGGGGCCGCGGCCATGGTGGCGAAGAAGACCGCCGGATCGAGAACGGCGTCCGCGAGATCCACGGCCCCGGCTGCCGAGGAGGAGAACGGGAGCACGGGCGGGGAGGCCGGTCCGGAGAAGCCGGTCAGGAAGACGGCGAAGAAGGCGGCAGCGGGGAAGACGACCGCCGCTGCCAGGAAGACGGCCAGGGCGAAGAAGACGGCGGCACGTCCGCCGGAGCCGGAACCGGCCGGTCAGGACCCGGCGCACCACGGGCCGGCGAAAAAGAGCACGGCGAAGAAGAGCACGGCCAGGAAGAGCGCAGCCAAGAAGGCGTCGGAGAAGGCCACGGGGGCGGCTCAGGCCGCCGAGCAGACAGGAGCCCACACGGTGGTAGCCAAGAAGAGCGCGGCCCGGACCACGGGTGCAGGAGAGGGCACCGCGACGGCGACGGCGCCGGCGGACCTGGCGGTCAGGCCGGGGGAGGACCCCTGGACCCCGGAGGAGGTCGACGAGGCGCGGACCGGGCTGACCGCGGAGGTCCTGCGGCTGCGCACCGAGCTGGAGGCGTCGGGCGCGGCGCTGGCCGGTCTGATGCGGGACTCCGGGGACGGAGCGGGCGACGACGACGCGGACACCGGCACGAAGAACATCACCCGTGAGCACGAGCTGTCCCTCGCGGCCCACGCGCAGGAGACCCTGGAGCAGACCGAACGCGCCCTCGCCCGGCTCGACGCGGGGACCTACGGGCTCTGCGAGGTCTGCGGCAAGCCGATCGGCAAGGCGCGGATGCAGGCCTTCCCCCGGGCCACGCTCTGCGTGGAGGACAAGCAGAAGCAGGAGCGGCGCGGCTAGGCGCCGTCTCCCGCCCGGCGGCGTACCCGCTCAGGGCCCGCTCCGGCGGGACCTGAGCGGCGGCTGGGGCCGGTGTTCCGCTCGGCGGCGTGTCCGGTCCGGGCCGTGCGGCTCCGGTCGTGGCCCGCTCCGGTGCCGCACCGCTCCGGTCCCGGCCCGTGCGGCTCCGGTCGTACGGGGACCTGCTGTGTGGCGGCTGGGGCCGGTGTTCCGCTCGGCGGTGTGTCCGGTCCCGGTCCGTGCGGCTCCCGTCCCGGCCCGCGCCGTGTCCGGTCCCGGTCCGTGCGGCTCCGGTCCCGGCCCGCGCCGCTCGGGTTCCGCGCCGCTCCGGGCCCGTGCGGCTCCGGGCCCGTGCGGCTCCGGTCGTGGCCCGCTCCGGTCCCGTGCCGCTCCGGTCCCGTACCGCGCCGCTCCCGTACCGCTCCGCTCCGGCGGGGTCCGCTGCCGGGCCGGAGCGGCGCTTCATCCGTCGGCCGGGACCGGTTCCGGCCCGGCACGGACGCCCCGCCGGGCCGTGCCGCGGGAGTCCCGCCGCCGCCGGGGCTCTCCGGCACCTGAGGCCCCTGATCACCCGGGTGTGTCGTACCCTCGTCCTCAGTCAGGTACCTAGGGTTGAGGGACTCACGTGGCAGAGGCGGAGCGCATCATCGGTACGCCGGACATCCCCGATGCCGAGGGGGCCGACGGGGCTGGACCCCAGCAGCCGTCCGAGGACCCGTCCCCGGCCGGGGACGACACCGGCGGCGGCCGGCGCCGGAAGAAGGTCCTGGTACTCCTCGTGGTGGCGGTCCTCGCCTACCTGCTGGACCTGGTCAGCAAGATGATCGTGGTCGCGAAGCTGGAGCACCAGGAGCCCATCGAGATCTTCGGCGACTGGCTCAGGTTCGACGCGATCCGCAACGCGGGCGCCGCCTTCGGGATCGGTGAGGCGTTCACCGTCATCTTCACGGCCATCGCGGCCGTCGTGATCGTCGTGATCGTCCGGCTCGCCCGCAAGCTCTACAGCCTGCCCTGGGCCATCGCCCTGGGACTGCTGCTCGGCGGAGCGCTCGGCAACCTCACCGACCGCATCTTCCGTGCGCCGGGCGTGTTCAAGGGCGCGGTCGTCGACTTCATCGCCCCGGCGCACTTCGCCGTCTTCAACCTCGCCGACTCCGCGATCGTGTGCGGCGGAATCCTCATCGTGATCCTCTCCTTCAAGGGCCTGGACCCCGACGGCACCGTGCACAAGGACTAGTGGGCGCAAGGCATACTCGACTGGTGAGTACGTATCCCGAGGTCCGCACCCTGCCCGTACCCGACGGCCTGGAGGGCGAGCGTGTCGACGCCGCCATCTCCCGGATGTTCGGTTTCTCCCGCACCAAGGCCGCCGAGCTGGCCGCGTCCGGGAAGGTGCAGGTGGACGGCGCGGTGGCCGGGAAGTCCGAGCGGGTGCACGGCGGGGCGTGGCTCGAGGTGGAGATGCCGCAGGCTCCCGCCCCGGTCCAGATCGTCGCCGAGCCCGTCGAGGGCATGGAGATCGTCCACGACGACGACGACATCGTCGTCATCATGAAGCCGGTGGGCGTCGCCGCCCACCCCAGCCCCGGCTGGACCGGCACCACCGTCATCGGCGGTCTCGCCGCCGCCGGCTACCGCATCTCGACCTCGGGCGCCGCCGAGCGCCAGGGCATCGTGCACCGGCTGGACGTCGGCACCTCCGGCCTCATGGTCGTCGCCAAGTCCGAGCGGGCCTACACCCTGCTCAAGGCGCAGTTCCGCGACCGGGTCGTCGAGAAGAAGTACCACGCGCTGGTGCAGGGCCACCCGGACCCGATGAGCGGCACGATCGACGCCCCCATCGGCCGACACCCGCAGCACGACTACAAGTGGGCCGTCACCGCCGAGGGCAAGCCCTCCGTGACCCACTACGACCTCATCGAGGCCTACCGCGCGGCCAGCCTGCTCGACATCAAGCTGGAGACCGGGCGCACCCACCAGATCCGCGTGCACATGTCCGCGCACCGCCACCCCTGCGTCGGCGACCTGACCTACGGCGCGGACCCCACGCTCGCCAAGCGCCTCGGCCTGACCCGGCAGTGGCTGCACGCGGTCCGGCTCGGTTTCGAGCACCCGGCCGACGGCAGCTGGGTCGAGTTCGAGAGCGGCTACCCGGACGACCTCCGCAGGGCCCTCGACACGATCGTGGCGGAGAGCGAATGAGCCCGGCGCCCGTCCCGTACACCACACGCAGGGCCCTGGACGAGACCGACCTCGCGGCGTGCTTCCAGGTCCGCAAGGAGGTCTTCGTCGGAGAGCAGCGGGTGCCCGAGGAGATCGAGTACGACGCCCTCGACGCCACCGCGGTGCACGTCGTCGCCGTGGCCGGGGACGGTTCCGCGCTCGGCACGGGACGGCTCCTGCACGGTGAGGACGCGGCGGGCAGGACCGGCGGCGACGAGTCCGTCGGATCGCTCGGCCGCCTCGCGGTGACCCGCGAGGCCCGCGGCCTGGGCGTCGGCGCCGCGCTGGTCCGCGCCCTGGAGGACGAGGCCCGCGCACGGGGCCTGGCCGCCGTGGACCTGCACGCCCAGACGCACGCGCTCGGCTTCTACGAGCGGCTCGGCTACACCGCGTACGGCCCCGAGTTCCCGGACGCCGGGATTCCGCACCGGTCCATGCGCCGCGTGCTCTGAGCGCGGCCGGCACGGGGGGTGCCACGGGGCCGCCGGTCCCGCGTGGCACGCTGGGATCCCTGACCGGCTGATCAACGGGCCCCGAGAGCCCGGCGCGCTGCGGAAGGCACAACGTGGACCAGATGGCACTCCTGCTCCTGCTCCTGCTCGGAGCGGTGGTCACGGTGCCACTGGGGGAGCGCCTGCGCCTCCCGGCACCGATCCTGATGACCCTCGCCGGGATCGTCATGGCCTTCGCCAGCTTCGTGCCCGACGTGAACATCCCACCGGAGTTCATCCTCCCCGCCCTGCTGCCGCCCCTGCTCTACGCCTCCGTGCAGCGCACCTCCTGGCGGCAGTTCGCGGCCAACAAGCGGCCGATCTTCCTGCTGGCCGTCGCCCTCGTCTTCGTGACCACGGCAGCCGTGGCCACCGTCGCCAACGCGATAGTGCCCGGCCTGCCCATCGCCGCGGCCGTCGCCCTCGGCGCCCTCGTCGCTCCGCCCGACCCGGTCGCGGCGACGGCCGTGGCCGGCTCCGTCGGACTGCCGCGCCGGCTGGTCTCGATCCTGGAGGGCGAGGGACTGTTCAACGACGTCACGGCCATCGTCCTCTACCACGTCGCCATCGCCGCCGCCGTCAGCGGCACCTTCTCGCTGCCCGCGGCGTTCGGACTGCTCGTCCTCTCCGCGGTGGTCGCCGTGGTGGTCGGCCTGGTGCTCGGCTGGCTCACCATCAAACTGATGGGTCTCCTGGGCGACACCACCCTCCAGGTGGGCCTGACCCTGCTCGTCCCGTTCGTCAGCTACGTGCTCGCCGAGGAGCTGATGGGCTCGGGCGTGCTCGCCGTCCTCACCACGGCGCTCTTCCTCGCCGAGCACACCGCCGACGCCGACGACGTCCTCGGGCGGCTCACGGGCCGGTCCTTCTGGGAGATCGTCGACACCCTGGTGACCGGTGTCGCCTTCGGTCTGATCGGTCTCGAACTCCACAACGTCTTCGGCACCGCCGACGGACGCGAACTGCGCCTCGTGGGCTGGGGGCTCGCCGTGGTCGCGGTCGTCGTCGGCGTACGCCTCCTGTGGCTGCTGCCCGCCACCTGGCTCGCCAAGCGGCTGCACACCCGCCGCGACTACAGCGAGGAGATCCCCACCAGCTGGCGCGAGACCGTCATCATGTGGTGGGCCGGAATGCGCGGCGTGGCCTCCGTCGCCCTGGCGCTGGCGATCCCGCTGGAGACGGACGACGGCAGGCCCTTCCCCGGCCGGGACGAGATCGTCTTCATCGCCTTCGCCGTGATCATGGCCACCCTCGTCCTCCAGGGGCTGACCCTGCCGTGGCTGGTGCGCAAGCTCGGGGTCCGGGCCGACACCGACGCCGAGCAGGCACTGGAGCGCGACCTCGCCATCCGTGCCGCCAAGGCGGCGAAGATCCGGCTCCGGGAGGTCCAGGACACCGAGGAGCTTCCCGAGGAGGTCCTGGAACGGCTCCAGCGCGCGGCGTACGACATCGGGGCGCGGATCAGCCCGGACATGGTCGACGAGGAACGGCGCGAGGCGTACGCGCAGCGCGCCGAGCGGTTCAAGGAGATCGGCCGGATCCAGCGCGAGATGATGTCGGCCGCCCGCCACGCGGTGCTCGCCGCCCGCAGCGAGCCGGGATCGGACCCCGAGGTCGTGGACCGGGTGCTGCGCTACCTGGACGTACGGAGCCTGCGCTGACGCCGCCCGCCCCGCCGGAGGCGACTCAGCCGCGCCCGGTGCGCGGGGACTTGTCCGGGGTCGGCACACGGCCGTCGAAGGGGGACCGGCCGCCGTCCGCACCCGTCAGCTCCCGCCAGTGGTCCCCCGGCGGCAGCGCCGCGGGCGACGTGACGACCCGGGGCAGCGCGTAGGGATGGTGGTCCCGGAGCCAGCCGATCATCTGTTCCCGCACGGCGCAGCGCACCGTCCAGATGTCGTCCGCGTCCTTCGCGGTCACCACCGCACGCACCTCGATCGTCGTCGGTGTGGTGTTCGTGACCGCCAGCGACCAGTCGCGGCCGTCCCACGCGGCGCACTCGCCCAGGATGTCCCGGAGGCGGTCACGCATCGCCGCGACCGGCGCCGAGTGGTCGAGCTGGAGGAAGACCGTGCCCGTCATCTGGGCCCCGCCGCGCGACCAGTTCTCGAACGGCCTGCTGGTGAAGTAGGACACGGGCATGGTGATCCGCCGCTCGTCCCAGGTCCGTACGGCGAGGAAGGTCAGGGTGATCTCCTCGACCGTGCCCCATTCCCCGTCCACCACCACGGTGTCGCCGATCCGGACCATGTCGCCGAAGGCGATCTGGAACCCGGCGAAGAGGTTGCCGAGCGTCGACTGGGCGGCGACACCGGCGACGATGCCGATCACACCGGCCGAGGCCAGCATCGAGGTTCCGACGGTGCGCATCGCCGGGAAGGTGAGCAGCATGGCGGCGATCGCGACCGTCGCCACCACGGCCGTGACCACGCGCTGGATCAGCGTGACCTGGGTCCTGACCCGGCGCACGCGTGCGGGATCGCGGGTGGACGTCGCGTAACGGGCGTACGAGGACTGCACCACGGTCGCGGCGACCCGGATCACCAGCCAGGCCGACGCGGCGATCAGCACCAGGGTCAGGACCTGGCCGATCCCGTCCCGGTGGTCCCGCACGATGTCGTGTTCGAGCTGGTCGAAGCTGGCCCTCAGGAGCCCGGTGCCGAGCACCACCTGGAGGGGAGGCCGGCAGAGCCGGAGCAGGCCCCACAGCGGAGTCTCGTGGTGACGGCTGTCGGCGCGGCGCAGCAGTACGTCCACGAGCCAGCCCACCGCCAGCGTGATCAGCAGTGATCCGCCCACCACCAGTAGCGGCGGCAGTATGTTCTCCATTCCCTCGTCCTCCAAGCGTCGGGGCACAACTGGCACCATGGGCCTCATGAACATCATGCTTTTCCACTCGACCTACGGTCTGCGGCCGGCCGTGCACGCGGCCGCCGACCGGCTGCGTGCGGCCGGGCACGAGGTGCGCGTGCCCGATCTCTTCGAGGGGCACACCTTCGACACCGTCGAGGAGGGAATGGACTTCAAGGAGCGGGTGGGCAAGGACGAGCTGCTCAAGCGCGCCGTCCTGGCGGCCGCGCCCTACTCCGACCAGGGCCTCGTCTACGCGGGATTCTCCTTCGGGGCGTCGGTCGCGCAGACCCTCGCGCTCGGCGACGCCAAGGCCCGCGGGCTGCTGCTGCTCCACGGCACCTCGGACATCGCCGAGAACGCCTCGGTGGACGAACTGCCGGTGCAGCTGCACGTGGCCGACCCCGATCCGTTCGAGTCCCACGACTGGCTGACCAGCTGGTACCTCCAGATGCAGCGGACCGGCGCGGACGTCGAGGTCTACCGCTACCCGGGCGCCGGCCACCTCTTCACCGACCCCGAACTGCCGGACTTCGACAAGGCCGCCGCGGACCTGACCTGGAAGGTCGCCCTCGGCTTCCTCGCCACGCTCTGAGGGGCGCACGGGGCCGCGCGCCGGCGCGCGGCCCCCGCCGACCGGTCAGCGCACCGGGGCGTCGGCCCGTTCGACCTTCTGGGTACCGCTGCGGGTGCGGTACGAGCGGACCCAGGAGGACGTCGCGTCCTTGCGGGTCTTGTCGGAGACCGCGTAGTAGTCCATCTGCGAGCGCTCGGCGGTCACGTCGAGGACGCCGTAGCCGTGCGAGTCCATGTCGACCCACTTCACGTGCCGGTTGGCCGCCCCGACCGCCGCGGCGGCGACCACCGAGACCGTCCGGGGGGCGACCCTCAGGATGTCGTCCAGGTTGTCGGACGTCACCGAGGTCACCACGAACTCGGTGGCCGCCGAGGGCGACAGCGGGTAGGTCGCGGCCCTCACCGGCACGTCGTTGGCCCACGCCATGTGGATGTCGCCCGTCAGGAAGACCGTGTCGGTCACCCCCCGGTCCCGCAGGTGCGCGATCAGCTCCCCGCGGTCGTCCGTGTAGCCGTCCCACTGGTCGACGTTGACGGCGAGCCCTTCCGACGGCAGGCCCAGCAGTCCGGCCAGCGGGCCCAGCAGATGCGCCGGGAGGGAGCCGAAGGCGACCGGCGAGATCATCACGGAGGTGCCGACCAGCTTCCAGACGGCGTCCGAACCGGCCAGTCCCGCCTTCAGCCAGTCCAGTTGGGCGCGCCCGGTGATCGAGCGCTCCGGGTCGTCGACCGCGCCGTCGCCGATGTCCGCCTGCCGGGAACGGAAGCTGCGCAGGTCCAGCAGGTACAGGTCGGCCAGGTTCCCGAAGCGCAGCCGCCGGTAGACGGTGCCCTCGGTGGAGGCGCGGACCGGCATCCACTCGAAGTACGCCTGCTTGGCCGCCGCCACCCGGGCCGCCCAGGAGCCCTCCGTCCCGGGGGTGTGGTTCTCGGCCCCGCCCGACCACGCGTCGTTGGCGAACTCGTGGTCGTCCCAGATCGCGATCACCGGGTGGGCGGCGTGCAGCGCCTGGAGGTCGGTGTCCGTCCGGTAGTTCCCGTGCCGCGTGCGGTAGTCGGCCAGGGTGACGATCTCGTGCAGCGGTGCGTGGGGGCGTACGACCGTGTCCTGGGCCGGATAGTCGCCCGAGGCGTACTCGTAGATGTAGTCGCCCAGATGCAGCACGGCGTCCAGGTCGGCGCGGGCCGCGAGGTGCCGGTAGGGGGAGAACCAGCCGGCCTCCCAGTTGGCGCAGGAGACCACGCCGAAACGTATCCCGGACGTCGCCGCGCCGGCGGCGGGCGCCGTGCGGGTGCGGCCCGCGGGGGAGAGGACCTGCTGCCCGTCGCCCGCCGAGAAACGGAACCAGTACGTCGTGGCGGGGCGCAGTCCGCGCACGTCCGCCTTGACGGTGTGGTCCGAGGCGGCCCGGGCGACCGTCGTGCCGTGGCCGGCGATCCGGGTGAAGGCCTTGTCCTCGGCGATCTCCCAGGACACGGCCGTGTCGGCTCCGGCACCCGAACCGGGCACGGCGTCCGGTGAGGGGGTGACGCGGGTCCACAGGAGGACGCCGTCGGGCAGCGGGTCGCCGGAGGCGACGCCGTGGAGGAAGGCCGGTCCGCCTGCGGCGCGGGCACCGGTGGCTGCGGCGAGCACGGGGGCGGCGACGGCCGTGGCGGCGGCCGCCTTGACGACCGTGCGGCGGGTGGGTGCGGAGAGCTGTCGTCTGGTCACGGACCATCACGCTACTGGCGGGTACGGCGAACGGGCGGGCGAACGGAGGAAGTTCGCCCGCCCGTCGGCCGTTCGACACCCGCGGCCGCCGTCCGCGGCCCGCACCGGGCCGCGGACCGCGCGGTCAGCCCTTCAGCGCGGCGGTGATCGCCGTGTTGAAGTCGGCCTCCGTCATGGGGGCGTTGTCGCTGCCCTCGGCGGTGATCTTCTTGCCGTCCATCATGAGCGTGGGGGTGCCCTTCACCCCGCTCTTGTCGAACGTCTTGGACATCTTCATGGCCCAGGCGTCGTACGTGCCGTCCTTGACGGCCTTCTCGAACGCCTTGTTGCCCTTCAGCGCGTCGACCGAACCGGCCACCTCCAGGAGGTAGTCGTCCTTCGCGAACTTGTCCTGCGTCTCCTCGGGGTGGTACTTCGCGGAGTACAGCGCCGACTTGTAGTCGAGGAACGCCTCGGGGCTCACGTCGAGCGCGGCGCCCAGGGCGCTGAGGGCGTTCTTGGAACCCTCCCCGTTGGCCGCGTTGTCGATGAAGGTGGCGCCGATGTACTTGATCTTGTACTTGCCGGCCTCGACGTCCTTGGCGACGGTGTCGCCGACCGCCTGCTCGAACGAGGCGCAGACCGGGCAGCGGGAGTCCTCGTACAGCTCCAGGGTCTTCTTGGCGCTGTCCTTGCCGATGACCACGGTCGTACCGTCGTCACCCGAGGTGTTCTTCGGGGCGCTCACGTTCTTGGCGTCGGCGGCGGCCTCCCAGGCGGAGGGCTTGTTCAGCTGCATCACGCCGTAGCTGACGCCGCCCGCGACGGCCAGGACGGCGAGCACCGAGACGCCGACGACGATCTGCTTGCGGGCCTTGTCCTTCTTGGCCTGGCGCTCGCGCTCGACGCGCAGCCGCTCCCGTGCGGCGGACTTGCTGGCCTGGCTGTTGCGCTTGCTCATGGGTGTTCTCCGTGGGTGCGTGGGGATCGGTTCCCGGGGTGTACCGCGTACTCAGGCGAAGGCGTGCGCCGAGCGCGGTGGTCCCCTCCGTCCCACGGAGTGCACGAGGAGGCGGGCCGTGAGGAGCGGGCCCGGCCGTCCGGCGGGGCGGACGCCCGGCCGTACGGGGCGGGCCGCGGCCCCCGCCGCGGCGACGGCCACCAGCAGCGGCCGGAAGGCGGTGGCGGCGGCCGCGCGCAGCAGGCCCGCCAGGGCCGACTCGCCGTGCCGCAGCCAGGCGGCGGCCAGCAGCCCCACCGCCACGTGGGCGGCGAGCAGCAGCCAGGGGACGGCGGGGCCCGGGGAGGCCAGCAGGGCGGCGGCCGCGTGGCCCGAGCCGGACACCTGCCCGAGGGCGGCGCCGGCGTCGCCCGTGGTCGCCGTGGCGGGGCCGATGCCGCCGTTGCCGCACAGCACGTCCACCCCGACCGCGCGCAGCGAGCCCGTGATCGGGCCGCCCGCCGCGCCGTAGCAGAGGTTCTGGCCGCTGGTGAAGACGGTGTCGGCGGCCAGTTCGAGCGGGACGAGCAGTCCGGCGATGGCCCCGAAGCCGCGCTCCCGGCCCGCCAGCCCGTAGGCCACGGCGAAGACGGCGACCGACGTCAGCCCGACGACGGTCAGGGGCAGGGGCGCCCGGGACAGCAGCACGTGGGACGTGACGGAGAGCGTCACGACGAGGGCCGTGAAGACCGCCGCGCGAACGACTCTGAGGTGCGTACCGGATGCGTCCATCACGGAGGAGTCTCCCACGCGACCTTGTGAAGGCGGCCTAAAGGGGGCCGCGCGGAACGGCTGGAAGGGGGCCGCGCGGCCCGGGCGGCTTCCCCGTGGCCTCCGTGCGGACCCGTATGCGGCGGCCCGCGCCCGGCGTGGGGCGCGGGCCGCCGTCAGGGCCGGGGATCAGCCGCAGGGCGGCACCGCCGCAGGCGTCTCGAAGGTCCCCTGTCCCTGCACCTTGATCAGCCCGACGTAGTTCTTCCCGCACGGGTAGCTCATGTTCCAGGTGGAGACGGCGCGCTCGCCGCCGGAGATGGTCTTCAGCGGACCGTAGGTCGTGCTGGAGGAGCGGTAGCCGAGGTTCGCCTTGATCGTCGCGGTGCCGGCCTTCTTCGTGTAGATGATCTCGATGCGCGACGGGCTGGTGTTCAGCGAGATGCAGAGCTGCCCGTTGCTCAGGCTGGTGCACTTGACCCGGTCGCTGGCGGTGACCGAGACGTCCGACGACGCCTGCGCCGTGGTGGTCGTGGTGCTCTCGGCCGCGTGGGCCGGTACGGCGAGGAGCGAGGCTCCGGCGGCGATACATGCGGCGACGGTCAGGGTGGCGCGGCGACTCATGGTCGTCCCTTCGTTCGGATGCGTGATCAGCACCGGAACGTACAAGGGACCGGCGGCGCTGCCAACCGTTTTGCCGGGCGTGCCCCGGACGCCGCCGGAGGGTGCGGCGCGCCGCCCGCCGACGGCCCGTCCCCCCTGCGGGCCCCGGGCCCGCAGGGGTCGGAGGGCATGGGCGACACGGCGACGGGCCCGGGTGGACGGCCACCCAAGTGGGCGCGAAATCGATCAACAGCTGGCCGGATCCATGCGGTCGGCAGCCCTGCGCGCCCTTGCCCCGACCGGCCGCGGGGGACCGGGGCCGCCGCCCCTCCCGCGCCTCCCCGACACCGGGAGTGCCCGCCGTCCGTCACTGCCAGGACGTAGACTTCCACGCTGTCCCCCCACCCGTTCCCGCCCGTTCTCCCGGAGGCACAGCGCCGTGAGCAAGCCGCCCTTCACGCACCTGCACGTCCACACCCAGTACTCGCTCCTGGACGGTGCCGCGCGGCTCAAGGACATGTTCGAGGCGGCGAACACGATGGGCATGTCGCACATCGCGATGACCGACCACGGCAACCTCCACGGCGCCTACGACTTCTTCCACTCGGCCCAGAAGGCCGGTGTCACGCCGATCATCGGGATCGAGGCGTACGTCGCCCCCGAGTCGCGCAAGCACAAGCGGAAGATCCAGTGGGGGCAGCCGCACCAGAAGCGGGACGACGTCTCGGGTTCCGGCGGTTACACCCACAAGACGATCTGGGCGGCGAACAGCACCGGGCTGCACAACCTCTTCAAGCTCTCCTCGGACGCGTACGCCGAGGGGTGGCTGCAGAAGTGGCCGCGCATGGACAAGGAGACCATCTCCCAGTGGTCCGAGGGCCTCATCGCCTCCACCGGGTGCCCCTCGGGCGAGGTGCAGACCCGGCTGCGGCTCGGACAGTTCGACGAGGCGGTGCGGGCGGC
The DNA here is from genome assembly GCF_042886395.1 of Streptomyces sp. NPDC058008. Taxonomy (NCBI): domain Bacteria; kingdom Bacillati; phylum Actinomycetota; class Actinomycetes; order Kitasatosporales; family Streptomycetaceae; genus Streptomyces; species Streptomyces sp. NPDC058008. The sequence goes on along the minus strand of NZ_JBHVQX010000009.1, from coordinate 163,659 downwards.
CTCCGACTACAAGGACATCTTCGGTGAGGGCCGGTACTTCCTGGAGCTGATGGACCACGGCATCGAGATCGAACGCCGGGTCCGCGACGGGCTCCTGGAGATCGGCCGGAAGCTGGACATCCCGCCGCTGGTGACGAACGACTCGCACTACACGTACGCCAACGAGGCGACCGCGCACGACGCCCTGCTGTGCATCCAGACCGGCAAGAACCTCTCCGACCCCGACCGCTTCCGCTTCGACGGCACGGGCTACTACCTCAAGACGACGGACGAGATGTACGCCGTCGACTCCTCCGACGCCTGGCAGGAGGGGTGCGCCAACACCCTCCTGGTCGCGCAGCAGATCGACACCACCGGCATGTTCGAGAAGCGCGACCTGATGCCGAAGTTCGAGATCCCGGAGGGCTTCACCGAGATCACCTGGTTCCAGGAGGAGGTCCGGGTCGGCATGGGCCGCCGCTACCCGGCGGGCGTCCCCGATGACCGGCAGAAGCAGGCCGAGTACGAGATGGACATCATCATCCAGATGGGGTTCCCGGGGTACTTCCTCGTCGTCGCCGACTTCATCATGTGGGCCAAGAACAACGGCATCGCGGTGGGTCCCGGCCGTGGGTCCGCCGCCGGCTCGATCGTCGCGTACGCCATGGGCATCACCGACCTCGACCCGATCACCCACGGGCTGATCTTCGAGCGCTTCCTCAACCCCGAGCGCGTGTCCATGCCCGACGTCGACATCGACTTCGACGAGCGCAGGCGCGTCGAGGTGATCCGGTACGTCACCGAGAAGTACGGCGCCGACAAGGTCGCCATGATCGGCACCTACGGCAAGATCAAGGCCAAGAACGCGATCAAGGACTCCGCGCGCGTCCTGGGCTACCCGTACGCCATGGGCGACCGCCTCACCAAGGCCATGCCCGCCGACGTCCTCGGCAAGGGCATCGACCTCAGCGGCATCACCGACCCCAAGCACCCCCGCTACAGCGAGGCGGGCGAGATCCGGGGGATGTACGAGAACGAGCCGGACGTCCAGAAGGTCATCGACACCGCGAAGGGCGTCGAGGGCCTGGTCCGGCAGATGGGCGTGCACGCCGCCGGCGTCATCATGTCCAGCGAGCCCATCGTCGACCACGCCCCGGTCTGGGTGCGGCACACCGACGGCGTCACCATCACGCAGTGGGACTACCCCCAGTGCGAGTCGCTCGGCCTGCTGAAGATGGACTTCCTCGGCCTGCGCAACCTGACGATCATGGACGACGCCATCAAGATGGTGAAGGCCAACAAGGGCGTCGACCTGGAGATGCTCTCCCTGCCGCTGGACGACCCCAAGACGTACGAGCTGCTCTGCCGCGGTGACACGCTCGGCGTGTTCCAGTTCGACGGCGGCCCCATGCGCTCCCTGCTGCGCCAGATGCAGCCCGACAACTTCGAGGACATCTCCGCCGTCTCGGCCCTCTACCGGCCGGGCCCGATGGGAATGAACTCGCACACGAACTACGCCGAGCGCAAGAACGGCCGCCAGGAGATCACCCCGATCCACCCGGAGCTGGAGGAGCCGCTCAAGGAGACCCTCGGCCTGACCTACGGCCTCATCGTCTACCAGGAGCAGGTCCAGAAGGCCGCCCAGATCATCGCCGGGTACTCGCTCGGCGAGGCCGACATCCTGCGCCGCGTGATGGGCAAGAAGAAGCCCGAGGAGCTCGCGAAGAACTTCGTCCTCTTCCAGGCGGGCGCCAAGAAGAACGGCTTCTCCGACGCGGCGATCCAGGCGCTCTGGGACGTCCTGGTCCCCTTCGCCGGCTACGCCTTCAACAAGGCGCACTCCTCGGCGTACGGCCTGGTCACCTACTGGACCGCCTACCTCAAGGCGAACTACCCCGCCGAGTACATGGCCGCCCTGCTGACCTCCGTCAAGGACGACAAGGACAAGTCCGCGGTCTACCTCAACGAGTGCCGGCGCATGGGCATCAAGGTGCTCCCGCCGAACGTCAACGAGTCCGAGCCGAACTTCGCCGCCCAGGGCGACGACGTGATCCTCTTCGGGCTGACCGCCGTCCGCAACGTCGGACAGAACGTCGTCGACTCGATCATCAGGTGCCGCAAGGCGAAGGGGAAGTACTCCACGTTCCCCGACTTCCTCGACAAGGTCGAGGCGGTCGTCTGCAACAAGCGCACCGTCGAATCGCTGATCAAGGCGGGTGCCTTCGACGAGATGGGGCACACCCGCAAGGGGCTGGTCGCCCACCACGAGCCGATGATCGACAACGTGGTGCAGGTCAAGCGCAAGGAGGCCGAGGGGCAGTTCGACCTCTTCGGCGGCGGCGAGACGGACAGCGACGAGCCGGGCTTCGGCCTGGACGTGGAGTTCTCCGACATCGAGTGGGAGAAGTCCTACCTGCTCGCCCAGGAGCGCGAGATGCTCGGCCTCTACGTCTCCGACCACCCGCTCTTCGGCCTGGAGCACGTCCTGTCCGACAAGTCGGACGCGGCGATCTCCCAGCTCACCGGCGGTGAGCACGCCGACGGCGCGATCGTCACCGTGGGCGGCATCATCTCCGGCCTCCAGCGCAAGATGACCAAGCAGGGCAACGCCTGGGCCATCGCGACCGTGGAGGACCTCGCGGGCTCCATCGAGTGCATGTTCTTCCCCGCGACCTACCAGCTGGTCTCCACCCAGCTCGTCGAGGACACCGTCGTCTTCGTCAAGGGACGCCTCGACAAGCGCGAGGACGTGCCGCGCCTGGTCGCCATGGAGATGCAGGTCCCCGACATCTCCAACGCCGGGACCAACGCACCCGTCGTCCTGACCATCCCCACGGTCCGGGTCACACCGCCCATGGTCAGCCGGCTCGGCGAGGTCCTCAGCAACCACCGCGGCGACACCGAGGTGCGCATCCGGCTCCAGGGCCCCCGCAAGACCACCGTGCTGCGGCTCGACCGGCACCGCGTCAAGCCCGACCCCGCCCTCTTCGGCGACCTGAAGGTGCTGCTCGGCCCGTCCTGCCTGGCCGGCTGACGGCCCTGCCCGCACCGACGGGAGGGGCGCCCCGCCACCGGCGGGGCGCCCCTCCCGGCCTGTCGGCCGTCAGTTGTGGCCGAAGCGCTTCTGGTGCTTGCGGGCCACGTCCGACGGGCTGCCCTGAGCCTGCGACTGCGGCTGGGTCTGCGACTCGTACGCCGTCGACCTGGCGTCCTCGGCGCCACGCTCGGCGGCGGACGCGCGGTCGTGCTGACTGCCCTGCTTGCGGTTCTTGTTCTTCGCCATCGTGATGCCTCCTGGGGGAGATCTGGGGTCCAGAACCGCTGTCAGACTCACATAGCACCGCAAAGGCCGCATGTTGGATCATTACCGAGCGTAGTAGGGGAGGTATCATGCGCGGTTCTCCGATCCGCCACGCCGATGATCGAGTTCCGGACCTTAACGCCCCCGCCGTCGGGCAGACTCGAAGGAAACCCTGAGTAAGCGAACCCCGGGTCGGCGGACCCACCCCCCATGTCCGGGCCCGCTGATCCGCTCCCGAGTTGGAAGAGGGTGGAACGCGTGGACCGTTGCGTCGTCCTGGTGGACGCCGGCTACCTGCTGGGCGCAGCCGCGAGCCTGCTGGCCGGAGAGCCCGCCCGTTCCCGCATCACCGTCGACCACGCGGCCCTGATCCAGGGTCTGCGCGAGCGCGCCGAGGCCGACACGGAACAGCCCCTGCTGCGCATCTACTGGTTCGACGGCGCCCCCGACCGCGTACCGCAGCCCGAACACCGCAGGCTGCGGGTCATGCCCCGGGTGACCGTCCGGCTCGGCGCGCTCACCCGCAGTGACGGACGGTGGGCGCAGAAGGGCGTCGACGCGGCGATGCACGCCGAACTGACCGAGCTGGCCAGGAACCGGGCCTGCTCCGACGTGGTGCTCGTGACCGGCGACGGAGACCTGCTGCCCGGCCTCATGTCCGCCAAGGAGCACGGCGTCGCCGTCCACCTCTGGGCGGTGCAGGCCGCCGACGGCGACTACAACCAGTCCGAGGACCTGGTCGCCGAGGCCGACGAGCGGCGGGTCCTGGACCGCGCCTGGATCACCAAGGCCGTACGCGCCAAGGAGACCGGCGGCGTGTGCGCGCCCCCGCCCGCCCCGCGCCCCGAGATCGCCGCGATCCTCTCCGCCCCGCTGCCCGAGGCCGCCCTCGCCGCCTCCGCCGAGCGGGCGTCGGAGGCCCAGGCCGCCGCGGCACGCAACGGCGCCGCCGGCGCCCCGGCCGACGAGGAGGCCGCCCCCCACACGCAGCCCGCCCCCGGCCACAAGGGCGTCCCCACCCCCAAGGACCTGGCGAGCCTGCGCGCGCCCGGGACGCAGGGCGCACCGCACCCCGTGCCGCAGCCCGTCGCCAACGCCACCCTGCGCTGGTCGTCCGACAAGGGCTGGGTCGAGCGGGGCGGACCGCTGGGCGAACCGGCCGAGACCGCTTCCCTGCCGACCCTGGCCCAGCTCACCAGCGCCGAACAGCGCTGGGCGGACCGGGAGGAGGACATCACCACCGTCGGCGGTGACCCCTTCGAGGTCGGCCAGGTCTTCGCCCGGCGCTGGATGGAACGGCTGCCGGAGACGGCCCACCTCCAGAAGCTGTCCACGATGTACCCCCGTGTCCCGCACCGCATCGACGGCGAACTGCTGCGGTACGCGGCCCGCTTCGGGCTCCTCGCGCACAAGGACGACCAGATCGACGAGCACGACCGCTACGCCATCCGGGCCGGGTTCTGGCGCGAGATCGACGTACGGACCGCGGCCGAGCACGCCCCCGCGGGGGAGTGAGAAGGGCGGCGCTGCCCGGCCCCGGACGCGGTACGGGGCATCCGACCCCGTAGTCTCATCCCTCGTGAGTACGGGCACAGCACACGGGACGGGCGCAGCGCGGGCGACGGGCACGGGGGCGGCGCGGTCCGTGTGCGCGGTACGTGATCTGGTCAAGACCTACCCCGCCGTCCGGGGCCGGCGCGGCCGCGCCGCCACTCCCGAGGTGCGCGCCACCGACGGGGTCCGCCTCGACGTCCGGCGCGGCGAGATCTTCGGACTGCTCGGACCCAACGGTGCGGGCAAGTCCACCCTCGTACGCCAGCTCACCGGCCTGATGCGTCCCGACTCCGGGAGTGTCGAGGTGCTGGGACACGACCTCGTACGCCACCCCGAGCGGGCCTCACGGCTCATCGGCTACCTCGGCCAGGAGTCCACCGCCCTCGACGAGCTGACCGTGTCGCTGGCCGCGGAGACCACCGGGCGCCTCAGGGGGCTGCCCGTGCGGGAGGCGCGTGCCGCGCGGGACGACGTACTGGAGGAGCTGGGGCTCACGGAGCTCGCGGGGCGCCCGCTCAAGAAGCTCTCCGGCGGACAGCGGCGGCTCGCCTGCTTCGCCGCGACGCTGGTCGGCGAACGCCCCGTCCTGGTGCTGGACGAGCCGACGACCGGAATGGACCCCGTCGCCCGGCGATCCGTCTGGGCCGCCGTCGACCGGCGCCGGGCCGAGCACGGGGCGACGGTGCTGCTCGTGACCCACAACGTGATCGAGGCCGAGACCGTCCTGGACCGGGTGGCCGTCATGGAACGCGGCAGGGTCATCGCCTGCGACACCCCGGCCGGGCTCAAGGAGCGGGTGGCCGGCGAGGTGCGGGTCGAGCTGGTGTGGCGCGAGCGCGCACCGCTGGACGTCCCGGAGGTCGCCGCTCTCCGCGGGTCGGCGCAGGAGTCGGGGCGCAGATGGGTGCTGCGGCTCGGGCCCGACGAGGCGCGTGCCGCGGTGGCCGCGGTGACCGGCGGGGAGGCCTTCTCCGCGCTCGACGACTTCACGCTGGCCACGCCCAGCCTGGAGGACGTCTATCTGGCGCTCGGCGGGGACGCCGCCAGGGCCACCGAGGGACTGGTGAAGGCGTGATCAGGACGGTGAACGTGTCGGGATACGTGTCGGAGTCGGACGGGAGCACTGCCAGGTGACGAGCATCCTTCCCACGGAGTCCGCGAAGGTGGGTACGTCCCGGAAGCGGACCTCCGCCGCCCGGCACGACCCGTCCGCGCGCACCGCGCCGGCCGCCCTCGCGCCGAGGGCCCGGCTGCTGCCGTCGCTGGCCGCCGTGTACCGGGCGCAGCTCTCCCGGGCCAGGGTCGCGCGGATTCCGCTGCTCTTCGTCGCGACGTTCCAGTCCGTCGGGATCATGGTGCTGATGCGCGGGGTCGTCGACGGCGGAGCCGAGGCACGGGCCGTCGTCGCCGGGTCCAGCGTGCTGGTCGTGGCCTTCGTCGCGCTCAACCTGCTGGCCCAGTACTTCGGCCAGCTCCGGGCCGGGGGCGGGCTCGACCACTACGCCACGCTGCCGGTGCCGCCCGCCGCGGTGGTGCTGGGGGCGGCGGGCGCGTACGCCTCGTTCACCGTGCCCGGCACGATCGTCACGGCGGTGGCGGGCAGCGCGCTCTTCGGTCTTCCGATGACGCACCTGTGGGTGCTCGTCGCGGTCATCCCGCTCTCCGGGGCCGCGCTCTCCGGCCTGGGCGCCGCGCTGGGGCTGCTGGCGCCGCGGCAGGAGCTGGCGACCCTGCTCGGGCAGCTGGGCATGTCGGCCGCGCTGCTGCTGGGTGTGCTGCCGGCCGAGCGGCTGCCCGGCCCCGTCGGGTGGGCGCGCGACCTGCTGCCCTCGACCTACGGCGTCGAGGCGCTGTCCCGGTCCTTCGACGCCCGTCCCGACTGGGCGGTCGTCGCCCTCGACCTCGCGGTGTGCGCGGCGGTCGGTGTGCTCTCGCTGGCCGTGGCCACGTGGGCGTACCGGCGAGCGGCGGTCCGGTGAGGCGTTGACCGCGGGGGCCTGGCACGATGGCACCGTGACCGCACCGTTGACGCCGCCGCACCAGCCCCAGCCGGACGACCCGTGGCAGGCCCCGCCGTCCGGGTCGCACCTCGCGCCCGCCGAGCACCCGGGCCCGCAGGAGCGGCGGACCGAGCTGAGGCAGGGCGCGCTGACCGCCGCGGTCCTGACGGTCGCCGGCCTCGCGCTCGGCCTGCTCTGGCTCTGGCTGGCACCACGGGTACCGCTCGTCTCCGACGAGACCGCCGTCTTCCTGAAGAACAGCGAGGGCGAGGAGGCCATCGGCGCCGACGGCACGTTCGTGCTGCTGGGACTCGCCTTCGGCGCGGTGTCGGCGGCAGCCGTCTTCCTGCGCCGGCGGCGCGGCGGCATCCCGCTGGTGGTGGGGCTCGCCCTGGGCGGGCTCCTCGGCTCCCTGCTGGCGTGGGGCATCGGCACCTGGTTCGGGCCGACGTCGGACGTGGTGGCCCACGCCAAGGAGGTGGGCAAGGGCGTCACCTTCGACGCGCCCCTGGAACTGCACGCGGTGGGGGCGGCGATCCTGGCCTGGCCGATCGCGGCGATGATTGTCCACCTGGGGCTGACGGCCCTGTTCGGCCCGCGCGATCCCGAGCCGGAGTGGGGGACGCCGTACGGGGCGCCCCAGGCGCAGCCGGGGCCCGACAGCGCGTTCGGACCGGCGCCGGAACCCCTCGACGCCGGAACGGACACCGACGCCGGGCAGGACACCCCGGCCGGCCCGGACAGCGGCGCGCAGCCGGAAGCCGACGCGCGCCCGGGTTCCGACGGCGGACGGGCGGACGGGCCCGGTACGGGCCGGCCGTAGCGGCCGGCGGAGGCGGCGCCGTCCCCGGTGTCCTGCTCGCAGCACCCTCGTCCCCTGTCACGGCCCGGAGCGTCCACGCCCCGGGCCGTTCGCGTACCCGGCCGTGTCCGCCCGGGACGCACCGGCGGGTGACCGGGTGCGCACCTGTGAAGGGCCCGGCACGGGGGAGAGGGCCGGGGCCAGGGCCGATCAGACCGCAGGCACGGTGTGGTCCACGCGGTCGGCTGTCCGCACCACCGAGGCCGGGGCAGCGGACAGGGGCCGGGACGCCGGGGAGAGGTCCAAGGACGTGTCCGAGCGCTGACCGCACGCCGGGGGAGCGGGCCGGCCGGTGGTCAGCGGGCCGCGCCCCCGGCGCACCGCACACAGGTCGTCGCCGCCGGGCGTACCTCCAGGCGGCCCGGCGGGATCGGCTCACCGCACCGTTCGCAGCGGCCGTAGCCACCCCGCTCCAGCCGTTCCAGCGCCCGGTCCACCTCGTCCAGGTGGTCCCGGGCCCGGGCCAGCAGAGAGGCGACATGAGCCCGCTCGAACGCGGTGCTCGCCCCCTCCGGATCGTGCTCGTCATCGACCGCCACCAGCGCGTTCGCCGCGACGATCGCGTCGAAGTCACGGTGCAGGGCCGCGATACGGGCCTCCGTGCCGCGGCGCTCCGCGGCCAGCCGCTCGCGGTCGGCGGGCACGTCCCGCCCCTCGGGGATGAATGCGTCCATCCTGGGGCAACGGGTGCGTCCGGGGTCGGCATTCCCCGCCGGCCGCCCGCTACCCGCGGCCGATCGGGGCCAGGGACGCCTCCGTCAGGGCGGCCAGGTCGGAGGGGGCGAGCTCGACCTCCAGGCCGCGGCGGCCCGCCGAGACGCAGATCGTGGAATGGGACCCGGCCGACGCGTCCAGCACCGTACGCAGGCGCCTGCGCTGGCCGAGCGGGGAGATGCCGCCCCGCACGTAGCCCGTGGTGCGCTCCGCCGCCGCGGGGTCGGCCATGGCCGCCCGCTTGCCGCCCACCGCCGACGCCAGCGCCTTCAGGTCCAGCGACCCCGCGACCGGGACGACGGCGACGACCAGCTCGCCGTCGACCTCGGCGACCAGGGTCTTGAAGACCCGGTCGGCGGAGACCCCGAGCGCCTCGGCCGCCTCCTCGCCGTACGACGGGGACGCGGGGTCGTGGTCGTAGGAGTGGACGGTGAACACCGTGCCGGCCGCGGTCAGGGCGACCGTGGCCGGAGTGCCGCCGGGCTGCTGCTTCCTGGACTTCTTCGCCACCGGGCCGGTCCTCGGATCAGTTGGGGTGCGTGGGGTCGCGGGTCAGTTCGGCCGCCGGGAGCGACGGCAGGTGCCGGATGACCGCGGTCTCCCTGCGCAGCAGCGTCAGCTCCTCACGCAGCCGCGTCGCGGTGTCCGGGGCCTGGAGCAGCCGCTGCTTCGACGGGACGTCGAGCACCGCGGCGGCGGCCACCAGGTACGAGACGACCGACGGGTCGTCCGGCAGGTCCGCGCCGGTCGTCAGGGACCGCTCGCTCGCCCCGGCCAGCCGCTTCTGGTAGCTGCGGAAGGCACGCAGGACCCCCTCGGCGAGGGCCCCCGCCTCGTCGGCGGCCGAATCCCCGCCCTCGGCGGACCCCGGATCCTCGGGCAGGTCCTCGACCTCGGCCGTCAGGAACGGGCCGCTCGCGTCGACGGAGAGCAGCCGCACCCGTGTGGTGCCGGTGGCCAGGACCTCGTAGCTGCCGTCGGCGCGCTCCCGGATCTTCGCCGCGTCCGCGACGCAGCCGACCCGGTGGAAGGTCTGGATGGGATCGGGGCCGAAGCCGTCGGCCGGGGCCCGCTCCACGGGGGGCGCGGCGGCGACGGTGTCCGGCATGCCGGTGGCCGTCGGGGCGGTCTCGCGGCCGTCGCGGATCGCGACCACCACGAAGCGGCGCGGTTCGTCCTCGTCGATCGCGAGCAGCTCACGCATCATGGCGCGATAACGCTCCTCGAAGACGTTGAGCGGCAGCACGAGGCCGGGGAACAGCACCGCGTTCAGCGGGAAGAGGGGCAGGCGAGCGGTGGTCACAGCGGCCAAGCCTAATGGCCGCGGCGCCCGCCGTGTTCCGGCCGCCCGCACAGCGGTGTGGAGGAGGCCACCCGGAGCCGGGCACCGGCCCGCGCGTCGAGGAACCCGCCGAGCGCCTCCCCGGTCACCGAGGCCCACGGGAACGAGGTCGCGTAGGGCCCGATCAGCCGGAACTGCTCCAGCGCCTCGGCCGCGCGGCCCCGGGCGACCAGGACGTACGCGAGGAGGTTGCGGACCTCCGCCGGCCAGGGGTCCCCGGCGGGGAAACCGGCCGAGAACCTGATCGCGAGGTCGGCCGCGGCGTCGACCCGGCCGGTCTGCACGGAGTTCGCGCGCGCCGAGGCCTTCTCGTCCCGCAGCAGGGCGTAGGCCGCCCTGACGGGCAGGGCCTGCACCAGGGAGTCCCCGGCCGCGTCCTCGGCCGCCCGCTCGGCGAAGTCGAAGCACTCCCGGTGGGAGCCGTACCACTCGGCCGAGAGGTAGCGGAGCGCGGCGACATGACTGCCGTAGTGGTGCGGGCAGCGGCGCACGGCCTGCTCCCACAGCGACTCGAAGACCGTGTGCGTGGCGTGCGTGCCGCGGGCGTGGTCGAGGGCCAGCCGCCACGGCACCGGGTCGCGCGGATCCGCCTCGGCCGCCGCCGTGATCAGCGGGCCCACCTCGCGCAGCAGCTCGGCGTGGGCCGGTGACTCCCACGCGCGGCGCACCGCCAGCGCGGCCTTGACGAGCAGCGCGTCCGGGTCGCGCGGGGCGGTGGCCAGCCAGCCCGTGAGCCAGCCGTCGCGACCGCGTGCGAAGGCCACCAGCCGGACCAGCGCGCGGTCGCGGCCCTCCCAGTCGGTGGCGTCCCGGGTGGTGGCGAGGAGCTTGGCCGCCGGTTCGAAGTCACCCAGGGCCGCCGCCACCAGCGTGGGGGAGAGCAGCGCGTCGGGGGCGTCGAGCAGCACCGCGTCGTCCGCCGGCAGCCCGGCCGACAGCTCGGGGCCGTACCGGAACGTGCGCGCGGAGCTCAGCAGTGCACGGAGGAAAGCCATGGTGCAGACCATTGAAAAGCCCTGGTGGGGGCGGCGCCAGAGGCGCCCTGTGAAGCTTCTGTAGCGAGTGGAAGGGTTGCCCTGGAAGAGGTCAAGAAAGGGCAAAGGAAGCGGTCGCGAGTGGCGTGATCCAGACCTTCCGGTCACCGGCCGCCGCCCGCCCCGACGGGCCCCGGCCGGCCCTTCGACGACTGTGCCGGCAGGGATCGGGGCGTACGGGGCGCCGCCCGGACGTCAGCCGCGCCGCAGCAGCCGGGACGCGCCCGCCGCCACCGTGGTGGCCAGTATCCATCCCAGGAGAACCAGCGCCGCCGCCGTCCACTGCCAGCCTCCCCGCAGCAGCCAGTAGCCGTCCTGCCCGAGACCGATCACGGGCACGAGCAGGTCCAGCGCGTACAGCGCCGGGTTCCACTCCGGGTGCTCGTCGCCCTTGATGGACTCCGGGCGGTACTGCGAGAAGGCCACCGTGCCCGCCGCCCACAGCACCGCCATCCAGACCAGGGCGCGCCCGGGCCGGTAGCCGTACGCCACGGCCCAGTCCTGGAGGTACCCCCAGATCCTCCCGGCCGGCGGCAGCGTCTCGCGGCGCCGCCGCTGCTTGGCCAGCAGCACCTCGCGGGCGTCCGCGTCCTCCCCGCAGCTGCGGAGCACCGCCGCGAGGCGCTCGTACGGCTCGGGGACGTACTCCGGGGTCGCGGCCAGGACCCACTCCAGACGCCGGGACAGCGGGAAGTGGCCGTAGGGGACGAGGTTCTCGTACACGAAGCCGCCCATCGCCAGGCCGCCCGGGCCCGGCCAGCTGGTCGACACGTCGATCAGTGTCACCACCTTCGCGCCGTTCAGCACCACCCGGCCCTCCCGGGGGCGCTCCGCGTTGAACCGCAGCTCCGGGGTGACGATCCGGCGCAGCGACAGCTCCTCGCGGTCGGCGAGCAGGAACCTGGCCTTGTGCAGGTCCACCGCGTCCCCGAACCGCCCGTCGTCGAGCCGCACCGCGCCGCGGCACTCGAAGGCCTGCGCCCGTGTCCCGCGCGCCGGACCGCCGCCCCGGGCGATCCCGAACGGGGGAGTGGTCCCCTGGTTGCCCGTGTCGATGCTCACCCACGCCTCGGTCATGTACAGCGTGCGCTCCACGCTCAGCTGCGGGGCGTTCAGCGCCCGCCGTCCGTCCGTCGCGCGGAGCCGGCTGCCGCGCAGGCTCAGCGAGCCGCCGACCTTCGCCCCGCGCAGGCTCAGCTCGCCGAGCGTCTCGATCATCTCGGCCTGCAGGTCCTGCGCCACCGACATCCCGTCGCCGACGAAGGCCCGGCCCCGGCGGTCGGGACCGATGCGGATCTGGTTGATCAGCAGGTCCGTGCCGATCTGGGCGTCGGTCAGCCGGATGCCGCGCTCGACCCGGCAGCGCGGCAGGTGCAGGTCACCCTCCGTGTGCAGCCGGGCCGCGTCCAGCCTCGGCACCGCGCACCCCACCATCCGCAGGGTCGTGAAGTGGCACTCGGGCACCACCACCTCCTGCTCGAAGCGGCAGCCCGTCAGCTCCACGTACGGCGAGACGCGCCCGCCGGCCAGATCCAGCTTCCCCGTGATGCGCACGCCCCTCAGCTTCAGCGCCGCCACCCGCCCCGGCCGTGCCGCCGGCCCGCTGAGCAGCAGCCGCGCCACCGTCCGGGCGCCGACACTCCGCTCCGGCCCCCAGCTGTGCGGGGCGAACGGGTCGTCGCGCGCCGCGTCGTGGGAGCGCAGATCGTAGGTGGTGCCGTTGCGGAAGGACTGCCACATACCCAGCTCCGCGGCGCTGAGCCCGTCAGGGATCTCGCCGTCCTGCGGTTCGGTCACTGCCTCACCTCCGCCCGCGCGGATCACCCCGCGCCTCGTACAGTCGTTCTTCCCTCTGTGTGACCACGTGAACGCTAATGGTCAGCAGTGACAGCCGGGACATGTATCAGCCAGTGATACGGGCGACCGGACGCCGGATCCGGTCTGCGAGAATTGCGGTGTGATCTCTCGAATCGATCTGCGCGGCACCGCCCTCCCCGAGGGCGGCGACCTGCGCGACCTGCTGCCCCGTGCCGAGTTCGACGTGGAAGCCGCCCTGGAGACGGTGCGGCCCATCTGCGAGGACGTACGCCATCGTGGCTCCGCGGCAGTGATCGAATGGGGAGAGAAGTTCGACGGCGTACGCGTCGCCTCCCTGCGGGTACCGGCCGACGCGATCAGCGGGGCGCTGGAGCGCCTCGACCCCGCCGTGCGGGCGGCCCTGGAGGAGTCCGTGCGCCGCGCCCGCCTCGTCCACCGCGCGCAGCGCCGCACCACGCACACCACCCAGGTCGTCCCCGGCGGCACGGTCACCGAGAAGTGGGTGCCCGTCGAGCGCGTCGGGCTGTACGTCCCCGGCGGGCGCTCGGTCTACCCCTCGTCCGTCGTCATGAACGTCGTCCCGGCGCAGGAGGCCGGTGTCGAGGGCGTCGCCGTCGCGTCCCCGCCCCAGAAGGAGTTCGGCGGACTGCCGCACCCGACGATCCTCGCCGCGTGCGCCCTCCTCGGCGTCGACGAGGTGTACGCCGCGGGCGGTGCCCAGGCGGTCGCGATGTTCGCGTACGGCACCGGCGACTGCCCGCCCGTCAACCTCGTCACCGGCCCCGGCAACATCTACGTCGCCGCCGCCAAGCGCCTCCTCAAGGGCCGCGTCGGCATCGACGCCGAGGCCGGCCCCACGGAGATCGCGATCCTCGCCGACGCGAGCGCCGACCCGGTGCACGTCGCCGCCGACCTGATCAGCCAGGCCGAGCACGACCCGATGGCCGCCGCCGTGCTCGTCACCGACTCCGAGGAGCTGGCCGCCGCCACCGAGGCCGAGCTGAAGCCCCAGGTCGCCGCCAGCAAGCACGTCACGGACCGGATCGAGCCCGCCCTGGCCGGCCGCCAGTCCGCGATCGTCCTGGTCGACGGCCTGGAGGACGGCCTCAAGGTCGTCGACGCCTACGCCGCGGAGCACCTGGAGATCCAGACGGAGAACGCCGCCGCGGTCGCCGGCCGGGTCCGCAACGCCGGAGCGGTCTTCGTCGGCCCCTGGTCGCCCGTCTCCCTCGGCGACTACTGCGCCGGCTCCAACCACGTCCTGCCCACCGGCGGCTGCGCCTGCCACTCCTCGGGCCTGTCCGTGCAGTCCTTCCTGCGCGGCATCCACATCGTCGACTACACCCGCGACGCGCTCGCCGAGGTCACCCACCACGTGGTGGCCCTCGCCGAGGCGGAGGACCTCCCCGCCCACGGCGCGGCGCTCAAGGCCCGGTTCGGGTGGAAGGTTCCGCAGCAGTGAGCGACGACAGCACCACGCACAACCCCTGGGACGACCTGCCGATCCGCGACGAACTGCGCGGCCAGTCCCCGTACGGGGCGCCCCAGCTCGACGTACCGGTCCGGCTGAACACCAACGAGAACCCCTACCCGCTGCCCGACGCCCTCGTCGAGCGCATCGCCGAGCGGGTCCGCGAGGCCGCCCGCGACCTCAACCGCTACCCCGACCGCGACGCCGTGGAGCTCCGCACCGAGCTGGCCCGCTACCTCACCCGGACCGCCGGGCACCCGGTCACCGCCGCGGACGTGTGGGCGGCCAACGGCTCCAACGAGATCCTCCAGCAGCTGCTCCAGACCTTCGGCGGCCCCGGGCGCACCGCGATCGGCTTCGAGCCCTCGTACTCCATGCACGCCCTCATCGCACGCGGCACCGGCACCGGCTGGATCTCCGGACCGCGCAACGAGGACTTCACCATCGACGTGGAGGCCGCCCGGAAGGCCGTCGCCGAGCACCGCCCCGAGGTCGTCTTCATCACCTCGCCCAACAACCCCACCGGCACCGCCGTGGACGCGGAGACCGTCGTCGCCCTGTACGACGCCGCCCAGGCCGCCCGGCCCTCGATGGTCGTCGTGGACGAGGCGTACGGCGAATTCAGCCACCACCCCTCGCTGCTCCCGCTGATCGAGGGCCGCCCCCACCTGGTGCTCTCCCGCACCATGTCCAAGGCGTTCGGTGCCGCGGGCCTGCGCCTGGGCTACCTCGCGGCGGCCCCGGCCGTCGTCGACGCGGTCCAGCTGGTGCGCCTGCCGTACCACCTGTCCTCCGTCACGCAGGCCACCGCGCTCGCCGCCCTGGAACACACCGATACGCTGCTCGGGTACGTCGCGCAGCTCAAGAGCGAGCGTGACCGGCTGGTCGCCGGACTGCGGGAGCTCGGCTTCGCCGTCACCGACTCGGACGCCAACTTCGTCCAGTTCGGCCGCTTCGCCGACAGCCGCACCGCCTGGCGGCAGATCCTCGACCGGGGCGTCCTGGTCCGGGACAACGGCGTACCGGGGTGGCTGCGGGTCTCCGCGGGAACCCCGGCAGAGAACGACGCGTTCCTCGATGCGGTGCGCGAACTGAAGAAGGAGCACGACGCATGAGCCGCGTAGGCAGGGTGGAGCGGACCACCAAGGAGACCTCCGTACTCGTCGAGATCGACCTCGACGGGACCGGCAAGGTCGATGTCGCGACCGGGGTCGGCTTCTACGACCACATGCTCGACCAGCTCGGCCGCCACGGACTCTTCGACCTCACGGTCAAGACCGACGGCGACCTGCACATCGACTCGCACCACACCATCGAGGACACCGCCCTCGCACTCGGCGCCGCCTTCAAGCAGGCGCTCGGCGACAAGGTCGGCATCTACCGCTTCGGCAACTGCACCGTCCCGCTGGACGAGTCGCTCGCCCAGGTCACCGTGGACCTCTCCGGCCGCCCGTACCTGGTGCACACCGAGCCGGAGACGATGGCGCCGATGATCGGCGAGTACGACACGACGATGACCCGGCACATCCTGGAGTCCTTCGTCGCCCAGGCGCAGATCGCCCTGCACGTCCACGTCCCGTACGGCCGCAACGCCCACCACATCGTGGAGTGCCAGTTCAAGGCGCTGGCCCGCGCCCTGCGGTACGCCAGCGAGCACGACCCGCGCGCGGCCGGCATCCTCCCGTCCACGAAGGGCGCGCTGTGACCGGCCTGAACACCGTTCTGATCCTCGTCGGCCTCTTCCTGGCCGGCGGGGTCTACTCCTTCTGGAAGCAGGGCATGCCCAAGGGCGTCGTCGTGCTCCTCGGGATCGGCTCCGTGATGTGCCTGGTGGCGGGCGTCATGCGGATCCAGGGACTCTGGGACTGAGGGAACACATGAGCGACAGGAAGAAGGCCGTCGTCTTCGACTACGGCTTCGGCAACGTCCGTTCCGCCGAGCGGGCCCTCGCCCGCGTCGGCGCGGACGTCGAGATCACCCGCGACTTCGACACCGCGATGAACGCCGACGGGCTGCTCGTCCCCGGCGTCGGCGCCTTCTCGGCCTGCATGGCGGGCCTGAAGAAGGCACGCGGCGAATGGATCATCGGCCGCAGGCTGGCCGGCGGCCGCCCCGTGATGGGCATCTGCGTCGGCATGCAGATCCTGTTCGAGCGCGGCATCGAGCACGGCGTGGAGACGGAGGGCCTCGACGAGTGGCCCGGCACCGTCGGACCCCTGAAGGCCGACGTCGTGCCCCACATGGGCTGGAACACCGTCGAAGCCCCCGAGGGATCCCAGCTGTTCGCGGGCCTGGACGCCGGGGCCCGCTACTACTTCGTGCACTCCTACGCGGCGCACGACTGGTCCCTCGAAGTCACCAACGACAAGATCCGCGCCCCCAAGGTCGCTTGGGCCACGCACGGAGAGCGGTTCGTGGCCGCCGTCGAGAACGGCGCGCTGTGGGCCACCCAGTTCCACCCCGAGAAGTCCGGCGATGCCGGCGCCCAGCTGCTGACCAACTGGATCGAGACGCTGTAATGCCGAAGCTTGAACTGCTCCCCGCCGTAGACGTACGCGACGGACAGGCCGTCCGCCTCGTGCACGGCGAATCCGGCTCCGAGACCTCCTACGGCTCCCCGCTCGAGGCGGCCCTCGCCTGGCAGCGCTCCGGAGCCGAGTGGCTGCACCTCGTGGACCTGGACGCCGCCTTCGGCACCGGCGACAACCGCGCGCTGATCGCCGAGGTGGCCGGCGCCATGGACATCAAGGTCGAGCTCTCCGGCGGCATCCGCGACGACGCGTCGCTGGCCGCCGCCCTCGCCACCGGCTGCCGCCGGGTCAACCTGGGCACCGCAGCCCTGGAGACCCCCGAGTGGGTCGCCAAGGTCATCGCCGAGCACGGCGACAAGATCGCCGTCGGCCTCGACGTCCGGGGCACGACCCTGCGCGGCCGCGGCTGGACCCGCGACGGCGGCGACCTCTACGAGACGCTCGCCCGCCTCGACTCCGAGGGCTGCGCCCGCTACGTCGTGACCGACATCGCCAAGGACGGCACGCTGCAGGGCCCCAACCTGGCGCTCCTGCGGGACGTCTGCGCCGCCACCGACAAGCCCGTCGTCGCCTCCGGCGGCGTCTCCTCGCTCGCCGACCTGCGCGCGATCTCCCTCCTCGTCCCGGAGGGCGTCGAGGGAGCCATCGTCGGCAAGGCCCTGTACGCCGAGGCGTTCACCCTCGAAGAGGCACTCAAGGCGGTCGCCGCATGACCGACTCCGTACGCCGCGTCTCCTCGGGCGCCCCCTGGGAGGAGCAGTTCGGCTACTCCCGTGCCGTGGAGCTGCCGAGCGGCCTCGTCCTGGTCTCCGGCTGCACGTCGGTCGTCGACGGCCGGATCGTTGCGGGCAGCCCCTACGAGCAGGCCATCGCCTCCTTCCAGGCCGCCTTCGACGCCCTGAAGCAGCTCGGACTCGGCCGCGAGGACGTCGTCCGCACCCGGATGTACGTCACGCACGCCCGGGACACCGACGAGGTGGGCCGCGCCCACAAGGAACTCTTCGACGACGTCCGCCCCGCCGCTTCCATGCTCATCGTGTCCGGCTTCGTCGACCCCTCGCTGGTCGTCGAGGTCGAGGTGGAGGCCTACCGGGCGGGTGGGCGATGACCCTCGCCGTACGGGTCATCCCGTGCCTGGACGTCGACCGGGGCCGCGTCGTCAAGGGCGTCAACTTCCAGAACCTGCGCGACGCGGGCGACCCCGTCGAGATGGCCGGGCTGTACGACGCCGAGGGCGCCGACGAGCTGACGTTCCTCGACATCACCGCCTCCAGCGGCGACCGCGAGACGACGTACGACGTGGTCCGCCGCACCGCCGAGCAGGTCTTCATCCCGCTCACCGTCGGCGGCGGCGTCCGCACCGCCGACGACGTCGACAAGCTGCTGCGCGCCGGGGCCGACAAGGTCGGGGTCAACACCGCGGCCATCGCCCGTCCCGAGCTCATCCGCGAGATCGCCGAACGGTTCGGGCGCCAGGTCCTCGTGCTCTCCGTCGACGCCCGCCGCACCCCCGGGGGCACCTTCGAGGTGACGACCCACGGCGGACGCCGGGGCACCGGCATCGACGCGGTCGAGTGGGCGCACCGGGCGGCCGAACTCGGCGCGGGCGAGATCCTGCTCAACTCGATGGACGCCGACGGCACGAAGGACGGCTACGACACCGGGATGATCGAGGCGGTACGCGCCCACGTCACCGTCCCCGTCATCGCCTCCGGCGGTGCCGGGCGGCTGGAGGACTTCGCGCCGGCCGTCGGCGCGGGCGCCGACGCGGTGCTCGCCGCGTCCGTCTTCCACTTCGGTGACCTGCGGATCTCCGAGGTCAAGGGCGCCCTGCGGGAGGCCGGACACCCCGTGCGCTGACCGCCGCGGGGAGCGGGGCGGGCGCGAAGACCGGCGATCTCGCCGATGTCCGCACCGGGAGCACGCCAGCAGAGTGGCGCCGTCAGCACATGACGGCGCCACTCACGCGGTGCTCCCCCGAAGGCCCCCGGACGACGGGGCCGCCGGCTGCCGCGGTGTGGTTCGCCACGACCGAGAGGATCCCCCCTCGTGCAGCAGCACCTCCCCTCCGGCGACGTCTCCCCCCGCCGGCACCGCATGTCGAAGAGCCGCACCCGCACCCTGAGGCTCGCCCTCGCCGCGACGGCCGCCACCGCCGGGCTGGTCACCGCGCTGATGCCGGGCGCGCAGGCCGCCGACAACCCGTACGAGCGCGGTCCCGCCCCGAGCAACACGAGCATCGAGGCCGTCCGCGGGTCGTACGCCACGTCCCAGACGACCGTCTCGTCGCTGAGCGTCAGGGGCTTCGGCGGCGGCACCATCTACTACCCGACGTCCACGTCCGACGGCACCTTCGGCGCGGTCGTGATCGCCCCCGGCTTCACCGCCTACCAGTCGAGCATCGCCTGGCTCGGCCCGCGCCTCGCCTCCCAGGGCTTCGTCGTCTTCACCATCGACACCAACACGACGGCCGACCAGCCGGCCAGCCGCGGAGACCAGTTGCTGGCCGCGCTGGACTACCTCACCGACGACAGCTCGGTGCGCACCCGCGTCGACGCGTCCCGGCTCGGTGTGATGGGCCACTCGATGGGCGGCGGCGGCACCCTGGAGGCGGCCAAGGACCGCCCGTCGCTCCAGGCGGCGATCCCGCTGACCGGCTGGAACACGGACAAGACCTGGCCCGAGGTGCAGACCCCGACCCTGGTCATCGGCGCGGACGGCGACACGGTCGCACCCGTCGCCACCCACTCGAAGCCGTTCTACAACTCCCTGCCCGGCTCGCTGGACAAGGCGTACCTGGAGCTGCGGGGTGCCACCCACTTCACCCCGAACACCTCGAACACGACGATCGCGAAGTACAGCATCTCGTGGCTGAAGCGCTTCATCGACAACGACGCCCGCTACGAGCAGTTCCTCTGCCCGCTGCCGGCGGCGAGCCTGACGATCGCCGAGTACCAGGGCAACTGCCCGCACACCTCCTGACGGCACGGGAGCCGGGGCCGGACCGCGCGTACCGCGGTCCGGCCCTTCCACGCCGGCCTGCGGTGCTCAGCCCCGTGCGAGGAACGCGGTGACGGCCCCCGCGAACCCCGGATCGCGTACGACCGTCAGATGGTCCCCCGGCAGCACGGCCAGTTCCGCCCCCGCGATCGCCGAGGCCAGCACCTCGGGCCGGGTCGCGAGGGGGTCGTCCGCCCCTGCGAGGACCAGCGTCGGGACGGTGATCCGGTCCAGCGGCAGCGCGTCCCGGTGCACCGCGCGTATCTGCGCCGCCAGCGCCAGCCGGTCGCCGCCCGCCGCGTCGGCCAGCACCCGGAAGGCCCTGGTCCGTTCGGGTGCGTCCGCCGCGTCCTCGGCCGTCAGCGCCGCCGCGACCAGCTCCGGAGGCATCACCCGGGTGTCCAGGCCGCCCACCTCCACCGCCCCCGCACCGATCCCCCCGGTCACCAGGCGGCTGATCCGGCCGTCCCGCGCCGTCGCCAGCACCGCCACCACGGCGCCCATCGAGTAGCCCACGACGTGCACCCGGTCCGCGCCGACGCGGTCGAGGAGCAGGCCCACGTCACGGGCCATCAGCGACTCGCCGTAGTACGTGTCGTCGTGCGGCCGGTCGGACCCGCCGTGGCCGCGCGCGTCCAGGGCGTACACCCGCCGCCCCCGCGCCACGAGCGCCTCGACGACGCCGGGACCCTCCCAGTTCAGCCGGGCGTCGGCGGCGAAGCCGTGCAGCAGCACCACCGGGGGCAGGGTGCTGTCCGGATCCCGGGACCAGGACCGGTAACGCAGGGTCAAACCGTCGTGTGTACGCAATTCATCGGCCATGCGCCGACGTTACGGGCGGCGGCCGCGCAACGGGCCGCCCCTGTGCCCCGGCACAGCGCGCACGCCGTTCCGTTGGGAGCCCGCACCGCTCGGGGCCGGCCGGGAACCGGGAGCGGACGCGAGCCTTCCGACGCTGTTTACGCGGAAGTAACGTGAGGGCGTGACCCCATCGACGACCGTGCACAGTCCGCCCCGGCTGTACGGCCGCAGCGGTGAACTGGCCATCCTGGAAACCCTGTCGGCCCGGCTGCGGGCGGGGGACGGCGGAGCCCTCGTACTGACCTCGCCCCCCGGCCTCGGACGCACCGCCCTCCTGCGGCAGGCCGCCGCACACCACCTCGCCGGGCGCGCCGGGCCCGTGCTGTACGCCTGTGCGGCCCCCGCCGAACAGCGGCTCCCCTACAGCGGGCTGCACGCCCTGCTCTGTTCCGCCCCCGGTCCGCTGCCCCTCGCCCCCGACACGGTCCTGCGCTCCGGCATCACCCCGGGCGGGCTGCTCGGGCTGCTGCGGGGGCTGGGCGCCGAACAGCCCCTGCTGGTCTGCGTGGACGACGCGCACCTCTGGGACCCCGACTCCCGCGCGGCGCTCGGCTTCGCCGCCCGCAGACTCGGCGCCGGCAGCCGGGTCGCGGTCGTGATCGGCTCGGCCGAGGAGAGCGCCTTCGCGGGACTCCCCGCACTGCGGCTCGGCCCGCTCGACGACGACGCGTCGGCCGCGCTCCTGGACCGGCTCACCGACGGCACGGCCGAGGTCGACCCCGTCGTACGCAGCGAACTCCTGCGGGAGGCGGCCGGGAACCCGCGGCTGCTGGCCGGGCTGACCGGCCGGCTCACCCCCGGCGAGCTGGCCGGGCACACGGCCCTGCCCTACCCGCTGCCCGGAGGGGAGAGCGTCCTCGACGCCCACGCCGAGTACCTGGACGGACTGCCCTCCGACACCCACACCCTGCTCCTGCTCGCGGCGGCGGCCGGGGAGCACGAACCGGACGGGGCGGGCGCCGACGCGGGCCTGCTGCTGCGGGCCGGAGCCCGGGCCGGGCTGGCCACCGCCCACCTGGACCGGGTGCTCTTCGCCCCCGCCGGCACCGCCGGGGCCCTGCGGCGCGTCGGCAGCCGCGTGCACTTCAGCCACCCGCTGCTGCGCCGCGCGATCCTGCACCGGGCGCCCCCCGGCCGCCGCCGGGCCGTGCACGAACTGCTCGCCGGACTGCTCGCCGGGCCCGGTCCGACGCCGCTGCCCGCACTCGTCCAGCGGGCCTGCGCGGCGTCCGGACCGGACGCCGCGCTCGCCGGACAGCTGGAGAAGGCGGCCACGGCCCCGCGCCCGCACGGCGAACGGTCGGCCGCGCTGGCCCGGGCCGCCGCGCTCTCCGCCGACGACACGCTGCGCGCCGCCCGGTTCACCGCCGCCGCCGAACAGGCGCGGCTGGCCGGCGACACCGGCCGGGCCCGCGCCATGCTGGCCCGCGTCGGCCCGCACCTGGCCGGCGGTGCCGCCTCCTACGTACGCGGCATGCTCGCCCTGCGCGACGGACCGGCCGCCGACGCCCGGGAGGCACTGCTCACCGCGGCGGAACTGCTCGCCCCGCACGACCCGCGCCGCACCCTGGAGGCCCTCTTCGGCGCCGCGGAGGCGGCGTGGGACATGGGGGACGCCATCGCCTACCTGGACGCGATGAACCGCATCCCCGTCGCCCCGGCCGACCGGTCCATGGCGCAGTACCGCGCCGGGATGTGCGCCGTGCTCGCCGGGCACGCCGACCGGGGCCACGCCCTCCTGCGGTGCTGCCTGGACTCCGCAGGCCGCGCCGGGGGAGCGGGCGAACTCCTGCGGGCGGGCGCCTCGGCCCTGGTCCTCGGCGAGGTCGAGGCGGCCTGCCGGGCCGGTACCCGCGCCCTCGCCGTCGTACGCACCCGGGGCCCGGAGGCCCTCCTGCCGCACGCCCTGGAGCAGCTCGCGTACGCCGAACTGCGCGCCGGGCAGCACGCCAGGGCCCGGGCCCACGCACTGGAGGGGCTGCACGCGGCCCGCCGTACCGGGCAGCGGAACTCCGCCACCCACCTGCACGCCGTACTCGCGCTCGCCGCCTCGGTGGAGGGGCCCGCCGAGGCCTGCGCCGCACACGCCGACGCGGCGCTCGCCGGAGCGGGGCCGCACGGCCTGGCCCAGGCCGCCATGCTCGCCACCTGGGCCGTCGCCCGCGCCGACCTGGCCGCCGGGCGCCCCGCCGAAGCGGCGGCCCGGCTCGGTCCGCTGGTCCGGCCGGGGCCGGGGACGGGACACTTCGCCACCCGGATGCTCGCCGTCCCGTGCTACGTCGAGGCGATGGTGCTCTCCGGACGGGCCGACGAAGGTGCGGATGAACTCGCGCTCGCCGTCCGGGAGTTCGCCCTGTGGACCGCCCGGACGACCGACCCCCAGGTGCCCGCCCAGCTCGCCCGCTGCCGCGCCCTGCTGGCCCCGCCCGAGGAGGCCGAGGCCCGTTACCGGGAGGCGCTGACCCACCACGACCGCGCGGGCGGCGACTTCGAGCGCGCCCGCACCCGGCTGCTCCACGGCCAGTTGCTGCGCCGTCTGCGCCGCACCCGCGAGGCGCGCGGCCCGCTGCGTGACGCGCTCGTCGCCTTCGAGCGCTGCTCGGCCCGCGTCTGGGCCGAACGCGCGGGAGGGGAACTGCGGGCCGCCGGGGAGGCGGTGGACGCGCCCGACCGCGCCGGACCCGCCCCGCTGGCCGGACTCACCCCGCAGCAGCAGCGGATCGCCCGGTGCGTCGCGGAGGGCGCCACCAACCGCGAGGTGGCGGTCCGGCTCTCGGTGAGCCCGCGGACCGTGGACCACCACCTCCGCAACGTCTTCGCCGCGCTCGGCATCCGGTCCCGGACCGAGCTCGCGCGGCTGCTGGACCGCGGGGGCGGGGGCGGGGTTGCAGGACCGTGATGAGAAGAACGGCGCAGACCTCTAGGTACCGACCGGGCGGTATGCCATTCTGCGGTCGTCAGGATCGATCGGTGTGCGCCCGCCCCGCGCCGGGCCGCGCGCGCACCGGGGCCGGCCCCACCGCGGCCGGCCGATTCCCGGTGGAGGCCGCCATGCCACAGGTCGTACGTTCACGGATCAGGGCGCTGCACGGACCGCCCTCCGTGACGCCGTCGCCGCTCCGCGCCCGCTCGCTGGCCGACCGTGAGGCCGTGGCCGTGCTCCACCGGGCGGCCCGGGTGCTGCTGGAGGCGCTGCCCGAGCTGACGGACCGTCTGGTCGAGGCGCTGCGGGAGCAGGAGCCCGCCTACCGCGCCGCGATGGAGACCGAGCCCGCCGAGATCTGGCAGGAGGTCCACCACTCGCTGCGGCACAACGTCGCCTCCCTCATCCAGCCCCGGGAGTTCCGGGAGGCCGCCCACCGCACCTCCCGGTGGATCGGCGAGAGCCGGGCCGAGCAGGGCGTACCCCTGGACGCGGTCATGCACGCCTTCCGGATGGGCGGCGCCATGGTCTGGCAGGACCTGGTCGACGACACGGCCCGGCGCCACCCCGAGGACACCCGGCTGCTGGTCCATGTCGCCGCCGACGTATGGAACTTCGTCGACGAGCACTGCGGTGTCGTCGCCGAGGCGTACCGGCAGGCCGAGCGCAGGCTCTCCTGGCGCCGGGAGAACCAGCAGCGCCTGCTGACGGCGGCCCTGCTCGACGGCACCGCCCGCATCGCCGACCTGCCGGACGCGGCGGCGGTGCTGGGGCTGCCCGTGCAGGGCCGGTACGCGGTCCTCGCGGCCGCCGCCGCCCGCCGCGCCCCGCACGGCGCCGGGCGCCCGCCGCTGGACCTGGACGGCACCACGGCCGCGCTCTGGTACCCGGCGGGGGAGGTGGAGCTGGCGATCCTGCCGCTGGGGACGGCCGCGGCGGAGCAGCGGTACGACGGCGAGAGCGGGAACACCCCCTCCGCCGGTCCCGTCGCGGACACGGACGGCCGGCTCCGCGCACTCGCCCGGGGCCTGACGGCGCCTCCGGGGACCCGCGTCGGCATCAGCTCCGTGGTCGACGGACTCGCCTCCGTCGGGGACGCGCGGCGCCTCGCCGAGACGGCGCTCCGGGCCTGCCCGGCGTCCGGCGGCACCGTCCTGCTCGACGAACACCTGCCCGCCGCGCTCGTCGTGTCCTCACCCGGCCTCGGAACGGCGCTCGCCGACCGGGTCCTCGGCCCGCTGGACCGGCTCGACCCGGCGGACCGCGACGTACTCGTCGAGACGCTGACCGCCTGGCTCGACTCGGACGGCTCGGCGCAGCGGGCGGGGGCGAGGCTCTACTGCCACCGCAACACCGTGCTGAACCGGCTCCGGCGCTTCGAACAGCTCACGGGCCGCTGTCTGACCCGGCCCTCGGACGCGGTCGAGGTCACCCTGGCCCTGGCGGCGCGACGGCTCCTGGCGGACTGAGACACCCGGGCCGAAGACCGAGGACCGAGGACCGAGGACCGAGGACCGGTGGCCAGACGCCGACGCGACACGGCACGGACGGGCGGTGGCCGGGTGGGGCGCGGGCGGCAGCGCACGGCGGGGCGCGGACCGGCGGTGGCCGCGCGGGCGGCCCGAGGACGGCAGGGCACGCGCTGCCGGGGCGGGCGGTGACCGGGCGCGGCAGGCCGCCGGCGCACCACGCCGGAACCGGGCGGCGGCCTCCGTCGGCGGCAGCCCGGTCCGGCTCCCGCCGACAGGTGTTGTGCCCGCGCACAGTCCTGCGCCGGGCGGGCTGTACCGGCGCCGCGCCCCGCGCCCGCCCCCTGTGCCGCCCGCGCCCCGGCTGGTGCCATGGCGCGCATGTCTTCAGCTGCCCTCCACGGGCCCGTACCGGCGGAGCGGACCCGGTGAGCGGCGCGGTCGACGCCCGGTCGCTCGCCGTGGTCATCTTCCTCGGCTTCGTCGCCGTGTCCCTGCTGCTGTGCGGACTCGCCGCCGCCGACCAGGACGACCCGGAGCACTTCTACGCGGGCGGCGCGACCCTCGGCCCCGTCGGCGCGGGACTGGCCATCGCCGGGGACTACGTCTCCGCCGCCACGCTGCTCTCCACCACCGGATCCGTCGCCCTCGCGGGTTTCGACGGGCTGCTGTTCGCCCTGGCGACGGTCGCCTCGCTGATCCTGGTCATGCGCCTGTTCGCCGAACGCCTGCGGCGCAAGGGCGTGTTCACCCTGGGCGACTTCCTCGCCGACCGGCTCGGCGACGGGTCCGTACGCCGGGCCCTCGGGGTGGCCACCCTCGTCGTCCTGGCCCCGCTGCTGCTCGTCCAGCTCACCACCGCCGGGCGCGTCATGGCCTCCATGTTCGGGCTCCCCGACGGCGCCCTCACCGGCTGCACGGTGGCCAGCGGCGCGCTGATGGTCTGCTACTCCGCGTTCGGCGGCATGCGCGGCACCGGCTACATCCAGATCCTCAAGGTGGCCGTCGTCCTGGGGGCGGTCACCCTGCTCGCGGGACTCGTCCTCGCCCGCTTCGGCTGGTCCCCGTCCGCCCTCTTCGAGGCCGCCCGGGCCGGCAGCGGTGCGGGCGGCGACTACGCGCGCCCCGGGCTGCAGTTCGGCCACGGGCTCGCGGGCGGGCTCGACCTGATCGGCTTCCAGGCCACCCTCCTGCTCGGCGCCGCCTGCATGCCGCACATCATGATGCGCCTCCACCCGGTCCGTGACGCCCGGACCGCCCGCAGGGCCGGATTCTGGGCCGTGACCCCGGTCGCCCTGCTGTGCGCCGGCATCGTCGTCGTCGGACTGGGCGCCTCCGCGCTGGTGGGCCGGGACCTGCTGCACGCCGCCGACCCGGCCGGCGGTACCGCCCTGCTGATGGTGACCAGCGCACTGGACCCCGGCGCGGCCGGACCGCGGGACAGCCCCCTCTTCGCGCTCGTGGCCTGCGCCGCGTTCGCCACCACCCTGGCCGCCGTCGCCGGGATCACCCTGGCCGCGGCCTCGTCCCTGGCCCGCGACTTCACCCCGAAGTCCGGGGCCCGGGGCGAGGGCAGGGCCTCCGGCGCGGAGATCCGGCGGGCCCGGCTGGCCGTCGCCGGGATCGGGGCGTCCGCCGTCCTCCTGTCGGCGTGCACCCACGACCGCAACCCCCAGGTGCTGCTGTCCCTGTCGTTCGCGGCGGCGGCCTCGGTCCTGCCGCCGGTCCTGCTGTACGCCCTGTTCAGGCCGCGCTTCGACGCCCGCGGGGTGCGGTGGACCGTCTACGGGACGCTTCCGCTGATCGGGGTCCTCATGATCCTGTCACCGGCGTTCTCCGGCACCCCCGTCGCGCTCTTCCCGGAGTGGGACTTCGACGTCTTCCCGCTCCAGACCCCCGGCCTCGTGACCATCCCGGCCGGATTCCTCCTCGGCCTCGTCGGCCGGGGCGGGTGCCCAGCGGCCCCGGTGAGCGGCACCGCCACCGGGCCCGCTGGGCACCCGCACGCGTCCGGACCGGCGCCTGAGCTCGGGACGCGGGCCGGGCCCGTACCGGGGAGTACGGGCCCGCCCGCCGGCCTACGGCCTACAGGCCCAGCTCGGCCGTGTGCAGCCGGGCCAGCGCGTCCTTGTCGCCGTCCAGCTCCACCCGTGCCGCGTCCTGCCGGCCCGCGGCGAACAGCAGCAGCTCGCCGGGCTCCCCGGTGACCGTCACCACCGGCGTGCCCTTGTGGGCCACCGCCGTCCGGCCGTCCGGACGCCGCAGCACGACGCCCACCGGCGACCGGCGGCCCAGCATCCGGGCCGTCTTCTCGGTGCGCGACCAGAGCACGTCGGCGAAGACCGGGTCGAGCTCCCGCTGCGACCAGTCGGGCTGCGCCCGGCGCACGTCCTCCGCGTGGATGTAGAACTCGACCGTGTTGGCCGCCTCGTCCAGCTGCTTCAGGCCGAAGGGCGACATCCGCGGCGGACCCGTACGGATGAGCTGGATCAGTTCCTCGTACGGCTTGGCGGCGAATTCGGCCTGGACCCGCTCCAGCCGGTTCTTCAGGGCGCCCAGCACGATCCCGCCCGCCGCGTCCGCGCGGCGTTCACGCACCACGACATGGGCGGCCAGGTCACGGGTCTTCCAGCCGTCGCACAGGGTCTGGGCCTCGGGACCCGCCGCTTCCAACAGGTCGGCGAGCAGGAGACGTTCACGCTTCGCATGGGTCGACATGCCCGCCAGCGTACGGCCGCCGCCCGCGGTCCGCCCAGTGGACGCACGGCCGGACGGCCCTGCCCGGCGCGGCACAATGGGCCCATGACCAGCACGCCCGGCTCCCCGCCCGCCAGCAATCTCGACCCGGCCGTCGCCGCCCGCCTCAAGCGCGGCCCGGACGGACTGTTCCCGGCCATCGCCCAGCAGTACGACACGGGCGAGGTGCTCATGCTCGGCTGGATGGACGACGAGGCGCTGCACCGCACCCTCACCACCGGCCGCTGCACCTACTGGTCCCGCAGCCGCCGGGAGTACTGGGTCAAGGGGGACACCTCCGGCCACACCCAGCAGGTCAGGTCGGTCGCGCTGGACTGCGACGCCGACACCGTCCTGGTGAAGGTCGACCAGACGGGCGCCGCCTGCCACACCGGCGCCCGCACCTGCTTCGACAAGGACGTCCTCCCGCTCTCCACGCCCCGATAAGGTCACCCGCCATGGATCTCGAGACCTTCCGCAAGCTCGCCGTCGACCGCCGTGTCATCCCCGTCAGCCGCCGGCTCCTCGCGGACGGTGACACCCCGGTCGGGCTCTACCGCAAGCTGGCGGCCGAACGCACCGGCACCTTCCTCCTCGAATCCGCGGAGAACGGCCGCACCTGGTCCCGCTACTCCTTCATCGGGGTACGCAGCGCCGCCACCCTGACCAGCGTCGACGGACAGGCCCACTGGCTCGGCACCCCGCCCGTCGGCGTCCCCGCGGACGGCGACCCGCTCCAGGCGCTGCGGGCCACCGTCGAGACCCTGCACACCCCCCGTGACCTCGTCGGCGACGACGGCCTGCCGCCCTTCACCGGCGGCATGGTCGGCTACCTCGGCTACGACGTCGTCCGCCGCCTCGAGCGGATCACCGAGCACGGCGGCGACGACCTGCGGCTCCCCGAGCTCACCATGCTGCTCACCTCGGACCTCGCCGTGCTCGACCACGGCAACGGCACCGTCCTGCTGATCGCCAACGCGATCAACCACAACGACCTGGACACCGGCGTCGACGAGGCCCACGCGGACGCGGTCGCCCGGCTCGACGCCATGGAGCGCGACCTGTCCCGGCCGGTGGAGAACACCCCCGCGGCCCTGCCGCCCTCCGAGCTCCCGCCCTACACCGCGCTCTGGGGCGGCCAGGCCTTCATGGACGCCGTCGAGGACGTCAAGGAGCGCATCCGGGCCGGCGAGGCCTTCCAGGTGGTCCCCTCCCAGCGCTTCGAGACGCCGTGCACGGCCTCCGCGCTGGACGTCTACCGGGTCCTGCGCGCCACCAACCCCTCGCCCTACATGTACCTCTTCCGCTTCGACGGGTTCGACGTCGTCGGCTCCAGCCCCGAGGCGCTCGTCAAGGTCGAGGACGGCCGGGCGATGGTCCACCCGATCGCCGGGACACGGCACCGCGGCGCCACCCCGCAGGAGGACCAGGCGCTCGCCGACGAACTCCTCGCCGACCCGAAGGAACGCGCCGAGCACCTGATGCTCGTCGACCTCGGCCGCAACGACCTGGGGCGGGTCTGCGAGCCCGGCAGCGTCGAGGTCGTCGACTTCATGTCGGTCGAGCGGTACTCCCACGTGATGCACATCGTCTCCACCGTCACAGGACGCGTCGCCGAGGGCCGCAGCGCCTTCGACGTCCTCACCGCGTGCTTCCCCGCGGGCACCCTCTCCGGCGCCCCCAAGCCCCGCGCCCTCCAGATCATCGAGGAGCTCGAACCCACCCGCCGGGGCCTGTACGGAGGCTGCGTCGGCTACCTCGACTTCGCCGGGGACTCCGACACCGCCATCGCCATCCGCACCGCCCTGCTCCGCGACGGCACCGCGTACGTGCAGGCCGGCGCGGGCGTCGTCGCGGACTCCGACCCGGTCGCCGAGGACACCGAGTGCCGCAACAAGGCCGCCGCGGTCCTGCGGGCCGTGCACACGGCGAACCGGCTCGGCGGCCACTGAGACGGCGGAGGACGGACCGGCCCGGGGAGCACCGGGCCGGCCACGGGCGAACCGCCTCGGGGGCCGCCGGGCCGGTAGGGGATAGTGGAGTACGTGAGTGCTGTCCCCGTACCCCAGCCCCGTGCCCGAGCCGCCTCCGCGCCCGACAGCGCCGGAAGCCGCCGGAGCCTGGCCGCAGGCCTGCTCCTCGGAGC
The DNA here is from genome assembly GCF_042886395.1 of Streptomyces sp. NPDC058008. Lineage (NCBI taxonomy): Bacteria > Bacillati > Actinomycetota > Actinomycetes > Kitasatosporales > Streptomycetaceae > Streptomyces > Streptomyces sp. NPDC058008. The sequence goes on along the minus strand of NZ_JBHVQX010000009.1, from coordinate 133,918 downwards.
CGCCGGCGCCACCGTCGTCCTCCTCGCCTCGGGGCAGACCTGGGCCGAGGGCAAGGCCGCCGTCGGCGGCGGCATCCTGCCCCTCAGCGCCGACGGCCAGGACGTCACCGGCCTCCCGGCGGCCCTGGCCGTCGTCGGCCTCGCCGCCCTGGTCGCGGTCTTCGCCGTCCGCAGCGGCGGCCGCGTGATCGTCGCCGGACTGCTGGCCCTCAGCGGCCTCGGCGCCGGGCTCAGCGCCTACGCCGGTGCCTCCGACCGCGCCGCCCTGGACGAGCGGGCCGCGCAGACCACCGGCGACACCTCGGCCACCGTCCAGGCCCTCAGCCACACCGCCTGGCCCTACGTCACCGCGGCCGGCGGGCTGCTGATCCTGCTCGCCGGACTGCTCGCCCTGCGCTACGGAAGCCGCTGGCCCGCCATGTCGGGACGGTACGAACGCGACGGCACCCCCCGCCCCCGCAAGGCACCCCGCACCGCCCCGGACCCCGAGCGGCCCGAGGAACTGTGGAAGGCCCTGGACCGCGGCGAGGACCCGACGCGCGAGGCATGACCCCCCAGCCTCACGTCCCCCGGCACGTACGGGACAATGGGACCGAGCCTTTCCGGCAGCGACACCCTCAGCGCAACACCAACTAGGAGCAACTCATGGCGGGCAGCAGCCACGGACACACCCCGGCCGCCTGGACCGGTGTCATCATCTCGTTCATCGGCTTCTGCATCGCGGGCCTCTTCATGGTCGCGGCGAACACGCTCGGTTTCTGGGCCGGTGTCGCCGTCGCCGCCCTCGGCGGTGTCGTCGGTCTCGCCATGAAGATGGCCGGCCTCGGCATGCCGAAGGAGTCCGCCGAGATGGCGGCCGCCAGGGCCCGCGCCTCCCAGGCCCAGATCACGGTCTGAACGGCCACCCCGGCCCCGGCGGGCGCCGGGACCCAGGACACGACGCGAGGCGCGGCCCGGACCGGGCTGCGCCTCACCGCGTGAACGGGGACAATCACCGCGTGGACGCCTCGACCTCTCCCGCAGCCGCCGCCCCCGACCCGGCCCCCGGGCCCCCGCCGGGCCCTCCGCCCGCTCCCGCCCCGCCCTCCCGGCTCCGGCGGCTCGCCGTCCCCGCAGGGGTCCTGGCCGCCGTCGTCGGCGCCTTCGGCTACGTCGCCGCGGTCGACCCCAACGAACCCGGCCACTACCCCGTCTGCCCCATGCTCCGCTTCACCGGGATGTTCTGCCCCGGCTGCGGCGGGCTGCGCAGCGCCCACGCCTTCGCCCACGGCGACCTCGCCACCGCCCTCGGCGCCAACGCGCCGGCCGTCGCCGGCTACGTCGTCTTCGCCGTGGTCTGGCTCGTCTGGGCGGTCCGCGCCGCCCGGGGCCGGCCGATGCGGATCGCCCTCGCACCCGGTTACTGGTGGGCCGTCGGTGCCGTGCTCGTGGTGTTCTCCGTGGTCAGGAACCTGCCCTTCGGCTCGGCACTGGCACCGTGAATGACCAGGTCGTGGGACGCCGGGCCGCCGGATGCGGGCCCTGAGCCCTCCTGCGGATACCATCGAGACGGCTGATCCTGTACCCAATCACCGCTTCGGAAGGGGGCCGCTCGCGTGAGTGTGCTCGACGAGATCATCGACGGCGTCCGCGCCGACCTCGCGGAGCGGCAGGCGCGCGTCAGCCTCGACGAGCTCAAGGAACGCGCCGCGCGCGCTCCCCGGGCCAAGGACGGAGTCGCCGCCCTGCGCGGCGAGGGTGTGACCGTCATCTGCGAGGTCAAGCGCTCCAGCCCCTCCAAGGGGGCCCTTGCCGCCATCGCCGACCCCGCCGCGCTCGCCGCGGACTACGAGGCGGGCGGGGCGTCCGTCATCTCGGTCCTCACCGAGGAGCGCCGCTTCGGCGGTTCGCTCGCCGACCTGGAAGCCGTCCGCGCCAAGGTCGACATCCCGGTCCTGCGCAAGGACTTCATCGTCACCTCGTACCAGCTGTGGGAGGCACGCGCCTACGGCGCCGACCTCGCCCTGCTGATCGTCGCCGCCCTCGACCAGGAGGCCCTGGTCTCGCTGATCGAGCGCGCCGAGTCGATCGGCCTGACGCCGCTCGTCGAAGCGCACGACGAGGAGGAGGCGGAGCGCGCCGTGGACGCCGGGGCGAAGATCATCGGTGTCAACGCGCGCAACCTGAAGGACCTCAAGGTCGACCGTTCCACCTTCGAACGCGTCGCGCCGGAGATCCCCGACCACATCGTCAAGGTCGCCGAGTCCGGCGTCCGAGGCCCGCACGACCTCATCGCCTACGCCAACGCCGGCGCCGACGCGGTGCTGGTCGGCGAGTCGCTGGTCACCGGGCGCGACCCCCGGGTCGCCGTCGCCGACCTGGTCGCCGCCGGCGCCCACCCGGCGCTCCGGCACGGACGGGGCTGACCCCGACCCGTGTCCGCCGACCGTCCCGCCGCCCGCGTCCGGCCGGGCCTGCGCCCCGCCGGGGCGAGCGCCCGGGACCCGCACGCGCCGCTCGCGCGCGGCTGCCGCCCCCGCGGCTGCCGCGCGCCCGCACGGCGCGTGCACGGCCGGCGGGTGCGGTACGTGATCGGCGACGAGCCCGGACAGGTCAACGGCATGCGATGGCGCACGGGGTCCGCGCCGTAGCGAGCCCCGGCCGTCGCCCCCCGGACAGGGGGATCCGCACGCCCACCGCACCCGACCGCCCACCGGTCGGCGTGGCGGCCCGCTCACGGCGCATACGGTGACACCACCCGTTGCGATTCGAGGAGCACGTCGCATGTCGTCCGACTTCTTCATCCCGGACCCCGAGGGTCTGATCCCCAGCGCCGAGGGCTATTTCGGCGCGTTCGGTGGCAAGTTCATCCCGGAGGCGCTGGTCGCCGCCGTGGACGAGGTCGCCGTCGAGTACGACAAGGCCAAGGCCGACCCCGCCTTCGCCGCCGAGCTCGACGCCCTCCTGGCCGACTACACCGGCCGCCCCAGCGCGCTGACCGAGGTCACCCGCTTCGCCGAGCACGCGGGAGGGGCCCGCGTCTTCCTCAAGCGCGAGGACCTCAACCACACCGGCTCGCACAAGATCAACAACGTGCTCGGCCAGGCCCTGCTCACCAGGCGCATGGGGAAGACCCGCATCATCGCGGAGACCGGAGCCGGCCAGCACGGTGTCGCCACCGCGACCGCCTGCGCCCTCTTCGGCCTCGAGTGCACCATCTACATGGGTGAGGTCGACACCGAGCGCCAGGCGCTGAACGTGGCCCGGATGCGGATGCTCGGCGCCGAGGTCGTCGCCGTGAAGTCAGGCTCCAGGACCCTCAAGGACGCCATCAACGAGGCGTTCCGCGACTGGGTCGCCAACGTCGACCACACCCACTACCTCTTCGGCACGGTTGCCGGACCGCACCCCTTCCCGGCGATGGTGCGGGACTTCCACCGGGTGATCGGGGTCGAGGCGCGCCGTCAGATCCTGGAGCGCGCGGGCCGGCTGCCGGACGCGGCAGTCGCCTGCGTGGGCGGCGGCTCCAACGCCATCGGCCTCTTCCACGCCTTCATCCCGGACGCGGACGTCCGCCTCATCGGCTGCGAACCCGCCGGACACGGTGTGGAGACCGGCGAGCACGCGGCGACCCTCACCGCGGGCGAGCCCGGGATCCTGCACGGCTCCCGCAGTTACGTCCTCCAGGACGAGGAGGGCCAGATCACCGAGCCGTACTCGATCTCGGCCGGGCTCGACTACCCGGGCATCGGCCCGGAGCACGCCTACCTCAAGGACAGCGGCCGCGGCGAGTACCGCGCGGTCACCGACGACGCCGCCATGCGGGCGCTGCGGCTCCTGTCCCGCACCGAGGGGATCATCCCGGCCATCGAGAGCGCGCACGCGCTGGCCGGGGCCCTGGAGGTCGGGCGGGAACTCGGCGAGGACGGGCTGATCCTCATCAACCTGTCCGGCCGCGGTGACAAGGACATGGACACGGCAGCGCGGTACTTCGGGCTGTACGACGGCGCCGACGCGGCCGTCGAGGCCGACGTGGCCGACGGAGAGGAAGAGGTCACCAGGTGAGCGGCGACCGAGAGCTCCTCGAATCGACGCTCGCCCGGGCGGCGTCCGAGAACAGGGCGGCGCTCATCGCCTACCTGCCCGGCGGCTTCCCGACCGTCGACGGCGGCATCGCCGCCGTCAAGGCGGCCGTCGCGGGCGGCGCCGACGTCATCGAGGTCGGACTCCCGCACAGCGACCCGGTGCTCGACGGACCCGTCATCCAGACCGCCGACGACATCGCCCTGCGCGGCGGGGTCAAGATCGCCGACATCCTGCGCACGGTCCGTGAGGCCCACGAGGCGACGGGCGCGCCGATCCTCGTCATGACGTACTGGAACCCGATCGACCGGTACGGCGTGGAGCGCTTCACCGCCGAGCTGGCCGAGGCGGGCGGCGCCGGGTGCATCCTGCCCGACCTGCCGGTCCAGGAGTCCGGGCTGTGGAGGGAGCACGCCGAGAAGCACGGCCTCGCCACCGTCTTCGTCGTCGCCCCGAGCAGCAAGGACGCACGCCTGGCCACCATCACGGCCGCCGGCTCCGGCTTCGTGTACGCCGCCTCGCTGATGGGCGTGACCGGCACCCGCGAATCGGTCGGCGAGCAGGCCCGCGACCTGGTGCGGCGCACCCGCGCCACCACGGACCTGCCGGTCTGCGTGGGCATCGGCGTCTCCACCGCCGAGCACGCGCGGCAGGTCGCCGGCTTCGCCGACGGGGTGATCGTCGGATCGGCCTTCGTCAAGCGGATCCTGGACGCCCCGGACGAGGCGGCGGGCCTCGACGCCGTCCGCGCGCTGGCGGCCGAACTGGCCGAAGGCGTTCGAAAGCGCTGACAGCGCCCGTCATCCGTACGGGTGGACCTGGGACCGGGGAGGCGCTGACGTGCCTCCCCGGTTCGTTCACGCAATGTGAGCGAGAAGAACCAAGACCGAAGCAGAGCCGCGCGTGAGCGGCTGGCCCAGCAGCGTGAGCAGGACCGTGCGCGGGAGCGCCGCCGCCGCACGCTGATCGTCTCGACGGCCGTGGTGGGGGTGCTGGCCCTCGCGGCCGTGATCGGCGTCGTCGCCGCCAATGCCGGGAAGAGCGGCAAGGACAAGGAGGCCGGCCCCGCCGTCACCCCCTCGGGGGCGATGGGTGAGGACGGACTCGCCCTCCAGGTCGGGGCCGACGACGCCCCGTCCACGCTCACGATCTGGGAGGACTTCCGCTGCCCGGTCTGCGCCCAGTTCGAGAACGCCTTCCGCGACACGATCACGGAGCTCGCCGACAGCGGCCAGCTCAAGGTGGAGTACCACCTGGCCACGATCATCGACGGCAACCTCGGCGGCAGCGGATCGCTGCGCGCGGCCAACGCCGCCGGCTGCGCCCAGGACGTGGGGAAGTTCGCCGCGTACCACGACGTCCTCTACCGCAACCAGCCCGCGGAGACCGACGACGCCTTCGGCAGGAACAGCAAGCTGATCGACCTGGCCGGCAAGGTGGACGGCCTGGACACCCCCGCCTTCCGCAGCTGTGTGGAGGACGGCACGCACGACAGCTGGGTCCAGAAGTCCAACAAGGCGTTCGCCGAGGGCGGATTCGAGGGGACACCGGCCGCGCTGCTCAACGGCGAGTCGATCTTCCCGAAGAAGGGCGACGAGCAGATCTCCGCCGCCAACATCAAGAAGTGGGTCGAAGAGGCGAACAAGGGCAAGAAGCCGGGCACCGTAGGGGCGACGCCGTCGGCTTCGTAGGCCGCCGGGGGCGCTCCGGCGGGTGGTCCGCCGGAGGGCTCGTTACCCAGAAGTTGCCGGACGGCTTGCCGTACGTCCCGTCCGGCAGGGTAGCGTCGACCTCGTCATGAACCTTGCCTTCATTCCCAGCCCGTCGACCGGCGTGATCGAGCTCGGCCCGATCCCGCTCCGCGGCTACGCGTTCTGCATCATCATCGGTGTCTTCGTCGCCGTCTGGTTCGGCAACAAGCGCTGGGTCGCCAGAGGCGGCACCGCCGGCACCGTCGCCGACATCGCCGTCTGGGCCGTGCCCTTCGGCCTGGTCGGCGGCAGGCTCTACCACGTCATCACCGACTACCAGCTGTACTTCAGCGACGGTGAGAACTGGGTGGACGCCTTCAAGATCTGGCAGGGCGGCCTCGGCATCTGGGGCGCGATCGCGCTCGGCGCGGTCGGTGCCTGGATCGGCTGCCGCCGCCGCGGGATCCCCCTCCCGGCCTGGGCCGACGCGCTGGCCCCCGGTATCGCCTTCGCCCAGGCGATCGGCCGCTGGGGCAACTGGTTCAACCAGGAGCTGTACGGCAGGCCGACGGACGTGCCCTGGGCGCTGAAGATCAGCGAGGGCACCAACCGGGTCGCCGGCACCTACCACCCGACCTTCCTCTACGAGTCGCTCTGGTGCGTCGGCGTCGCCCTGCTGGTCATCTGGGCCGACCGCCGCTTCAAGCTCGGACACGGCCGGGCCTTCGCCCTGTACGTCGCCGCGTACTGCGCGGGCCGCGGCTGGATCGAGTACATGCGTGTCGACGAGGCGCACCACGTGCTGGGCCTCCGGCTCAACGTGTGGACCGCGATCATCGTGTTCGTGCTCGCCGTGACGTACATCGTGATCTCGGCGAAGGTGCGGCCGGGCCGCGAGGAGATCGTCGAGCCCGCCGCGGCGGAGCCGTCCGGGGACGGCGCCGAGCCCGAGGCCGACGCGTCCGGGACGACCGGCGCGAAGGCCGACGCGGAGGCCTCCGGGAAGGCCGGGGCCGACGTGGAGGAGAGCGAAGACGACTCCTCCGGTACGGGCGACTCCTCCGGTACGGGGGAGAAGGCGCCGGAGGCCGACGGGACCCCGCAGAAGGCCGACCGGAGCTGACACCCGCTGTTCCGTGAGGGGGCCGCCGGACCGCACAGGTCCGGCGGCCCCCTCACGCGTGCGGCACTCAGGGGCGCCGGGCCAGCGAGAGGGTGCGCCGCGCGCTCGCCACCACCGCGGCGTCGACGAACCTCCCGTCCGGCAGGGCCTGCGCGCCCTCCTCGGTCCGGGACGCCTCGACGACCTGCTCCGCCGCGTCGATCTCGCGGGCCGTCGGCCGGAACGTCCGCTCGATGACCGGCAGCTGCCGGGGGTGGATCGCCGCCCGGCCGAGCAGGCCGAGGTCCCTCCCGTGGGCACAGGACGACCTCAGCCCGGACAGGTCCCGGACGTCGGGGAACACCGACATGACGGGCGGATCGAGCCCGGCCGCCCGTGCGGCGATCACCACACGGCTGCGCGGCCAGTCCAGGCCCGTGTCGTCCCGCACCCCCAGATCGGCCCGGAGGTCCGCCTCGCCCAGCGCGATCCCGCGTACGGCGTGGTGGGCCCCGGCGATCGAGTAGGCGTGCTCGATCGCGAGGGCCGACTCCAGCAGCGGATACAGCGGCACCCCCGGGGCCAGGGCCGCGACGTGGTGCACCGACGCCGCGTGGGTGATCTTGGGCAGCCGCATCCCGGACAGCCCCGGCAGCCCCGCCAGTGCCCGCACGTCGTCCTCGCCGTGGACCCGGACGTGGACCGGCACCGCCGCCGGGTCCGCCGTGACCGGATCCGACAGCAGTTCCGCCGTCGCGGCCCGCGCGTACGCCTTCCGGTCGGGGGCGACCGCGTCCTCCAGGTCGACGATCACCACGTCCGCGCCCGAACCGAGCGCCTTGCGGACGACGCCCGGCCGGTCCCCGGGCACGTACAGCCAGGTCAGGGCCACCGCCGGGCCGCTCACAGCGCGCCCTCCTCCCGCAGTGCCGCGACGGCCCGCGCGGAGAGGCCGAGCTCCGCCAGGATCTCCTCCGTGTCCGCTCCGTGCGGCCGGCCCGCCCAGCGGATCGCCCCCGGGGTCTCCGAGAGGCGGAAGAGCACGTTCTGCATCCTCAGCGGTCCCAGTTCGGGGTCGTCGACCTCGGTGATCGTGCCCAGGGCCCGGTACTGGGGGTTCTCCATCACGTCCCGCACGTCGTGGACCGGTGCGATGGCCGCCTCGGCCTTCTCGAACGCGTCCACGGCCTCCTCCCGGGTGCGCCGGGCGATCCAGTGGCCCACCGCCTCGTCCAGTTCGTCGGCGTGCTCGGCCCGGGTGCTGCCGGCGCGGAACCACGGCTCCTCGATCAGTTCCGGGCGCCCCACCAGGCGCATCACCCGTTCCGCGACCGACTGGGCGGAGGTGGAGACGGCCACCCAGTGGCCGTCCGCGGTGCGGTAGGTGTTGCGCGGCGCGTTGTTGCGGGAGCGGTTTCCGGTCCGCGGCTGGACGTAGCCGAGCTGGTCGTACCAGAGGGGCTGCGGGCCCAGCACGGTCAGGATCGGCTCGATGATCGCCATGTCCACCACCTGCCCGGCCCCGGTGCGGTCCCGTCCGGCCAGCGCCGTCATCACCGCGTACGCCGTGGCGAGCGCCGCGATCGAATCGGCGAGGCCGAACGGCGGCAGGGTCGGCGGGCCGTCCGGTTCGCCGGTGACGGCGGCGAAGCCGCTCATCGCCTCGGCGAGCGTGCCGAAGCCGGGCCGGTGGGCGTAGGGGCCCGTCTGCCCGAAGCCCGTGACCCGGGCCAGCACCAGGCGCGGGTTGACGGCGCGCAGCTCCTCCCAGCCCAGCCCCCAGCGCTCCAGGGTTCCGGGCCGGAAGTTCTCGATGACGACATCGGTCTCCGCGGCCAGCCGCAGCAGCACGTCCCGGCCGCCGGGGGCGGAGAGGTCCAGGGCCAGCGTGCGCTTGTTGCGGCCGAGCATCTTCCACCACAGGCCGACGCCGTCCTTCGCGGGGCCGTGCCCGCGTGAGGGATCGGGCTTCCGGGGGTGCTCGACCTTGACGACCTCGGCCCCGAAGTCACCCAGCAGGGTGGCCGCGAGCGGCCCGGCGAAGAGCGTGGCGAGGTCCAGGACCCGCAGGCCGGCCAGCGGCGGCGTCGCGGGGGTCCCGGGACGTGAGGGGTGTTCGGCAGTGGTCACGCGGCATCGATCTCGCTTCGGTAGGGCATGGACGTCGAGGCGCCGGCTCTCTGGACGCAGAGCGCCGCGGCCGAGGACGCCCAGGCCACCGCCTCGGGCACGGGCCTGCCCTCGCCGAGCGCCACGGCGAGCGTCCCGACGAAGGTGTCCCCGGCGCCCGTCGTGTCGACCGCGATGACCTCGGGGGCCGGGAAGAGGACCGGTTCGCCGCCCCGCGCCGCGTACAGGCAGCCCTTCCGGCCGAGGGTGATCAGGACCTCGGGGACCTGGCGCAGCAGGATCCGGGCCGCTGCGTGCGGTTCCTCGTAGCCGGTGAGCGCGGCCGCCTCGTGCTCGTTGGGGACGATCAGGTCGACGGCGTCCAGGAGCCCGGCGGGCAGCGGCTGTACGGGGGAGGGCGTGAGGATGGTCCGCACACCGCGGGCCTTCGCCGTCCGCGCCGCCTCGGTGACGGCGGCCAGGGGGAGTTCCAGCTGGAGGAGCAGCAGGCCGCCCGCCGCGACGGCCGCCCGCTCGCCGGGGCCGAGCCCGGTCACGGTGCCGTTCGCGCCGGGGACCACCACGATCGCGTTGGATCCCTCGTCGTCGACGACGATGTGCGCGGTGCCGCTGGGGCCCGCGACGGTGTGCAGCAGCTCCGTGTCCACCCCGGCGTGCTCCAGGTTGGTGCGGAGCGCCGAGCCGTACTCGTCGGTCCCGACCGCGCCGATCATCACCACCTCGCCTCCCGCGCGGGCGGCGGCGACGGCCTGGTTGGCGCCCTTGCCGCCGGGCACCGTCCGGAACTCCCGTCCGGTGACGGTCTCCCCGCGCCCGGGTGCCCGGGCGACGTAGGCGACCAGGTCCATGTTGGTGCTGCCGAGCACCGTGATCGCTGTCATGGGCGGCGTACCTCCTGATGGGTCAGTTCCGCGAGGGTGTCGAAGCCGATGGCGTCGAAGCCGGACACGGAGGTGGCGAGGCGGTTCTTGAGCGGGGCGGTCCAGTGGTCGGGCAGCGCGGAGGCCCGGCCGGCCAGCAGCCCCGCGAGCGAGCCGGCCGTCGCCCCGTTGGAGTCGGTGTCCCAGCCGCCGGACACGGCGAGGCAGACGGAGCGGCCGAAGTCCCCGTCGGCGTGGGTGAGGGCGGCGGCGAGCAGTGCCGTGTTCGGCAGGACGTGCACCCAGTGGTGGGTGGGGCCGTAGACCGCGTGCAGCCGGTCCACGACCGTGTCGAAGTCCGGTTCGGCGCGGGCCGTCCCGATGCCCAGGCGCACCGCGTGCGCGTACCGGGACCGGGGCGGCACCACTCGCAGCCCCGCCGCCAGGCAGCCGTGCACATCGGTCTCGCCACCGGCGGCCTCGGCCAGCGCGGCGGCGGTGAACATCGCCCCGTACACCCCGTTGGCCGTGTGGGTGAGGACCGCGTCCCGGTGGGCCTGTTCCGCGGCCGCCCCCGGGTCGCCGGGGTGGACCCAGCCGTGCACGTCGGCCCGGATCCGGGCGCCGATCCACTCCCGGAACGGGTTGCGGTGCCGGGCGGTGTCCGGCGGTTCGACGCCGTCGAGCAGATTGCGGTAGGCGACGCGCTCGGCCGTGAAGACGCGGCCCGCCGGGAGCTCGTCGAGCCACAGCCCGGCCAGGTCGGACGTGCTGAACCCGCGTCCGTGCCGCTGGAGCAGAAGCACCGTCAGCAGGGCGTGGTCGAGGTCGTCGTCCTCCGGCATCCCGTCGATGTTCTCGGCGAGGGAGGTGGCCGCCGAACGCCGGTTCCACGGGTGGGCGGCAGCCAGCGCGGGCGGCACCCCCCGGGCCGTGAACCAGGTGGTGAGCGGCCAGTTGCCGGTGGCGCGGGCCAGGGCGCGGATACCGGCCAGCGGCAGCTTCTCGACCGGCTTGCCCAGGAGGCAGCCGGCCGCCCGGCCCAGCCACGCCGCGTGCAGACGGTCGGGTCCGGTGGCCACCGGGCGGGCGCGCGGCGCCGGCCAGCGCGGGCAGGAGGCCCGGATCGCGGACAGTTCGGTCGGCTCGTCCTGGGCCAACGGACTCTCGCGCAGGGCGAGTTCGTCCAGCAGCTGCCCGGCGAGCACCCGCAGCCGGCGTGGCGCGGCGGGCACCGAGGCCCCCGCACGCTCCGGGGCCGGGGACCCGCCGGCCGCGTACCAGCGCCGTTCGACGTCCGTGGCGTCCCGGCCGTCCTGTGCGGCCTGGCGCAGCTCGTGTCCCACCAGGTCCTCGGGCTGCACCCAGGTCAGGCGTACGGTCACCGGCCGTCGCCCGCCAGCAGCGCGAACGCCTCCTCGTGCGCGCGGCGCCGCGCCGTGTCCCGTACGAAGATCTCGCGGGCCACCTCCGCGAGGGCCCGGGCCGGGGCGTGCAGATCGAGGCGGCTGCCCTCGGCGACCGTCTTCACCCACTCCCCGGGGACGGCCCCCTCGCCGTGCAGCGCACCCGCCAGGGCGCCGCTCATCGTGGCGATCGAGTCGCAGTCGCGGCCGTAGTTGACCGAGCCGAGCACCGTGCGGCGGTAGTCGCCCCCGCCGACGAGCAGCATGCCCAGCGCGACCGGGAGTTCCTCGACCGAGTGCAGGCGCGAGGGCCGCCGGGCGCCGAGCGAGGGGTCCCGGTAGTGGGGCCCGACCGTGTCGAAGGGGGCGACGGCGGCGCGCAGCGGCACCAGCGCGGACTCGAAGTCCGTGTGGCGCGAGGCCACTTCGCACACCGACTCGATCGCCGACCGGGTGCCGTCCTTGGCCAGGGCGAGGGCGGCCTCCACGACGGAGACGGGGGTCGCCCCCGGGACACAGGCGGCCGCGACGGCGGCGGCCAGCACCCCGGCCGCCTCCCGGCCGTACGAGGACTGGTGGGCGCCCGCGACGTCCAGCGCCTCCGCGTACGCGGCCTCCGGGTGGGCCGCGTTCACCAGGCCGACCGGCGCCATGTACATCGCCGCCCCGCAGTTGACGATGTTCCCCGAGCCCGCCTCCCGGGGATCGGCGTGTCCGTAGTGCAGCCGCGTGACGATCCACTTCTCGGCGAGGAAGATCCGCTGAAGGGGCAGCGCCTCGGTCTCCAGCTCCGGGATCCAGCGGGGCCGTGACATCAGGTCGGGTACGAGGTGGTCGGCGACGGCGTACGCGTCGAGATGGTCGCGCACCGTCTCGTACACCCGGATCAGCGCATGGGTCATCAAGGTGTCGTCGGTGACGTGCCCGTCGCCCTTGTGGTACGGCGCGATGGGGCGCGCGGTGCGCCAGTCGTCGCCGTACCAGGGGCCGACGATGCCGGTCACCCGGCCGCCGTGGCGCTCGGCGATCTGCTCGGGGGACCAGCCCTCGACCGGGCCGCCGAGGGCGTCGCCCACGGCCGCGCCGACGAGGGCTCCGGTGACGCGTTCATCCAGGGTGAGCGCCGTGGTGGCCGTGCCGGCCGCGAGCGGTACGGATGTTTTGTGTGCCATGCCGGAATTGTCCACCCAGGGTGGCCGGTTCCGTGGCTGCCAGCAGCCCGGCGAGTTCGATGAGATCCGTCCCGGCGAGGCGGGGCAGCGCGCACCCGGCCAGCGTCCTGCACGCCTCCCGCCACCCCTCGGGCACGGTCGCCGTCCCGCCCAGCGCCCCGGTGAGGGCCCCGGCGAGCGCGGGCGCCGAGTCGGCGACCCGGGACAGGCAGGCGGCGGCCGGGACGGCCTGCGCGAACTCGCCCCGGGCGGCGGTCGCCAGGGCGAGGGCTACCGGTACGGTTTCCGCCGCGGCGATCCCGTAGCTGTAGACGTGGTCCACGATCTGGTGCTCCAGTACCGGGACGAGCGCGAAGGCGCCGGCCGCCTCGTCCGCGAACTCCCGGGCCAGGCGCACGGCGTGGACGGCGTTGCGGGCGATCTCGGTGCCTTCGGGGAGGCGGTCGAGCGCGGCGTCCACCGCCGTCTCCACGTCCGACCCGGCGAGGGCCTCGGCGATGGCGGCGGCGATGGCACGGGCGCCGTGCACCCCGTCGCCGTCCTGGGTGTACCGGGCGTCGAACTCGGCGAGCTCCGCCGCGGACGCCGGGTCCCCGGGGTGCACGACCGCGAGGACGGCGGCCCGCACACAGGCGGCGTCGTCGAAGTAGTGGGGATTGTCGTGGCCGGTGGCGGGCGGGCGCAGTCCGGCGGCCAGGTTGCCGAGCCCGGCCCGTACGGAGATCCGGGCCCGCAGCGGGAGGACGGCCGACTCGACCTCGGGAGCACGGGCGCTCGCGGCGGCGACCTTCGCGGCCAGCGCGTTCCACGACCGGTCGATCGCGTCCCGCATCCGTTGGCCGGGGGAGAGGTCCGGGGCGTGGTCGGCCGCGGCGGCCAGCACCGTCCTGGCGGCGAACGCGGCCCACTCGGCGTCGTCGGACGGCCCGAGCCGAAGCGGTTCCGGCGGCTGGTTCAGGGCGATGGGCACGGGCAGCGTCGTCGTCGCGTTCTGCTCGGCGAAGGTGTCCAGCTCCCGGGTGAGCCGCCTCGTCCACTCCGGCATCCGGGCCGCCCGGTGCCGCGCGGCCGGCCACCCGGCGGCGTCCCCGGCGGCCAGCCCGAGCAGCATCCCCTCGACGCGGGCCCGCCTGCCGGGGGCACCCGCGCTCCCGGCCGCCGGTTCGGCGGAGATGCGGACGGCCACGTGGGGGGCGGACTCCGCCGGCGCGGTGGGCACGCCCCGCGAAGCGGAAGCGCGGCGGCCGGCGGTCACCGGGCGCCCCGCCGGACACCGGCAGCCGCAGTACCCGGCCCGGGGGGCTGGGGGCCCGGCGGGGCGGCGGTGGGTGGTGCCGGGGCCGACGGTGCGGAGCCGGCGGACGTCACGGTGAGTGACGTGACGGCGGACGCGGCGGGGGCGGGCCGCGCGCCCCCGGACGGCACGGAGGCGGACGACGGTGCTCCGCCCGGCGCTCCGTGCCGTGGCGGAACGGGTGGGGCGACGGGCTGCCGGTGGAGTGCGACCGCGCGCCCCGGGGGCGGCCCGGCGAGGGGCTCCGGGTGCGGTGGGGCCGCGGGCCTTGCGGGCTCCCCGTGCGCCGCGGCGGCGGGCTCCCGGTCCGGGGCGGGAGGCGCCCCCGCCCGGTCCTCCCCGTCGTCCGGGATCAGCAGCTCCGCGATGTCCAGTACGTGGTACCCCCGCATCGACGGCAGGCAGCTGCCCCGCACCGGGCCGATCGCCTCCGCCCAGTCCCCGGGGATCGCCGACGCCCCGTGCAGGGCGCCCGCCAGCGCGCCCGCCACGGCGGCCGTCGTGTCGGCGTCGCGGCCCATGTTCACGGCCGTGAGCACCGCCGTACGGAAGTCACCGCGCGCCGCGGTGAAGGCGCCGAAGGCCAGCCCCACCGCCTCCGGCGCCAGGTCCGTCCACGGATAGCCGCCGATCACGACCGCGGAGCGCACCGCGCGTTCCCCGGTCAGCCGGTCCGGATACGAGCGCTGCGCCGCCGTGACCGCGCGGCGCAGGGAGCGCGCGGTCCAGGAGTCCATCGGCACGACCGAGAGGGCGGCGGCGATCACGGACGCGAGCCCCGCCCCCACCATCGCCGCCGCCACCCCCGCCGCCACCGCCTGCCCGCCGTAGATGCCCTCCCCCTCGTGGCTGACCCGCCCGTCCACCGCGACCAGGCGGGCGGCCTCGGCCGGGCGTCCCGCCGCGAACACCCCGAACGGCGCCGCCCGCATCGCGAGACCGTCGCTCCAGGCGTGCCGGTGCTGGGCCGAGATCGGGGCGGCCAGACCGCGCCGCAGGTTCTCCAGCGTGCCGCGCTCGCTGAATCCGGCACCCCGGAACGGCCCCTCGTCCAGATCGGCGATCCAGTGGTGCCACGCCCGCTCGACATGCGAGACGGTCAGCGCCGAACCGTGCCTGGCCAGCAGCAGCCCCGAAAAGATCGCGTACTCCGTGTCATCGGTCCCGGCCGGATCGTCGCTGACGAAGCCCTCGATGCGGCCCCACCGGCGGCGGATCTCGGACGGGCGCATGTTCTCCGCCGGAGCGCCGAGCGCGTCCCCCACCGCGAGTCCCAGCAACGCCCCCCGGGCCCGGTCGCCCGTGCCGGGGCCCGGACCCTCCGCCATGAGCTCCATCGTGCCGCCCTTCGCTCGCACCCGTGAGAACCGGATATGCGAGGTGTGCCCACTCACGGCGAAGAGAGGCGTGCATTTCGTGCAAATCAACCACGCGAGTGAGGTCCGCGCGGTAGGTAAGTTCGGCCTTCCTTGCTGGCGGGAGGCGTTTTTCGTGCGTACTTTCGACGGTGCGGAGCGGAGGAGCCCATGGGGTCCGCTCCCGGGAAAAAGGGGAGAGCTGTGTCCATCATCGAGACCGACGCCGTACTGCACGAGGCGCACCGGGACAACCACACCCACCGCGACGTCAACGGCGGCTGGCTGCGGCCCGCGGTGTTCGGCGCGATGGACGGTCTCGTCTCCAACCTCGCTCTGATGACGGGCGTCGCCGGAGGGGCGGTCTCCCAGCAGACCATCGTCATCACCGGCCTCGCGGGGCTCGCCGCCGGTGCGTTCTCGATGGCCGCGGGGGAGTACACCTCCGTCGCCTCGCAGCGCGAGCTCGTCGAGGCCGAGCTGGCGGTCGAGCGTCGTGAGCTGCGCAAACATCCTAAGGACGAGATGCGGGAACTCGCCGCGCTCTACGAGTCCCGAGGGGTCGAGCCCGCGCTCGCCCGGGAAGTCGCGCGGCAGCTGTCCGAGGACCCGGAGCAGGCGCTCGAAATACACGCCCGCGAGGAGCTGGGCATCGACCCGGGTGACCTGCCCTCGCCGCTCGTCGCCGCCGTGTCCTCCTTCGGCGCCTTCGCGCTGGGTGCCCTGCTGCCCGTCCTGCCCTACCTGCTCGGCGCCGACCGGCTGTGGCCCGCGGTGCTCCTCGCCCTGGCCGGCCTGTTCGGCTGCGGCGCGGTGGTGGCCCGGGTGACGGCACGCACCTGGTGGTTCAGCGGACTGCGCCAGCTCGTGCTCGGCGGTGCCGCCGCCGCGATCACCTACGGCCTGGGCACCCTGTTCGGCGTGGCCGCGGGCTGACCCCTCGAACAGGTTTCCGTCGGGTCCCCGCCGGGCAGGGGGACGACCCGGGGCCGCCCCGCGGCGTCCGGGCCGTGTGACGTACGTCGTGGCGCACGGCTCTGGGCGGATGGGGCGACCCGGCCCTAAAGTGAGACGCTATACAGCGCTACACATAAGTAGCCATTACTCGGCGGTTTCAATTCTGTGACCGCTGGGAAAGAGCCGTAGACACCGCAGGCAACGACGCCTGCTCTCTGCGGTCTCCCGGACGGTGGACCTCCGTACCGTCCGCTCAGGACCCCCGCCACCACGGCTCCGTGGTGTCCGCATGTTGGAACAGCCTTTCCGCTTTTTGAGAAGCGTTCCATCATGTAACCTGCACGAAATTTCGCAGAGGGCCAACGTCGTCCCTCGGCACAGCACATGCCACGACGACGACGGGAGAGCCGATGCGTTCCGACGCCTGGTCGCCCATGGACGGTCGCCCTGTCCAGCAGGGAATGTACGACCCCCGTAACGAGCACGACGCCTGCGGCGTCGGGTTCGTGGCCACTCTGACCGGTGTGGCCAGCCATGAGCTGGTCGAGCAGGCGCTGACCGTACTGCGCAACCTCGAACACCGCGGCGCCACAGGATCCGAGCCCGACTCGGGTGACGGCGCCGGCATCCTCCTCCAGGTCCCGGACGCCTTCCTCCGCGAAGAAGCCGGGTTCGAGCTCCCCGAGGCCGGCTCCTACGCCGTCGGCATCGCCTTCCTGCCCGCGGAGAACTCCACCGACTCCGTCAAGCAGATCGAGAAGATCGCCGCCGAGGAGGGCCTCGACGTCCTCGGCTGGCGCCAGGTCCCGGTCACCCCGGACATCCTCGGCAACGGCGCCCGCGCCGTCATGCCGGAATTCCGCCAGCTGATCGTCGCCGACGGATCCAGCGCCGGTATCGCGCTGGACCGCAAGGCCTTCGTCCTGCGCAAGCGCTCCGAGCGCGAGGCCGGGGTGTACTTCCCCTCGCTCTCCGCACGCACGATCGTCTACAAGGGCATGCTCACCACCGGGCAGCTGGAGCCGTTCTTCCCGGACCTCTCCGACCACCGCTTCGCCACCGCCGTCGCGCTGGTCCACTCCCGCTTCTCCACCAACACCTTCCCCAGCTGGCCGCTCGCCCACCCGTACCGCTTCGTCGCGCACAACGGCGAGATCAACACGGTCAAGGGCAACCGCAACTGGATGAAGGCCCGCGAGTCCCAGCTCGCCTCCGGCCTCTTCGGCGACGCGCAGCTCGACCGCATCTTCCCCGTCTGCACCCCGGACGCCTCCGACTCCGCCTCCTTCGACGAGGTCCTGGAGCTGCTCCACCTCGGCGGCCGCTCGCTGCCGCACTCGGTGCTGATGATGGTCCCCGAGGCGTGGGAGAACCACGCGTCCATGGACCCGGCCCGCCGCGCGTTCTACCAGTACCACGCCACGATGATGGAGCCCTGGGACGGCCCGGCCTGCGTCACCTTCACCGACGGTGTCCAGGTCGGCGCGGTCCTCGACCGCAACGGCCTGCGCCCCGGCCGCTACTGGGTCACCGACGACGGCCTCGTCGTCCTCTCCTCCGAGGTCGGCGTCCTGGACATCGACCCGGCCAAGGTCGTCCGCAAGGGCCGCCTCCAGCCCGGACGGATGTTCCTCGTGGACACCGCCGAGCACCGCATCATCGAGGACGACGAGATCAAGGCGTCCCTGGCCGCCGAGAAGCCGTACGAGGAGTGGCTCGAGACCGGCGAGATCGAGCTCGAGGACCTCCCCGAGCGCGAGCACATCGTCCACACCCACGCCTCGGTCACCCGCCGCCAGCAGACCTTCGGCTACACCGAGGAAGAGCTCCGCGTCCTCCTCGCCCCGATGGCCCGCACCGCCGGTGAGCCCCTCGGCTCCATGGGCACCGACTCGCCGATCGCCGCGCTCTCCGAGCGCCCCCGGCTGCTCTTCGACTACTTCACCCAGCTGTTCGCCCAGGTCACCAACCCGCCGCTGGACGCCATCCGTGAGGAGCTCGTCACCTCGCTGCGCTCCACGCTCGGCCCCGCGGGCAACCTCCTGGAGCCGACCGCCGCCGCGTGCCGCAGCGTCACGCTGCCCTTCCCGGTGATCGACAACGACGAGCTGGCCAAGCTCATACACATCAACGCCGACGGCGACATGCCGGGCATGTCGGCCGCCACCCTGTCCGGCCTGTACCGCGTCAGCGGCGGCGGCGACGCCCTCGCCGCCCGGATCGAGCAGATCACCAACGAGGTCGACGCCGCCATAGAGGACGGCGCCCGCCTCATCGTCCTGTCCGACCGGCACTCCGACGCCGAGCACGCGCCGATTCCTTCGCTGCTGCTCACCTCGGCCGTCCACCACCACCTCATCCGCACCAAGCAGCGCACCCAGGTGGGCCTGCTGGTCGAGGCCGGAGACGTCCGCGAGGTCCACCACGTCGCCCTGCTCATCGGCTACGGCGCCGCGGCCGTCAACCCCTACCTCGCGATGGAGTCCGTCGAGGACCTCGTCCGCGCCGGTACGTTCATCGACGGCATCGAGCCCGAGCTGGCCATCCGCAACCTGATCTACGCCCTGGGCAAGGGCGTCCTGAAGGTCATGTCGAAGATGGGCATCTCGACCGTCGCCTCCTACCGGGGCGCCCAGGTCTTCGAGGCCGTCGGCCTCGACGAGGCCTTCGTCGCCCAGTACTTCAACGGCACCGCCACCAAGATCGGCGGCGCCGGACTCGACGTCGTCGCCAAGGAGGTCGCCGCCCGGCACACCAAGGCGTACCCCGCCTCCGGGATCTCCGCCTCGCACCGCGCGCTGGAGATCGGCGGCGAGTACCAGTGGCGCCGCGAGGGCGAGCCGCACCTGTTCGACCCGGAGACGGTCTTCCGCCTCCAGCACGCCACCCGCAACCGCCGGTACGACATCTTCAAGAAGTACACCGGCCGGGTCAACGAGCAGTCCGAGCGCCTCATGACGCTCCGCGGCCTGTTCGGCTTCAGGAGCGGCCGCGAGCCGATCTCCATCGACGAAGTCGAGTCCGCCGCCGACATCGTCAAGCGCTTCTCCACCGGCGCCATGTCGTACGGCTCCATCTCCCAGGAGGCGCACGAGACGCTCGCCGTCGCCATGAACCAGCTGGGCGGCAAGTCCAACACCGGTGAGGGCGGCGAGGACGCCGAGCGGCTCTACGACCCGGTGCGCCGCTCGTCCATCAAGCAGGTCGCCTCCGGCCGCTTCGGTGTCACCAGCGAGTACCTGGTCAACGCGGACGACATCCAGATCAAGATGGCGCAGGGCGCCAAGCCCGGCGAGGGCGGCCAGCTGCCCGGCCACAAGGTCTACCCGTGGGTCGCCAGGACCCGGCACTCCACCCCGGGCGTCGGCCTGATCTCGCCCCCGCCGCACCACGACATCTACTCCATCGAGGATCTGGCCCAGCTGATCCACGACCTCAAGAACGCCAACCCGGCGGCCCGCGTCCACGTGAAGCTGGTCTCCGAGGTGGGCGTCGGAACGGTCGCGGCGGGAGTCTCCAAGGCCCACGCGGACGTCGTCCTCATCTCCGGCCACGACGGCGGCACGGGCGCCTCGCCGCTCACCTCCCTCAAGCACGCGGGCGGCCCCTGGGAGCTCGGCCTCGCCGAGACCCAGCAGACCCTGCTGCTCAACGGCCTGCGCGACCGCATCGTCGTCCAGACCGACGGCCAGCTCAAGACCGGCCGCGACGTCGTCATCGCCGCGCTGCTGGGCGCCGAGGAGTTCGGTTTCGCGACCGCGCCGCTCGTCGTCTCCGGCTGCGTCATGATGCGCGTCTGCCACCTCGACACCTGCCCGGTCGGTATCGCCACGCAGAACCCCGTCCTGCGCGAGCGGTTCTCCGGCAAGGCCGAGTACATCGTCAACTTCTTCGAGTTCATCGCCGAAGAGGTCCGCGAGATCCTCGCCGAGCTCGGCTTCCGCACCATCGAGGAGGCCGTCGGCCACGCCGAACTCCTCGACACCGAGCGGGCCGTCACCCACTGGAAGGCCCAGGGCCTCGACCTCGCCCCGCTCTTCTACGTGCCGGAGCTGCCCGAGGGCGCCGCGCGCCACCGCGTCAACGAGCAGGACCACGGACTGGCCAAGGCCCTCGACAACGAGCTGATCAAGCTCGCCGCCGACGCCCTCGGCGCCGACAGCGCCGAGGCCGCCCAGCCCGTCCGGGCCCAGATCGCGATCCGCAACATCAACCGCACGGTCGGCACCATGCTCGGCCACGAGGTGACCAGGAAGTTCGGCGGTGCGGGCCTGCCCGACGACACCATCGACATCACCTTCACCGGGTCCGCCGGCCAGTCCTTCGGCGCCTTCGTGCCGCGCGGTGTGACGCTGCGCCTGGAGGGCGACGCCAACGACTACGTCGGCAAGGGCCTCTCCGGCGGCCGTGTCATCGTCCGACCGGACCGCGGCGCCGACCACCTCGCCGAGTACTCCACCATCGCCGGCAACACCATCGGCTACGGCGCGACCGGCGGCGAGCTGTTCCTCCGCGGCCGCACCGGCGAGCGCTTCTGCGTCCGCAACTCCGGTGCCACGGTCGTCTCCGAAGGCGTGGGCGACCACGGCTGCGAGTACATGACCGGCGGCCACGCGGTCGTCCTCGGCGAGACCGGCCGCAACTTCGCCGCGGGCATGTCCGGCGGTATCGCCTACGTCGTCGACCTCGACCTCGACAACGTCAACACCGGCAACCTCGGCGCCGTCGAGGCACTCGACGACACCGACCGGCAGTGGCTGCACGACGTCGTGCGCCGCCACCAGGAGGAGACCGGCTCCACGGTCGCCGGGAAGCTGCTGGCCGACTGGGACTCCGCGGCCGCCCGCTTCAGCAAGATCATCCCGTCCACCTACAAGGCAGTGCTCGCCGCCAAGGACGCCGCTGAGCTCGCCGGTCTCTCCGAGCAGGAGACCACCGAGAAGATGATGGAGGCGGCGACCAATGGCTGACCCCAAGGGCTTCCTGACCACCGGACGCGAGGTCGCCCAGACCCGCCCCGTCGGCGAGCGCGTGAAGGACTGGAACGAGGTCTACGTTCCGGGATCGCTGCTCCCGATCATCAGCAAGCAGGCCGGCCGCTGCATGGACTGCGGCATCCCGTTCTGCCACAACGGCTGTCCGCTCGGAAACCTCATCCCCGAGTGGAACGACTACGCCTACCGCGAGGACTGGTCGGCGGCGTCCGAGCGGCTGCACGCCACGAACAACTTCCCGGAGTTCACGGGCCGCCTGTGCCCCGCCCCGTGCGAGTCGGCGTGTGTCCTCGGCATCAACCAGCCCGCCGTCACCATCAAGAACGTCGAAGTCAGCATCATCGACAAGGCGTGGGACAGCGGCGACGTCACCCCGCAGCCGCCCGAGCGCCTCTCCGGCAAGACCGTCGCCGTCATCGGCTCCGGCCCGGCGGGTCTCGCCGCCGCCCAGCAGCTGACCCGCGCCGGCCACACGGTCGCCGTCTTCGAGCGCGCGGACCGCATCGGAGGACTCCTCCGCTACGGCATCCCCGAGTTCAAGATGGAGAAGTCGCACATCAACCGCCGCATCGAGCAGATGCGCGCGGAAGGCACCAAGTTCCGTACGGAGGTGGAGATCGGCAAGGACATCGACGCCGCCAAGCTCCGCCGCCGCTACGACGCCGTCGTCATCGCGGCCGGTGCCACCGTCTCCCGCGACCTGCCCGTCCCCGGCCGCGAGCTGAACGGCGTGCACTTCGCGATGGAGTACCTCCCGCTCGCCAACAAGGTGCAGGAGGGCGACCTCACGGTCTCCCCGATCACCGCCGAGGGCAAGCACGTCGTCGTCATCGGCGGCGGCGACACCGGCGCCGACTGCGTCGGTACCGCCCACCGCCAGGGCGCGGCCTCCGTCACCCAGCTGGAGATCATGCCGCAGCCGGGCGCGGAGCGTAACGCCGGTCAGCCCTGGCCGACGTTCCCCATGCTCTACAAGGTGACCTCCGCGCACGAGGAGGGCGGTGAGCGGATCTACTCCGTCTCCACCACCCACTTCGAGGGCGACGAGGACGGCAACGTCCAGTCCCTGCACCTGATCGAGGTGGAGTTCAAGGACGGCAAGCTGGAGCAGAAGGCCGGCACCGAGCGGGTCATCCCGGCCCAGCTCGTCACCCTGGCCATGGGCTTCACCGGCACCGACCAGGCCAACGGCCTCGTCCAGCAGTTCGGCCTCGAACTCGACGAGCGCGGCAACATCGCGCGCGACGACGACTACGCGACCAACGTCGGCGGCGTCTACGTCGCCGGTGACGCGGGCCGCGGCCAGTCCCTCATCGTGTGGGCCATCGCCGAGGGCCGCTCCGCGGCGCGCGGTGTGGACCGCTTCCTGACCGGGATCAGTGCCCTGCACGCCCCGATCCGCCCGACGGACCGTTCCCTGACGGTCTGATCACGCCCAGAGACGTCCCGTACAACGGCGTACGGAACTGAACACGGCGCCCGCCCGTCCCCGACCGGACAAGGGCGGGCGCCGCGGCGTGTCCGGGACCGGGCGGCGACGGCACCCGCCGCTGCCCGCGCCGCTCTCCCCGGGCAGCCGCGCCGCGCACTCCGGGGTCAGCCGACCAGGGCCAGCGCGGACACGGCGGCCAGCGTGCCCGTCACCGCGAGCACCAGCCCCGTGCCCAGGAACCGGCCCATGTCGATCCGCGTACCGTGCCAGCGGCACCGCTCGAACCACAGCAGCGTCGCCAGGGACGCCCACGGGGTGACGAGCGACCCCACGTTCACGCCGACCAGCAGGGCCAGCAGCTGCTCGTGGTTCCCCACCGGGATGACCGCCTCGCCCGCCAGGTAGGCCGGCAGGTTGTTCAGGACGTTCGACAGCCCCGCGCCGACCGCGGCCGACCGCAGCATCCCCACGAAACCGTTGTCCGAGCCGAGCGCCGACGCCAGCAGCCCGTGCAGGCCGTGCGCGTCGACGGTCCCCACCACGAGAAACATCCCCGGTACCAGCACCAGCAGCCGCCACGGCACCAGGGACAGCCGCAGCTCCTGCCTGCGCCGTACGGCGAACGCCGCCACGACGACCACCATCGCGGTCAGCGACGCCGACCAGAGCGGCACGTCCGCGACCAGGATCGCCAGCAGGAAGCCCGCGCAGGCCACCGAGCAGATCCGCAGCAGGACCGGATCCCGGGCCACCGTGGGACCGGGTGGCGCGTACCGGTCCGCGCCCCGCCTGCCACGCCGCCAGTAGAAGACCCACAGGCACGACGCCGTCACGGCGATCGACGCCAGCTGCGGCAGCCACATCACCGCGGCGAGACCGGACGGGGAGAGCGCCACCCGGTCCGCGGCCAGCAGATTCGTCAGGTTCGACACCGGCAGCAGCAGACTCGCGGTGTTGGCGAGCCAGACCGTCGTCATGGCCAGAGGCACCGCCGCGATCCCCACCCGGGCGGCCAGCGCCAGCATGACCGGGGTCAGCAGCACCGCCGTGGTGTCCAGGTTCAGCGTGATCGTGGTGAGCGAGGCGAACAGCACGCACAGCCCGAAGAGCAACGGGTACCGGCCCCGTCCCGCCCGCGCCACCCAGGCCGACACCACGTCGAAGACCTGGGCCCGGCCAGTCAGCTCGGCCATCACGATCACGGTGCCCAGGAACACCACCAGCGGCCCGACACGGCGCATCTCCTCCGAGGCCTGCTCCGAGGGCAGCAGCCCGGTCGCCACCGCGAGCAGCCCGAGGGCCAGCAGAACGCCCGCCAGCCAGTCGAGCGGGTGCAGCCGCCGGAGCCCGCCAGGCGGCCGGTCACCGGGGCCGCCGTCACCGGAGCCCGACGCAGCAGAGGAATCTCTCACCATGGGACGATGGTCCCAGAAAGCGGACTCAGCTCCGGGACCGGCGAGTTCGGGCCTCAGGCCGCCCCGGTCAGGGAGGCCGTGCGCACCGCGACCACCACGGCCAGCAGCGCCACCAGGACCACCCCGCCGGCCAGTTGCGTCGCGGACGTCCGCAGCTTCGCCGGGGCGTACGCCAGCCCGTACGTCACCAGGCCGCCGGTCACCAGCCCGCCGAGGTGCCCCTCCCACGAGGTGAACGCGGCGGAGATGACCATCCACAGCAGGAATCCCGCCATGAAGCGGTTGACCGCCCGCATGTCCCGGCCCAGACGCCGGTTGATGACGTAGAACGAGGCCGCCAGACCGAAGATCGCCCCCGAGGCGCCGACCGCCGTCGTCTCCGGCGAGACGAGGTACACCAGCACCGAACCGCCCACCGCGGACAGCAGGTACAGCGCCAGGTACCGTGCCCGGCCGAGCTGCCCCTCCACGACCCTGCCGAGGTTCCACAGCGCGAGCATGTTGAACACCAGGTGCATCACGCCGAACGACGCGTCGGGCGGCAGGTGCAGGAAGGCACCCGTCAGCAGCCGGTACCACTCCCCGTCGGCCACCCCGGTCAGCTCGAAACCCGGATAGGTCTCGCCCTTGTAGTAGTACTGCCCGCCCGCCGGGTCGACCAGCACCGCCCCGAGCATCCCGAAGCGGTCCACCGTCTCGGACCTCACCACCTCGACGACGTACGCGAGGATGTTCAGCGCCATCAGCACGTACGTCACGATCGGAGTCGCCGCGCTCGGCACCGCCCCGCCGAACAGCGAGCGCGCCTGACGCACCGAGCGCTGTCCCTCCCGCACGCACTCCACGCAGTGGTGCCCGACCGACGCCTCACGCATGCAGTCGGGGCAGATGTACCGGTCGCAGCGCGTGCAGCGCACATAGGTCTCGTACGCCGGGTGGCGGTAACACGTGGTGGCGGCGGCCTCCATGGCCGGCTCCTTCATTCGTGGACGGGGAGGAGCGCCGCGCGGGGCGACGGCGCTCAAGATAGCGAACGAGGGTGAGGGGCGGCACACCTGGGTGGCGCGGTGCGTACGCCCGGAACTCCCGCGGCCACCAGGGCGGAAGCCGCGCCCCCGACCGGACGCCCCACCGCCCGCCCGCACGGGACGCGGGACACGCGACGACGGCGTCCGATCCGGTGAACACGCGGCGAATCACGACAGAGGATGTCCTGATTCCGCTGTTCGATGGCCCCATGACGACCAGCGCGACACCGGGTACGTGGCAGGACTTCCGCACGGCACAACCCGCCTTCGCCGAGACCGTGGAGAGACGGTTCCGGCAGTACGAGCACCACGTCCTCGCCACGCTGCGCGCGGACGGATCACCCCGGGTCACCGGTCTGGAGACGGAGTTCCGGATGGACGCCCTGTGGTTCGGCATGATGCCGCACTCCCGCAAGGCCCTGGACCTGCGCCGCGACCCGCGGTTCGCCGTCCAGGCCAACCCGGGTCCGGACGCGGGGATGGCCGACGGGGACGTCCGTGTCTCCGGGCGGGCGGTGGAGATCACCGACCCCGCCGTCCTGGCCCGGTTCGCCGAGGAGGTCGCCCCGCCCGAGCCCTTCCTCCTCTTCCGCGCCGACCCGACGGAGGTGGTCCGTACCGGGCTGGACGGCGACGACCTCGTCGTACAGGTCTGGCGCCCCGGCCGGCCGCTGCGCACCCTGCGCAGGGCGGCCGACGACAGCCCCGTCCGGGAGTCGTGACGGCCCGGCCCCCAGGCCACGCGGTGCGGGGCGCCGCGTGGCCTGGCCGGCGGGGGCGACGGGGGAGGGGAGCGGGGGAGTGACCAGGGTGGCGGGCCGGTGGACCCGCCGCCCGCGCGTAAGCACCCGGCCCGGCCGTTTCCCGGAGCCGGCGGGGTCCCGCCCCCGGAGAAGGCCGCAGCCCTCCGGGAGAACGGCGCGCCAAGCGCCACGGAACGATTACCGAACCCGCCGTGAACGGTCCCCGGCAGCCCGCTGGTCAGCGGACTTCCCGGCGCGCCGGGGCGGAGTGATCTGCCGCCCGCCGACAGAACGTGCTACGGTTGCCGAGTTGCAGTTTTGGTACCCATGAACTTTATGTGCGCCTGACGGGAACCCTCCTCAGGCGCTTTATTGTTTTCCGGCTTTCTCCGGATGGGGCTCAATGCGGCGACTTGGAATCCGTAAAGTGCGGATTTCCGGCACTGCACCTCTTTTAGGAGAATGACATGGCTACTGGAACCGTGAAGTGGTTCAACTCGGAAAAGGGCTTCGGCTTCATCGAGCAGGACGGCGGCGGCGCCGACGTCTTCGCCCACTACTCCAACATCGCCACCCAGGGCTTCCGTGAGCTCCAGGAGGGCCAGAAGGTCTCCTTCGACGTCACGCAGGGCCAGAAGGGCCCGCAGGCGGAGAACATCGTCCCGGCCTAATTGCCGGACGCGTACCTCGCAGCCGGGGCCCGCACCGTGAAGGTGCGGGCCCCGGTTTGTGCTGTTTCCGCTCAGTTGTTTCTCCCGGTCGGGTTCTCCGCCGGGCATCTGCTCTGTGCTTGCATCCTGGGGCGCACATCAAGCAGTCCGCAGCAGTCGGCAGTAATCCCAGGAATCCCCCAGGAGGGCAATTCCGTATGACCCGCTCCGAACGCCAGGACCGACCGACCCGCAGCCGCCCGATAAAGGGGCGCGGCGCGGACCGGGCGCAGTCGAACAACCGAGGGTCCGGCAAGGCACCGGCCCGCCGCAGGACCGCGCCCGCCCAGGGCGGCGAGTTCGCCCTGCCGGAGACGCTGACCCCCGCACTGCCCGCCGTCGACGCGTTCGCCGAGCTGGACATGCCCGCCGCGCTGCTGAAGACCCTCGCCGCGCAGGGCGTCACCGACCCCTTCCCGATCCAGGGCGCCACCCTGCCGAACTCGCTGGCCGGCCGGGACATCCTCGGCCGCGGCCGCACCGGCTCGGGCAAGACCCTGGCCTTCGGCCTGGCACTCCTCGCCCGTACCGCCGGACGCCGCTCCGAGCCGCACGCCCCGCTGGCCCTCGTGCTCGTCCCCACCCGCGAGCTCGCCCAGCAGGTCACCGACGCCCTGACCCCGTACGCGACCTCCGTGAACCTGCGCGTCGCCACCGTCGTCGGCGGCATGTCGATCAGCAGGCAGTCCGGCGCACTGCGCCGCGGCGCCGAGGTGCTCGTCGCCACGCCCGGCCGGCTGAAGGACCTCATCGAGCGCGGCGACTGCCGGCTCGACGAGGTGTCGATCACCGTCCTCGACGAGGCCGACCAGATGGCCGACATGGGCTTCATGCCGCAGGTCGTCGCGCTGCTCAAGCAGGTCGAGCCGGACGGGCAGCGGATGCTGTTCTCCGCGACCCTCGACAAGAACATCGACCGGCTGGTGAAGATGTTCCTCACCGACCCGGTCGTGCACTCGGTCGACCCGTCGGCCGGTGCCGTCACCACCATGGAGCACCACGTGCTGCACGTGGCGGACGAGACGGACAAGAAGGCCGTCGCGACCCGGATCGCCGCCCGTGACGGCCGGGTGATCATGTTCGTGGACACCAAGCGTTCCGCCGACCGCTTCGCCAAGCGACTCCTCGCCAGCGGCGTGCGCGCCGCGGCCCTGCACGGCGGCCGCTCCCAGCCGCAGCGCAACCGCACCCTGGACCAGTTCAAGAACGGCCAGGTCACCGCGCTCGTCGCGACGAACGTGGCGGCCCGGGGCATCCACATCGACGATCTCGACCTCGTCGTCAACGTGGACCCGCCGACCGACCACAAGGACTACCTCCACCGTGGCGGGCGCACCGCGCGCGCCGGGGAGTCGGGCAGTGTCGTCACGCTCGTGCTGCCCGAGGAGAAGCGCGACATGACCCGGCTGATGCAGGACGCGGGCATCGCCCCGCTCACCACCCGGATCAAGTCCAGCGACGAGGAGCTCAGCCGGATCACGGGTGCCCGTGAGCCGTCCGGTGTCGCGATCGTCATCGAGGTGCCGCAGCCGACGCAGCCCAAGCCGCGTACCCGCGGCGGAAGCCAGGGCTCCGGCCAGGCGGCCGGCGGATCCTTCCGCTCGGGCAGCCGTGGCCGTGGCCGGCGCGGCGGTACGGGCTCCGGCTCGGGCGCCGCACAGGGCGGCACCGGCGCTGCCCGTGGCGGTGCGGGCGGCGGCGCGCGGGGCGGGTCCGGCACCGGTGGTGCGGCTCGCGGCGGAGCCGGTGGCGCGGGCGGTTCCGCCCGTGGCGCCGGGGCCGGCCGGGCAGGCGGCACGGGGCGCGGCAACGCTCCCGGCCGTGGCCGCCGGGCCGCGTGACATCAGGGCGTGGTGGGCGCGGCCCCCCAACCCCACCCCCCCCGCCCACACCCCGCCGCCGGACCCGTGCGGCGGCGGGGGGGCCGCCCCCCCCCCCCCCGCGCCCCCCGCAAAGCACAGCAAAATGCGAAGAACGCCACCCCCAACAAGCAGTTACAGCGCCCCAAGTGGAACATATAAAC